>CAYNWK010000123.1:0-3075 GCA_964400875.1 uncultured Anaerolineaceae bacterium | reverse complement strand
ATCGAACACATAGAAGGTCAATTTCAAGGGGTCAACGGCCTGGAGCTCTTTTACCAATCCTGGAGGCCGGTGACGGAACCGCGCGCAGTTGTCGCCCTCGTCCACGGCGTCACCGAGCACTGCGGGCGGTATCTGAACGTGGTGGACCCGCTCACCAGAGGCGACTATCTGGTATACGCCTTCGACCAGCGCGGCCACGGCCGCTCTCCAGGACAACGCGTGCATATCAACCACTGGCGAGAATACCGGGGGGATCTAAAAGCTTTTCTAGAGTTGATCGGGAAACAGGAACCTGAAAAGCCGATCTTCTTATACGGGCACAGCATGGGCGCCCTGGTCGTGCTGGATTACGTGATCCACGACTCAGGTGGTTTGCAAGGCGCGATCATCAGCGGAGCGCCCATCGAACCAAAAGGAGTGGGCAACCCCTTCCTGATCGCGCTGGCCCGAGCCCTGTCCGGAATCTGGCCCAGGTTTTCGCTGGATCCGGGCCTCGACCCCACCGCGATCTCGCGCGACCCGCAGGCCGTGGACGCCTATCTGACGGACCCACTATGCACCCACAAAGTAACGGTTCGGTGGGGAACCGAAAGCCTTGAGGCGGTTGCGCGAGTCAAAGAACGGGCAGCCGAGATCGACCTGCCCATCCTGCTGATCCACGGCGAAGATGACCGGCTGAACCTGGCCGAGGGTTCGCGCTACCTATACGAGCAGATCGCCCACCCGGACAAAACCCTGCAGGTCTATCCCGGCGGATACCACGATCTGCATAACGACCTGGATCACGAACAGGTCCTGGACGACATCAAGAGCTGGCTGGATCAACATATATAAGCAGAATCCTGAAAGCGATCAACCCATCCCGGCCACGAACTCCCCTAAACGCGCCACGGCGGACTCGGCCCGTTCGGACCAGTTGGCCGCGTTCAGGCGGATGAAGTCGTTGTAGTGCCCGGTGGGCGAGAAGAGCTGGCCGGGGGTGATAGCGATGCCGGCTTTGAGCGCCCGGGCGTACAGCGCCAGGGCGTCCACCCCGGCGGGCAGCTGCACCCACAGGATAAATCCGCCTCCGGGGCGCGAAAGGCGGCACTCCTCGGGGAAGTACCGCCGCACGGCTTGTGAAGCAGAGGCCACCCGGCGAGCGTACTCGCGGCGCAGGCGGCGCATATAGGGGTCGTAGCCGCCTCCCGCCATGAACTCGGCGATGGCGTAGGCCGGCAGGGTCGGCGCAGCCAGGCTGGTGGTGTATTTGAGCCATTCCACCGCGCCTTTGTAGCGCCCAGGCGCCACCCAGCCCACCCGGTAGCCTGGGCCCAGGCTTTTGGAAAAAGACGAGCACAGCAGCACGCCCCCATCCTGGTCGTAAGCCTTGGCGACAGGCGGGCGGCGCTCGTCGAAGTACAGCTCCCCGAAGATGTCGTTCTCGATCAGGGGGACCGCGTGCTCGGCGAGCAACGCCACCAGGGCGCCCCGGTTCTTCTCCGGAAGGTTGCTGCCCAGGGGGTTGTTGAAATTGGTGATCAGGCAGGCGCTGACCCGGTTGTGCTCCAGGGCGAAGCGCAGCGCGCTCAGGCTCATGCCGTCGCGCGGGTGGGTGGGGATCTCCAGGGCGCGCAGGCCAAGCACCTCCAGGCATAACAGGGTATCGAAGGCAGTGGGCGACTCGATCGCCACCGTGTCGCCGCGCTGGCACACGGCCCGCAGGCACAGGTTGACCGCCTCCGAGCATCCCGAGGTGATCAACACGTCATCCGGAACCAGGCGCATCCCGGCGGCCAGCGCCCGGCGGGCGACCTGCACTCGCAGTGGCTTGCAGCCGGGCACGTAGTCGTATTGGCCGCTCTCGGGCCCCATGCGGCGGGCCAGCGCGGCCATGATCCGGTTGATCTCGCCGGCCGCGGACAGCTCCAGGTTGGGGTGGGCCGCGCCGAGCTGCACCAGTCCGGGGTCCTGGGCATCAATCAGCACCACGCGGGTGACCAGCTGGCGCATGCTCACCGCGGTGGGATCGGCCACCGGGGAAGAGATCTCGGGCTCCGGCAGCGCGCCGGGCAGCGCCTCGCGCACGTAGAAACCGGAGCGCTCGCGCGGCTCGATCCAGCCCTGAGCCTCAAGCAGGTAGTAGGCCTGCATGGCGGTGGAGACGCTGACCCCCTCCTGGCGGCTGAGCTGGCGCAGGGAGGGGAGGCGGTCGCCCGGGCCAAAGGTGCCGGATTCGATCAGCTCGACAATGCCCGCGGCGATCTGCTCGTATTTGAATTCGGCGTCTTTAGGGGTCATCGTTATCCTTGTAGTTTATCTCGACTAGTACACGTGATGAATTTCACAACCAGTACAGTTGGAATTAAACCGAAACTGTTATGGTTACAATTCATATAATCTGCATCTGTTATTTTATCCAGGAATCGTATAGAATGGGGATGAAATTCGAGCCAAAAGGCTTATTGAAAATTATTAATGGCAAAGAAGGTGTGCTATGGCAGTGCTCAACACAACCGCAGGCGTCCTGCCCCTCCGCAAGCCGCGGGGCGTCGTGCGCAACCTCAACAAAACGCTTTCGCAGGTCAACCTGCGGGCGCAAGAAACCTGGCGGATCGAAGGCGACAACCGCTGGCGGCTGATCACCTGCCTGCGCGGCCGGGTCTGGATCACGCAGCACAGGGATTTGCGCGATTACGTGCTGGAGGCTGGAGACATGTTCCTGGTCACCCTGCCGGGGAGCGTGGTGGTGCAGGCTCAGGAAGAGGCCAGCATGGAGATATCCCCCTCGCTCAAGGCCGTCCCGTTCCAGGGCGAGCAGGTTTTCTACCCCTAAGTCAGCCTAACTCCGCCGTACAGCGGGGTAAGTCCCTCCCCAGCACGTGCTGGGGAGGGACTTTAATGTGAATTGGACCTGTTCTACCCTCTTTTCTATGGTTAAATTCGAGGGTTTGACGAGCAATTCCCATACGTAGAATTGAGGCCTCTTGCAACCTCAAACCATCATCCGCAACTACCTGATCATCGCCGGACTGTACACTCTCTCCACCTCGGCGATCTGGGGGGTGAACACGCTGTTCCTGCTGGACGCCGGGT
>CAYNWK010000122.1:0-12785 GCA_964400875.1 uncultured Anaerolineaceae bacterium | reverse complement strand
GCTGGACGAGCTGTTCGGCGCAAGCCAGCCCGGAGGGACCGGCTCCGACCACCGCAACCTTCCGGCCGGTCTGAGTTCCTAATGGGATCGCGGCGCCGTTCTCTCCACGTGTATATAAAGCGGTGAAAGCTTCCAGAGCGCCGGTTTGCACTGGTTCGTTGTAATGGTTGCGCACGCACGAGCCCTGGCACAGGTTATCGTGCGGGCAAACCCGCCCGCACAGCTCCGGCAGGGAGCTGGTCTGGCGGTACAATTGGGCTGCTTCCTCGAATTTGCCCTGTTCGATCAACCACATGGCCGAGGGGATGTCGTTTTGAGCCGGGCAGGCCTGCACGCAGGGAGCAGGGTCCGGGCAGTGGATGCAGCGAGCGGCCTCCGCCATTGCCCATTCCGGGTCCAGGGGGATGATCACGTCCTTGAAGTCGCAAATTCGTTCCTCAACTGATCGGTATTCGAGGTCGAGCGATGGGACTCGGGCGCGTGATTTTCGGTCGATGGCAAGGAATTCGCTGGGGATCGCTTGCATGGAAGTTACCTCCTGATGGTCTCCAGGGCTTGAGCTATCAGATAATACCGACAAAAGTAGGTTTATTTCAGTCGCGGATGTCACTTGATCGTGTGACGATTGTCACAATTTTGGATATGTTGAAACTTTTTTCCAGTTTGTGCGTGCTTTAAGTAGGAAGGCAATCTTTGGTTAGCCTTTCCCAATCCGAAGAGCGGCAGCTGATCGACCGCGCCAGGCGGGGCGACGATCAAGCCTTCGGACAGCTGGTCACCTATTACACTCCGCAGCTCTACCGTATCATCCGGCGAGTGCTGGATGATACGGGTGAAGCGGAAAGCGTGGTGCAGGAAGCTTTCTTGCGGGTCTGGCAGGCGCTGCCGCGCTACCGGGAGGACTGGCCTTTTTTTCCCTATCTCGCGACGGCGGCGATGAACCTGGTGCGCGATCGCTGGCGGCGGGACCGCTGGTTGGACTTCGGCGGATGGGATGGGGTAAGCGAAGAATTACCAGCTTCCGGGCCGGGGCCGGAAGAACTGGCCGAACAAACGGAAACGCTGCAAGCGCTGGCGCAGGCGGTTGCCGGCTTGCCGGAAGGCTACCGCACGGTCATCGCCTTGCGCTACGACGCCGGCCTGGCATACCAGCAGATCGCCGAGGCGTTGGATCTGCCATTAAACACGGTTCGCACGCATCTGCGCCGCGCCAAGGCCCTGCTGCAAGAGGATCTGCAGCGCCGGTTTGAGGAGCGAGAGCATGGATGAGATGGATCACTGGTTATCTCAACTGCCCAGCAAGCCTCCCGCAGAGGATTTAGCCGGACGGGTGCTTTCTGCGCTGCGAGCCCGCCGCAGGCGGAAGGCCCGGCTGCACCTGGGCGCCGGGGTCCTTCTGGCGCTCATCGGACTCTGGCTGATCGCTGCGCCGCTCATGGAAATGGTTCGAGAGATGGCTCTACCGGAATCGGGGCTGCCCCTGCTGCTGGCAGCCTGGGACCTCCTGCTGGCCGGGGTGATGCCCTTCTGGGAGCAGATCCTCGCCGGGTTGGCCTCTTTTGAGGGTTCGTTCGGGGCGGCGCTGGGATATTCGGCCTGGTTGGGGATGCTGGCCCTGGCTTTCGCCGCGCTGCTCAGCCTGGGCAGGCTGCTGCGCAGCGGAACCGGCGATTGGACCGGGTTCAACCCGGATAAGGAATGAGGTATGAATTTTTGGCGTTTGTTGATCGTATTGTTAATCTTGCTCGGCATCGTTCTGCTGCTCGCCGCCGCCTGGCTGGGCTGGGACCCGTATGGCGCTCCGACCCGGTTTCATTGGGAGGTTGATCGCCGCCCGCCGTTCATGGCTGCGATCTTGGAACGGCCTCTGCCGGCTTTCATCTCGGCGTTGAGCGCTTTGTTCACCCAATTCCTGAGCGGTGTGCTGCTGTTTTATCTGTTTCCCCGGCGGGTTCGAAACCTGGCCAAGGTGTTTACCCGGCAGCCCGGCACGTTGTTGCGTCTGGCGCTGGCGGGATTGCTCAGCGGCGTTTTGATCGTCGCCCTTACGGTGAGCTCCGCGTTGACTGTGGGCACGATCCCCATCGGCATCGCTCTGGGGATGGTGCTTTTTCTGAGCGGCTTCGGCGGTTTTTTGGTGCTGGCCTATACGCTGGCGCATGGTTTGTTTCGCCGCGCCGGTTGGGGGCACACCTCCCCGCTGGTCGCCCTCTTCGCCGGTCTGCTGATCCTGTTTCCCTGGACGCGCCCCCCCTATCTCGGCCTGGCGTTACAGATCCTCTTCGCCAGCCTGGGCATCGGGGTGATCATCGTTACCCGCTTTGGGTCGGGTAAACCCTGGGACCTCAGCGCATTGATGGAAGATTGATGAGATCATTGATCGTAAAAAACCGGGTAGTCGTTACCCTCGTTCTGCTCGCTGTGCTGGTTGCAGGCTACTTGGGCCTGCGGGCGCTGCGCGGCGCGGGGGGCGCCAGCCTAGCAACCGAAACGGTCTCTCGAGGCGACCTGACCGTCACGGTCCGGGCGGACGGCCTGGTGCAGGCTTACCAGAGCGCCCAATTATTCTGGACCATCTCCGGCGCGGTAGAGCAGATCAACGTCGAGGTCGGCGATGTGGTTGACCCGGGCGAGGTTCTGGCTGTGTTGGAGCAGAATTCCCTTTCCCAGAATGTGCTTCTCGCCCAGGTCAACCTGATCGAGGCCCAACGCCAGCTGGACGATCTGCGGTTATCCCAAACGCAGCGCGCCGAAGCCTTGAAAGCCGTTGAGGAGGCCGAACGCGCCCTGGAAGACGGGCTGAACAACGAAGCGGCTCAAGCGGATGCGCTGGAGGGCGTTGCCCAGGCGCAGAAAGAGCTGGAAGCGGCGCAACTCAACCTGGCTATCGTGATCAAGCGGCCGCCTCAACTAGCCATCGATCAGGCTTATGCCAACCTGGTGCTCGCCAAAGAAGCCCTGGAGCAGACCCAGGAGCAATACGAGATCATTCAGAAGAAGCTGAACAACCCCAAGAGCCTGGCTAACAAGCTCTTCGGACAGCGCCTGCGCAAGGCGTTGAAACCGCTGGAGCTCCAGCTGGCCAGCGCCCAGCGCGCTGTGGTCGCAGCCCAGGAAAAGTACGCTCGGCTGTTAGAACCGGTCGATCCCCTGGATGCGACGATCGCCGAGGGTAACGTGATGCTCGCCCAGGCCAAGCTGGATGACGCCCAGCGAAACCTGGAGCGGGTCCAGGACGGCCCCAACCCGGGTGACATCGCCGTGCTGAAAGCCCAGCTGGCCGATGCCCGGCGCGAGTGGGAGCGCTGGCAGGACGGCGTCGATCCCGCCGAGATCGCCGCGGCGGAGGCGCGGGTCGCCGCTGCCCAGGCTGTGGTAGCAGCCGACCAGATCACTGCCCCATTTGGCGGCGTGGTCACCGGAGTGTCGATCACGCCGGGAGATCGGGTCTCCTCCGGCTCCAGGGCTTTCCGCCTGGACGATCTGGATCCCTTGTTGGTGCACCTGCAGGTCTCCGAGATCGATATCAACCGCGTGCAGGTGGGACAGCCAGTGAACCTGACCTTCGATGCTGCGCCGGGGGCCGAATACCATGGTCGGGTGGTTGAAACTGCGGTCGTGGGACAGGATCTCGGCGGGGTGGTCGGCTTCAGCGTCACCGTGGAGCTGCTCGACCCGGATGAAAAGGTCAAGCCGGGGATGACCGCTTCGGCCGAGATCGTCGTCAACCAGCTGGCGGACGCCCTGCTAATCCCCAACCGGGCGATCCGCTTCCTGGATGGGCGCCGCGTCGTTTACGTGCCCCGCAGCGGGCAGATAGTGCCGGTCGAGGTAGAAATCGGGGCATCTTCGGACGCTTTCAGCCAGGTAGTGGGAGGCGATCTGCAGGTTGGCGACAGCCTGATGATCGACCTGCCGGAGAACTTCAACCTGGACGCTTCCCGCTCGAGCATTATCTCCGCAGATGGGGGTGGGGGATAAAGGTCTCGTTTTGATAACCATGCCTGCCCACGGCTAGCCCTTGCTATGACCAACACCAAAGAGGCAGGTATTTTGGAGGAACTTTATGAGGAAATGGATCATCGCAGTCGTCGTCATACTCGTGGTAGCCGCCGGGCTGTATTTCTTCGGCCCTTTTCGCGGCCGGGCGCAGAGCGCTGCGCCGGGTGATCTGCAGACCGCGCCTGCCGAGCGCGGCGATCTGACCGCTTCTATCGGCGCCACCGGTGTGGTGCACGCCAATCAAACCGCATTATTGGGCTGGCAAACCTCGGGCACGGTTGACTCCGTCAGCGTTGCGGTCGGCGAGCAGGTTACCGAAGGCCAGGCGCTGGCAACCTTGAGCAAGACCTCGCTGCCCCAGAACGTTATTTTGGCGCAAGCCGACCTGGTCAGCGCCCAGAAGACTCTCAGCGACCTGCAGAATTCGCAGATCCAACAGGCGCAGGCCCTGCAGGCTGTCGAGGACGCTCAACAGGCGTTGGAAGACGCCCGCAACCCCGAGCTGTCTCAAGCCCGCGCCCTGGAGGCCATCGCTACCGCGCAGAAAACGGTAGAACAGGCCGAACGCGCCGTGCGCTACTCGCAATCGACTGCCAGTGAGAGCCTGATCAACGAGGCCGAGGCTCAGGTGGTGATCGCCAAAGACGCCCTCGATAAGGCCCAGGAGGCCTTCGCGCCTTACGCGAACAAACCGGAGGATAACCTCACCCGGGCCCGGCTGCAGAGCGAGCTATCTGCCGCCCAGCAACGCTACGACGCGGCGGTAAGCCAGCTTAACTCGTTGAAAGGCACCGCCAGCCCGATCGACCAGGCTGTGGCCCAGGCCAACCTGGAAACCGCCAAGGCCCAGCTGCTGCAAGCCCAACGCGATTGGGAGCGTATCCAAAACGGCCCCAGCGAAGCCGACCTAGCGTTGTTGGAGGCTCAGCTGGAAGACGCCCAGCGCGAATGGGAGCGGCTGAAGGATGGACCAGATCCGGATGATCTGGCTGCGGCCGAAGCGCGGGTTGCTGCGGCCCAGGCGGCCATCAGCCAGGCCCAGCAAACCGCACCTTTCGCCGGCACCATCACCCAGGTTGTCAGCAAACCGGGCGACCAGGTTGCTCCGGGGACCGAGGGTTTCCGCCTAGATGACCTCTCGCGCCTGCTGGTTGACGTTCAGGTCTCCGAGATCGACATCAACCGGATTCGGGTCGGGCAGGATGTACGCCTCTCCTTTGACGCCATCCTCAACCAGGAATACCAGGGCGTGGTGAGCGAAGTAGCCCTGGTGGGCTCTTCGGAACAAGGAGTAGTCGATTTCACGGTCACGGTCGAACTGACCGACCCCGATGAGGCAGTCAAGCCCGGCATGACCGCAGCGGTTAACATGGTTGTAGAACAGCTGACGGACGTGCTGCTGGTGCCTAACCGGGCAGTACGCGTCCGGGACGGAAACCGCGTCGTCTACGTGCTGCGCAACGGACGGCCGGATCCGGTGACGATCACCCTGGGCGCTTCTTCGGAGACGATGAGCCAGGTACTAGAAGGCGATCTGCAGGTGGGTGACCCGATCGTGCTCAACCCGCCGACGACCTTCGATCAGGGCGGTCCGCCGCCGTTTGTGGGTCAGCAATGAACGACTGGGTCATCGACGCGCAGAATCTGACCAAGGTCTACCAGATGGGCGAGGTGGAAGTGCACGCGCTGCGCGGTCTCTCCACCAAAGTCGCGCGGGGGGAAGTGGTCGCCGTCATGGGGCCATCGGGCTCTGGCAAGTCGACCTTGATGAACATCATCGGCTGCCTGGACCGTCCGACTTCTGGCGAGTACTTGCTGGATGGCGAGCGGGTCTCGGACCTGAATGACGACCAGCTGGCAGCCATCCGCAACAGCAAAGTAGGTTTCGTCTTTCAAACCTTCAACCTGCTCCCCCGGGCCACCGCGCTGGCCAACGTCGAGCTGCCGATGCGTTACGCCGGTCGAGTTCAAGGCCGCCGGGAGCGCGCCAGGGAAGCCCTGGGGGCGGTGGGCCTGGGAGACCGCATGGATCACCGGCCTAACGAGCTTTCCGGCGGGCAGCAGCAGCGTGTGGCCATAGCCCGTGCGCTAATCAACAAGCCTGCCATCATCCTGGCCGATGAGCCGACCGGCAACCTGGATACCACCTCGGGCGACGAGATCATGAACATCCTGCTGGCGCTCAACAAAGACCGCGGCACGACCCTCGTTATCGTCACCCACGATCCGGAGGTCGCCCAGCTCGCCCAGCGCATCATCCATATTCGCGATGGCATCGTAGTGGACGATGGGAAGGAGTCGCCATGAAGTACTGGCAAGCGATCGTCGAAGCGTTACAAAGCCTGTTTGCGAATAAATTGCGTTCCGGGTTGACCATCCTGGGCATCGTTATCGGCGTAGGAGCAGTGATCGCCATGGTGTCCATCGGCCGCGGCGCCGAGAACACCATCACCGGCTCGATCCAGGGCATCGGCACCAACCTGTTGTTCGTTTTTCGCGGCGGCTCGGAGGACGTGCGCAACCCGCAGCCGATCACGCTGGGCGACGCCGAAGCGATCTCCGATCCGTTCCAGGCGCCCTCGGTGGAAGCCGTCGCCCCGGTCTTACAGGGCAGCGGCGAAGTCTCCTTTGGCGGCGAGTCCACGGTTACTACCATCATGGGGGTCACCCCGGTCTACAGCACGGTGCGCAACAGCCCGGTCTCCGAGGGTGATTACATCCGCGAGGAGCATATCTTGGGCCGCGCCTCCGTCGTGGTGCTGGGCACCGACGTCGCCGAAACGCTTTTCGGGCGAACCGAAGGCCTGGTCGGCGAGACGGTGCGCATCGAGGGCCAGCCTTTCCGCGTGATCGGCATCCAGGCGCCCAAAGGCGGCTCAGCTTTCTCGAACCAGGATGACCAGATCTTCGTGCCGTTGACCACGGCCCAGACGCGCCTGATCCGCCGCTCGTCGCGCGACCGCGTCGATTTGCTACTGGTCCAAGCGACCACCCCCCAAACGGTCAACCAGGCCACCGAGGAGGTCGCCCAGATCCTGCGCACCCGCCACCGCACGGAGATCGGCGCCGACGATTTCACCATCCTTTCCCAGCAGGACTTCCTGGCCACCGCCCATACCATCACCAGCGTGCTGACCATCTTCCTGGGCGGCATCGCCGCTATCTCGCTGCTGGTAGGCGGCATCGGCATCATGAACATCATGCTGGTTTCGGTGACCGAGCGGACGCGCGAGATAGGTCTGCGCAAAGCCCTGGGAGCCCGCCGGAGCGACATCCTGATCCAGTTTCTTACCGAGTCGGCCCTGCTCAGTCTGGTGGGCGGGCTGGTCGGCATCGCGTTAGGCTGGTTGATTTCCGCCGTCGTGGGGCGCATCGCCGCGGCCAGCAATACGCCGATCGACCCCTCCATCGGCGTGGACGTGATCTTGCTTGCTACTCTTTTCTCCGCGGCCGTCGGCTTGTTTTTCGGGCTGTACCCGGCTAACCGCGCCGCCGGGCTGGAACCGGTGGAAGCGCTGCGCTACGAATGACATTCAAGTTACCTTCGGACATATGGCCGCCGGTAACTTAAATTTGCGTCTCCGTTTCGATCCAATCCAGGTAGCTCTGCAAACCCATCAGGATGGACAGGGCGATGACCTCCGGCACCTCGTATGGGTGCAGGGCTAAAACCGCCGGCAGCAGCCGTTCCTCGAACAGCGCCGCCCGGCTCTGCACCATGAGCAGCGACTCTGCCTCCTCATTGATCCGCCCCTTCCAGTGGAAAACCGAGTTGACCGGCGCGATCACGTTCGCGCCGGCTGCCAGCCTTTGCTCGACCAGCGCGCGGCCGATCTCCCGGCCCACAGCTTCGGATGGCGCCGTGATCAGCACCAGGATGGTTTGATCTTGCAGGATGGCTTGATCCGCCAAGTTTCACGCTCCTTTCTTCCCCTTCCGACCAATCTTGAAGTAGAGTGAATTCTTCGATCGACCTCCTACTTTCGTAGGAGGTCAACCTCCTTCCTTTTTAAAATGACGATGGATAGAACGCAGGATGATCTCACCTGCGTATTTGGCTATATTTTAAGCGTAAACCGGCGTAGAAATTCGCATGCTGGTTTTTGATTGCGTTATCGAGATTGGGGACCCTCTTTTGAATAAGCGAGTCACCCTTTTCGTCCATTGGAACCTACCGAGGAGGCCAGGAGAATGGCTGAAGCAGCGTTGGAAACCAATCGCCGGCAGCGGCGCTGGAAAACTGAATGGTTGTGGAACGTCTTGATCCACCCGCGGGAGACCTTCGCCCAAATTACCGCCCAGCGGGAAGGAGTTTGGCTGGCACCTTTGCTGGTGTTGAGCCTCACCGCCCTGCTGACCGTCTGGTCCAGCGGTACGATCCGCCAGGCCGCGGCAGCCATGGGGGAGGTGACGCTGCCGCCCGACTTCCAATATTATTCACCCGAACAGCAAGCCCAGTACATGCAGGCGATCGAGGCCACATCCGGCCCGGTCTTCCTGTTCGTCCTGCCGGGCCTGGCGCGATTAGCCCAGGTCTGGGTAGGCTGGCTGGCGGTAGGCGGTTTCGTCCACCTGGCGCTGACCACTCTGGGCGGCAGGGGTGAGATCGGCATGACCATGAACCTGGTCGCCTGGGCGGGCCTGCCTCTTGCGCTGCGCGATCTGGTGCGTACGATCTTCATGCAAAACAGCGACCGCCTGATCCAATCGCCGGGGCTATCCGGTTTTGCTCCCGCTGGGGAAGGACATCTGGCGCTCTACCTGGTAGGGTTGTTGACGCTGATCGATCTCTACCTGATCTGGCACATTGCCTTGCTGGCGATCGGCGGCTCGGTTGGCAGCAAGCTCTCCATGGGCAGAGCCCTGACCGGCGTACTGATCACCATGCTCGTCGTCCTGGCTTTGCAGGCGTTGATCCCCTACGGCCTGGGCCAGCTCGGCGGCGCGAAGTTCATCCAACCTTTTTTCTAAATTGGCCATGAGCGCAGCCTTCATCCAGATCGTTGACCTAGAGAAGACCTTTGTCATGGGGCCGGTCAGCGTGCGCGCCTTAACGGGAGTGGACCTCGCTATCGAGCGCGGCACCTTCAGTCTGATCATGGGGCCTTCCGGTTCGGGAAAAAGCACGCTGCTGTATCTGTTGGGCGGCCTGGACCGTCCTACGGCGGGCCGGATCCAGGTGGACGGCATCGGCATTGAAAACCTGGATGAAAACAAGCTGGCCCGCTACCGCCGGCAGAAGGTCGGTATCGTATTCCAATCTTTCAACCTGGTGCCCAGCATGACCGCGCTGGAGAACGTGGCCTTCCCCTTGCGCTTTGCTGGCGTCCCCGGCCGACAGCGCAAAAAACAGGCCATCGAACTCCTGGCCAGAGTCGGCCTAGAAGACCGCGCTTACCATAAACCGACGGAGCTCTCCGGAGGACAGCAGCAGCGCGTCGCCATCGCCCGCTCCCTGGTGAACAACCCGGAAATCATCATGGCGGATGAACCGACCGGCAACCTGGATACCGCCAGCGGCGACAGCATCATGGAAGTCCTGGCGGAACTGCACCAACGCGGCACCACCGTCGTTATGGTCACTCACGACTCCCGTCTGAAGAAGTTCGCCACTCAGGTCTTTAACCTGCTGGACGGTCGCGTGGTGGACCGGCTCCTGTAAACGGGTTAGGGCTTACGCAAGAGGTAAACATGAATCGCTCGCACATATTACGAATAACTCTGCTGATCGTGGTAATGTCAGGGTTGGTGTTCTCCAATGCCCTGGCGGCTCCCGCCTCTAAAGACAGGACGCCCACGGTTCAGGCCCCGCAAGCCACCCCGGAGACGCTCATACCGACCGAGCCATCCGGACCCGCGGAGACGCTCATACCGACAGAAACGCCCATCCCTACGGAAGCGCCGACCGAGGTTCCGACCGAACCGCCGACGACGACTCCGAGCGCCACCTTGCCGCCCACCGAGGCGACCACGCCGACGACGACAGCGACGCCGACCGAGACTCCCGTTCCCACGCAAGGATCTCTGCGCCCGGTGGTGGTCATCGAGTCGTATTCCGCCAATCCCAACCAGATCCCTTCCGGCGGCAGCTTCGTGCTGGAGATCCACCTGGCTAACCACGGGCAAACGCGGGCGCATAACCTGGTCGTGACATTCTCCTCAGCGGACTTCCTGCCGCAGAAGACCGGCGGTGTGCTAGCGGTCAGCGAATTGGAACCCGGCGAATCGAAAAAAGTCAAGCAATCCTTCATCGCCAACAGCACCCTGGCAGGCTTGAGTTATGCGACTTTGCAGGCCGCCGTCAACTACGTCGATGAATCCGGCCTGGCGTTCACCGAAGCCTTCACCATGACGCTCAACTTGAAGAAGCCGACCTACTCCGGCGTCGGAGCTACGGCGACGCCTACCCCGACCGGTACGCCTATCGCCCGCGCCCAGCTGGTGATCAGCGGCTATAAAACCGACGTGGAGGTGCTCAAACCGGGCACCCAATTCACCCTGGCACTGCAGGTCTATAACTCTGGCACCGAGTTGGCCCGGCGGGTGGTGATGGTCGCCGGCGGGGCGGATGTATCCCCCGGGCAGCCCGGGGGGGAAGGCACGCCGGGCGCGCCCGGTGTGACCGCCTCGGGCGGCGATTTCACTAACTTTTCGCCCCTGGGCGTGTCCAACGTACAGTCCCTGGGAGACCTGGCTCCCGGTGATTCGCTCACCGCGCAGCAGCCCCTGATCGTCAACGTCTCCGCCAACCCAGGCGCCTATTCGTTCAAGATCTCTTTCGCTTACTACGACCCCCAGGGAAACCTGCAGATCGACGACCAGGTGATCACCCTGCTGGTGCACCAGCCGCCCATCGTGGATATCAACTTCTACCGCGATCCCGGGCCGATCTTCGCCGGGCAGCCCAACGTACTGCCGCTGCAGATCGTCAACCTGGGCCGCAAGAGCGCTGTGCTGGGCGCCTTCCGGGTGACCGCCGAGAACGCCTTTGTGGAGAACGGCTCCGTGCAGGTAGGCGCGCTGGAAACCGGCGGCTACTATCCGCTCGATGCCATGCTGACGCCCAACCAACCCGGCCCGCTCGAGCTGCAGATCACCGTGGACTACACCGACGATTTCAACCAGTCCCAAACGATTACGATGACGATCCCTCTCGAAGTGCTCGAAGCGCAGGTCATCGACCCGGGTATGGAGCCGGGCGGTGAGCCGGGCATGGGTCCGGGCGGTGAGCCGGGCACGGGTGGGCCGCTGCCGGGCGAGCCGGAGACGTTCTGGCAGGCTGCCATGCGCTTCTTGCGCGGCCTGATCGGACTGGACAGCGGACGCCCGGCGATGGTCGATGCCGCGCCGCCGGGGGTTGATCCGCTGGGACCCGGCCTAGAGCAGCCGCTGCAGTAAGCACGGCGACCGGACGAGACAAACACGACGAGGCAGGTTTCAGAATGAGACCTGCCTCGCAAGGAACGCTGTATGCGCGCGATCGATCTGCTCTTCCTGGTGTTATCCAACCTCGGCCGTCGAAAAGGCCGGGTAGCCCTCACCGCCATCGGCGTGGTGATCGGCACGGCGGCCATCGTTGTGCTAGTCTCCCTAGCGGCCGGCTTGCAGAAGAACGCCACCTCCAACCTGTACGGCATCGGCGACCTGACCCAGATAAGCGTCTCACCCAAGTACGATTACAGCGCGGTGGAGGGCAGCTCGGGACCGGTGCCTGGACCGGGTGGTATGCCCACACCCGTGAACCTGATCACCGATGCGGTCTTGGAGGAATTCGCCGCGCTGCCCCACGTAGTCGCCGTGATCCCCCAGGAATGGTTCCAGGGCGGCAGCGGCCTGATTTACGGCCGCCTGGAAGGCTGGGGCAGCCTGGTTGGAGTTGACACCAGCGACCTCAGCGTGCTTGGCTTGCAGGCTCAGCAGGGCAGGCTCACCCTGGAACGCGGCGAGGTGGTGGTCGGGGCCAGCATCCCAAAGAACTTTTACGACCCGCGGGTGTACAGCCCGGAGCCGCCCCCACCCCAGGAACTGCTCGATCAGTCCCTGACCTTGAATTTAATGAAGTGGGACCAGGAAGGCAATACCATCAATAAAAAAGTGCGCATCAACGTCGTCGGGGTGCTCCCGGAGATGCGCGCCGCGCCGGATTACAATATCTACATCTCCATGGCCGACATGAACGCGATGAACGAATGGTTCCTCGGCAAGCGCATCAACCGCGACCGGGATGGCTACAACAACGTGGTGGTCAAAGTCGACGACGTCAAGAACACCCTGGACACCACCGATACGATTGTTGGCATGGGATACGAGGCCTACACTGATCAGCAGTATGTTGAAGGGCTCAACAGCTTTTACCTGATCCTGCAGGTGACTTTCGGCGGGGTTGGCGGCATCGCCCTGCTGGTAGCGGCCATCGGCATCGCCAACACCATGGCGATGGCGATCCTCGAACGCACCCGCGAGATCGGCTTGATGAAAGCGGTAGGGGCGACCAACCGGGACGTGCTGACCGTTTTCCTGGGGGAGGCTGCCGGGATCGGCTTTATCGGCGGGATCGGCGGGGTCATCCTGGGCTGGAGCGCCGGGCAGGTGATCAACGTACTCGCCTTGGTGTACATGGCCGGGCAGTCCGTCCAGCAAGGCTATCCGGCCACCTCCATCGCCGTGGTCACACCGCCCTGGCTGCTGGGCTTCGCGCTGCTCTTTGCCGTCGTGATCGGTCTGCTATCGGGCATCTATCCCGCCTTGCAGGCGGCTACGCTGGTGCCAGTGCTGGCGCTTAA
>CAYNWK010000121.1:0-12879 GCA_964400875.1 uncultured Anaerolineaceae bacterium | reverse complement strand
GCTTCCTTACTCGCCCGGGAGCATGTCGCCGTTACTTTGGGCGAAACTTAGGTAGCTAAGAGATAACTGCCGTAACCGGAGCCGCAGGCGATGTCAAGCAAGCTGTGTATGTGAGGCGCATCTTTCAATACCTCCAACGCCCACAGGTAGCGGATCAGATGGTGCACGCCGCCGATGTGCCCAGCGTTCAGGTAGCGATCCAGATCGAGCCCGAATTCTGGAACGAAGTGCTCGTCCTCAATCTGGGATTCCTGGGAGTTGTCGTCGTGGAAATCAGTTCCTGCGCTCATCTTGCTTGATTTTTCGCTTCTTCGTTGCTGAAATCAAGTTTTGGTTTTTTATCCCCGTACACATGTGTCATCGATTCTAATCGAAAACGGACCCAAAAAACACCAGTGTTTTTTTCCTTCGTGCCCTTCGAGTTCTTTGTGTTGGATTTAGCCTCACACGAAAGACGAAGTCTGCCCCTAGGCCTCCGTAGGACCCGACTTTGGAAACAGCACCGCGGCCAGGTTTTCGCGGGTCAGCAAGTCAACCTCTCCGGGGATCTCCAAGAAGGGGCTCACGTCGGCGGCGACCTGTCTCCATTCTGCCTGGCGCAGCCGTGCCCAGATCAGCTCGCGCCAGTTTTCTTCAGTCGGGTGTTCGCCGGGCCATCCCGTCTGTTCCAGGGCGCTGCGCAGCATGGCCAGGTTCGGCTCCGGCCATCCCGGGTCGCTCAGATACCACAGCAGGTCGTAGACATCGCGCCCTTTGATAAAAGGCCGATCCAAGATAGCGTGCAGCTTGCCGGCTAAGAGCGAGGCGCGGTCGTGATGCTGCAGGTTCAAGATCACGTAGCGCCGGACCACCGTGGTCTCCAATCCGGCCTCTCGCGGTGGGCTCGTATCGACCTCGATCTTCACCGCTAAAGTCTCTTCCACCTGCGCGGAGAGATCGAGCTCGAAGAGCAGGCCGCGAAAGCGAACCCAAGCGCTGTGGACCACCTTGCGGTCGTTCACGCTCACTTCTACTGCATAGCCCTCCCTGGCAAATTGCTTTTGGACGGCGTCCAGATAGGCGCGAAAATCATATCCTGCCTCCTTGCGTTCGAGCGCAAAATCCAGGTCTTCCGAGTAGCGCGGCATCTGGTACAGGAACCGCAGCGTCGTGCCCCCGTGAAAAGCCAGCGGGATCATCGCGCCCGTGCGCTGCAAGACTCCCAGAATCCTGGCTTGCAGGTATTCACGGGCCAGGTTGCGCCCCTGCAGCGCTGAGGCGCTTTCGCGCAGGAAGGCGCGCAGGTGATCTTTCATAAACGGCTGTACTCTCCCGCTTGTTGTCCGATTAGCGGTCTCAGGTAGTCCGCAGCGCGTTTCAATTTCGGCTGATCGGTCTGGCTCGCCAGGCGTTCCAACCTTTCTGCGTCCATCCGGTCCAGGTTATGCAGGCGCAGTTCGGTTAAATAAGCCGGTTCATCTCCCCCCGGCTGCAGGTAAATCAGGTCGAGTAGAGCTTTTTCCGGGAGGGCGATCAAGGCGGACCCGCCGCCTGGTAAATCCACCTGCTCGTAGCCGAAAAAAAGATCGAGTTTGACGTGGCGAAAGGCAAAGCTCCCCAGCGGCGTTTCCCAGGCGGCCGGGCGGTGATGCGTTACGCTGACCACCACTGGCGTATATTCCGGGATGAGGCCATAGTAAGCCAGCGCCGATTGGCAGCTGACGTACGAACCTATTACCAGGCGGTTAGCCACCAGGAAAGGGTGGGGGGCGCGCTTTTGAAACGGCGGCGCCAGCGCGTAAAATCCCCTGCGCAGCTGGTAAATTTTTCCGCTTTGCGTCCAGCGGGATAACTGCCGGCGCACATCCACCGCATCGACATCCCCGACCAGCAAGAGACCGCTTTCGAACACCGGTTCGTCCCGGACGATCGTCAAAAGCTCTTCAAATTTCATACGAATAATATACCATTAATGGTATATTATTGCAACAAAAAACCCCTACTCCAACCTTGACCGCAGGTGGGGGAACAGGATCACCTCGCGGATATTCGGCGCGTCGGTGAACAGCATCGTCAGCCGGTCGATGCCCATGCCGAAGCCCCCGTTGGGCGGCATGCCGTAGCGCATGGCCCGCAGGTAGTCCTCGTCCATGGGATGGCGCTCTTCGTCTTCGGCCGCGTAATCACGGCCCATCTCGCGGAAGCGCGCCTCCTGGTCCACCGGGTCGTTCAGCTCGGTGAACGCGTTGCACAGCTCCATGCCCGCCAGGAAACCCTCGAAGCGCTCGACGGTCTGCGGGTCACCGGGCTTGCTCTTGGTCAGCGGCGAGATATCCCGCGGGTAGTCGTAGACGAAGGTCGGCTGGATCAAATTGGGCTCGACGAAGTCGCCCAGCAGCGCGTCGACCAGCTTGCCGCGCGTCGCCTGCGGGTCGGGCTGCAGGTCGCGGGCCTGCATGGCCCCCGCCAGACTCTCGGCGGTGGGGTGTTCGCTCAGGTCGATCCCGGCCAGCTCCAGGATCGCCTCGTTGAGCGGGATGCGCGCCCAGGGCGGCTCCAGCACGATCTCCTGCCCCTGGTAGGTCAGCGTCCGCCGGCCCAGCACCCGGTCGGCGGCGTGCACGATCATCGCCTCGGTCAGGTCCATCACCTCGCGGTAATCGGCGTAAGCCCAGTAGAACTCGAGCATGGTGAATTCAGGGTTGTGGGTGCGGTCCACGCCCTCGTTGCGGAAGTCGCGCCCGATCTCGTACACGCGCTCGAAGCCGCCCACCAGCAGGCGTTTTAAATAGAGCTCGAAGGAGATGCGCAGGTACAGGTCCTGCTTGAGCTGGTTGTGGTGAGTCACGAAGGGTCGCGCCGCGGCCCCGCCGTAGATCGGCTGCAGGATGGGCGTCTCGACCTCCAAAAAGCCGCGCCCGTCCAAAAACTCCTGCAGCGCCCGCACGACCGCCGTGCGGGTGCGGAAGATCTCGCGCACCTCCGGGTTGATCGCCAGGTCGGCGTAGCGCTGGCGGTAGCGTGTCTCCGGGTCTTCCAGCGTGGCGTGGCGCACCACCTCCCCATCAACCACTTCATCCTTGGCGGCCGGCAGCGGGGTGACCGCCTTGGACAGCATCCGGAAGTCCTCCACCCGCAGGGTGACCTCGCCCGAGCGGGTGCGGAACATCTCGCCGCTGGCCTGCACGAAGTCGCCCAGGTCGAACTCGTGGTTGAACAGCTCGAGCTGTTCCTTGCCGACGTCGTTGGCCCGCAGGAACAGCTGCACCCGCCCGGCCCCGTCCTCGATGTGGGCGAACGTGATCTTGCCCATCGGGCGCATGGCCCGCAAACGTCCGACCAGCGTGGCGGGCACCGCCGCCGCGTCCCCGGCGGTCTCAGCGGCTTCGAAAGCCTGGATCGCTTCCTGGCTGGTGTGCGTCCTGTGCGCCTGGGTCGGGTAAGGCTCGATGCCCTGCTCCCGCAGGCGCTCCACTTTTTCCAGGCGGTTCTTCTCCAGTTGTGAGTATTCCGTCGGCATGGCTCTCGCTCCGTTAAACAAAAACCCCGCGCAAAGTCGATCTGCGCGGGGCTGAACTTCCTGGCCCCAGGGTTATGCCACCTTGATGATATTGACTTTGAACGACCCGCCCGGCGCGTCGACCTTCACCTCGTCCCCTTCGCGGTGTCCTATCAGGGCTTTCCCCAATGGCGACTCGTTGGAGATGCGCCCCTCGCGCGGGTTGGCCTCCGCTCGTCCGACGACGATGTACTTTTCCGGATCGACTCCGTCTTCCTGGATGGTCACGTGCGCGCCGACCTCGACCACCTCGCGGTTGCCGGTATCCTGGATGACCCTTGCATTGGCCAGCAAAATCTCCAGCTCCTGGATGCGGCCTTCGACAAAGGCCTGCTCGTTTTTAGCCGCTTCGTATTCCGCGTCGGAATCGACCCCCATATCGCCGCCGTCTTCCATCGCCTCACGCAGGCGTTGGGCAACCTCCTGGCGTTTCACCGTCCTCAGGTGTTCCAACTCTTCTTGTAGTCGCTCGTAGCCTTCTTGGGTCAAAAATGATGGTGGCATCCCGCTTTCCTTCTTTTATTTAACATAATCTCGTCTCGAGGCCGCGGAAGAAGTTCCGCTGGCGACCCGTTACGAGATCCGTGCTTTATAGATAAAAAACCACTCCCGGGGAGCGATTTGTCAGCCTGCGATCATCCATCTTCAAAATGACGAGCGGCGACCCGAAAAAGTCTTTACTTTTCCATCGCCGCGCCGTGATTTTAGCATAAATCAGGAGGGAAGGCAAGCTGATCGCCGGTCAGTCCACTTGAATTATCACTTTTGTCAGACCCGCCGCCACAAACGCACTCCGCCCATTTCTTCGCAGTACGCGCTCATCTCCGCCCGCATCGCCTCCCTGTTTTTCCAGAAGGTGCTGATCTGCGAGCTGTGCGCCGCCACCGCCGTCTGCCAGGCGCGCAGCCCCGTTGGGGAGACTGGGAAGACCACCGCCTCCAGGCCGGCGTCCGGCCTCTGGTCGGCGCCTTCGCGCTGCACGTAAGGGAAATCGGCGTAGTACCACAGCGCCGGGCTGTCGGGGGTCTCTGCCTCCTTCCGGGCGTACAGCCGCTCCACCGCCGCCCGCGTCAGCCGGTGGTCTACGTGCCCGCCCAGCCCCAGCGGGCAGACCAGGTTGTCCGCGCTGCCCAATTCCCGGGCCAGGGTCCGGCTGAGCTCCTCGACCAGCCCCGTCTCACCCGGGTCGATCGGCCCGAACAGCGCCTGCTCCGTCGTGTAAAGCGGCTCGCCGCTCTGCGGGTCGCGCCGGTAGATGCAGTCGGGATTGGGGAAGTGGCGCGGGCTTGCGCCCAGGATCCGGCACGCCGCGCGGTCCTCGGCCCGCCGGTCCGCCGCGCTGCGCGGCCCGGTACCCCAGCGCTCGTGCAGCGACTGCGCAAACGGAGACAGCCGCCCCGGCGGCGGATCCCCTGCGCAGATCGACCAGATCGCGACGTCGTATCCGGCCTGCGATTGCTCCCACAGCAGCCCCCCGCAAGACAGCGCCGCGTCGTCCAGATGAGGCGAGAGATAGATCCACTTCACGAGCCCATATATACCACGAACCTGCCCCTCCCCCAGCTGTTATTGCGAACGGATGTACGCAAATGTTGTCGGTATTTAGGTGCATCCCATCCAGGAGGAGATGAGCGTCTTATAATCTGGTCGAGCCATCACCTATAGGACACGTTCGATCGTCACTTCAACGCTTACTTCCAAATCATACCGAGGAAAGATGTCAATTTTTAAAGATGCTCGTCTCAGTTCATTATTTGATACCCCACTCTACCAGCAAGTGTACACTAACCTGCGATCATCTATACTCTCTGGAGAGCTAAAAGGGGGGATGAAACTGCCCTCAACGCGTGCCCTGGCGGAGGAGCTCAATGTTTCACGCAACACCATCCTCAATGCTTACCGGCAGTTGCAGGCGGAAGGTTATATCGAAAGCGTCCAGGGCAGCGGCACCTATGTTGCCCGGATTTCACCGGACCATTTATTGACCGCTCAGGTTAAGGAAACTTCCACGGATGCAGCTGCACCAGAGCCCCTCAAACCACGTTTTTCAGACCATGCCAGGCTGCAGCTGGCAGCCCCTCAAATGTCAGAACTTTCGCCTTCGCCAATCGAAGTCTCAAGACGCCCGTTCCGTTTTGGTATACCGGCTTTGAAGAACTTTCCGTACAAAATCTGGACACGGCTGGTCATTCGCCGGGCAAGGCGGCTGCCCGCCAGCGCGTTTACCTATCAGAATGCGGCAGGTTATCTCCCCTTGCGGGAAGCTGTTGCCGTCCATGCAATCGCTTCCCGCGGAGTCCGTTGTACACCAGAACAAATCATCATTATTTCGGGTGCGCAAGGGGGCCTCGATCTGGCGGCGCGCCTGTTGATCAATGCCGGCGATCCGGTCTGGATGGAAAATCCCGGTTATCTCAAAGCGCGCGGCGCTTTCCTCGGGTCGGGAGCAAGGATTATTCCAGTTCCCGTGGATCACGAAGGTCTGGTCATCGAGGCGGGCATTGACCGTGCGCCACAGGCGCGCCTGGCCTACCTGACCCCCTCGCACCAGTTCCCATTGGGAGTAACCCTCAGCCTACCGCGCCGGCTCGCCCTTCTCGACTGGGCAAAACGAGCCAACGCCTATCTGATCGAGGATGATTACGACAGCGAGTATCACTACACCGAACGTCCCCTGCCGGCTTTGCAAGGACTGGACGATGCCGGTCGTGTGATTTATATCGGCACGTTCAGCAAAATCCTCTATCCGGCTTTGCGCCTTGGCTACCTGATCCTGCCGCCAAATCTGGTCGATGCTTTCCAGACCGTGCGCAAACTTATCGATACACATCCACCGATCCTGGAACAGGCTGTGTTAACGGATTTCATTGTCGACGGCTATTTTGGACGCCATCTGCGCAGAATGCGCAAATTGTACGCAGAACGAAGAGCGGCCTTACTAGAAGCTGCCCGAGAACTGCCTCTGGAAATCTTTTCCGCAGAGGCGGGAATGCATTGTGTTGGTTGGCTGCCTGCCGGGATGGATGATCGGTCGCTGGTTCGTGCGGCTGCCTCCCAGGATGTCGATCTCGTGCCAGTTGCCAACTACAGCATGGAGCCGATGGAGCGCAAGGGGATCCTCCTGGGTTACAGCGAATACACCGTGGAGCAGATCCAGGATGGGGTCCGGCGGCTTGGTGCAGCGATGCGTTCCATCTGATTTTTCGGGGGTAATCACCAAAGTGGTACCATAGTTTGATCACAAACTGGTGCTTGCCAGTGTGAAGTGGTTCTTTATAATCTTTCTTGTGTCTAAAATATCCATGATCTGCGATTGCAGTTCTTACCAGTGATGCAATGCTCGTCACGAAATCCCATTGCCGGGTTGCGGGATCGCATTAGCATCCCTGGTGTACATCAAGGGAGAGCAACGATGGGTAAAGTCTTTTTCGATATCAGTATGTCCCTGGATGGGTTCATCACTGGGCAAACAGAACCCCCGAAAAACCATTGGGAGAGGGGGGCGAACACCTTCATGATTGGGCGTTCAACAGCATGGACGAATACAACCGCAATCTGATTTCTCAGAGCGTGAGTACCACCGGAGCGGTTATTTGCGGTCGGCGCACATATGATGACTCGCTCCCTGGTTGGGGCGCAGATGGCCCGACCGGCGCTGTCCGACTGCCGGTGTACGTCGTGTCTCATCATTCGAACCCGTTCAAACGATTGAGACCCCCGAAGCCATCCACCTGTGGCTCCGCATCGTCAAGTAGGCAGAGGAGTTGCCGGATGGATCAGCAGGAGGATTTTGCAGCCATGGCAAAGGCCAGCATCGACTCCACGCTTTACATGATGCTTGGCACGGCCGATGAGTCTGGGGGACCCTGGGTTTCGCCGGTCTACTTCACAGCTTCACAATACAAGGAGTTCTACTGGATTTCATCTCCGGAGGCCAGGCATTCGCGCAACATTGCGCAGCGTTCACAGATAAGCATCGTAATATTCAACTCGCAGACTCCTGTTGGCAAAGCGCAGGCCGTTTACATGTCAGCCGCGGCTGAGGATTTGAACGGCAGTGACCTTGAGCGCTGTCTCGTTATCTATAATGGACGGTTTCCAGACACCGCCGGGCATGGTGTGCAGGACACCAGATTAGAGGAAGTGTGCCCACCTGGTCTTTATCGCCTATATCGCGCCGTAGCGTTGGAGCATTGGGTGCTCGATCCGCACGCTTCACCGGATCGCAGGACGCCGGTGACTTTATAGGAGCAAGATATGGCTGTTAGGCAGAACCAAAAAACCGACGTCGCGATGGGACTGCTTGTGGTTTCGGAGGCAAACCCACACCACTTTACAATCGAATCGGTCAACGCAGCTGACCGGCACCAACATTGAAGAGCAGATCAAAGAGATAAAAGAGGCCGACGGTGGCGATATTACCTTCGGTTAAAAGATCAAAATCAATCGAGGAGCGCATGAGAAAACTAATTGTTATCGAATTCATAACCCTAGATGGCGTGATACAGGCGCCTGGAGGCTCCGAGGAAGATACTATGGAAGGCTTCAAGTACGGCGGGTGGATGGGACCCTACATGGACGACTTTCTCGGCGACGTTATGGAAGAACAGATGTCCGGAAGATCTGATTTGCTGCTTGGCCACAAAACTTATGAAATCTTCGCGGGATACTGGCCCAAACACGCCGATGGTTGGTCTGGCATTAACGAAGTAAAAAAGTATGTTGCCGCTCACGACTCAACACTCAAACTTGACTGGGAGAATTCCGTGCTTCTTGCTGGCAATGTT
The DNA here is from genome assembly GCA_964400875.1 of uncultured Anaerolineaceae bacterium. Taxonomy (GTDB): domain Bacteria; phylum Chloroflexota; class Anaerolineae; order Anaerolineales; family UBA4823; genus CAYNWK01. The sequence goes on along the minus strand of CAYNWK010000121.1, from coordinate 4,554 downwards.
GTCGAAGAGGTGAAGAAGCTTAAAAGTGAGGACGGTACCGACCTGCAAGTTTGGGGCAGCAGCAACTTAATTCAAACCCTGTTGAAGCACGACTTTGTTGATGAGCTCTGGCTCAAGATATTTCCCATCACTCTTGGCACCGGCAAGCGTCTCTTTGTTGAGGGTACGATTCCAGCGGCTTTCAAATTATCAGACGGCAAAATTTCGCCAAAAGGGATTATCGCTGCTAAGTATGAACGCGCGGGAGAAGTTCAAACCGAATCGGTTGCATAAGAATTTGCCGCCAAAGAGCAACCTGCCGCCACCCACTTCAGACCTTCAGCATGAGCCTCGTTGCGGGTAGCTACGCGGTCTAGTGGTACTGCCTCAATCGCCGGGAGACGGCCAGCGCCCGAGAGGTGACCGTTGAAAGCCCATCGAAGATCAGCTTCACTGCTCCGATCTAAGCGACGGGACCTGCGGTTTTGAATTTTAAGAAGGTGTAGCGATGACCTTACTTCCCTGGCTTAAATTTGCACACATCCTTGGCGCTATGATTTGGATCGGCGGAGGGGTGATGCTCAGTTTAATTGGATTACGCGCGCGACAAAGTGAAGACCTCTCCTTCATCAGGGAGTTCTCGCGGACTCTGTCCTATGTCGGCTTGCGCGTGCTTATGCCCGCGGTTATCGCGGTGCTGGTTTTCGGTATCTGGCTGATGCTCATATTTCCGGCGTGGCAACTCTCCCAGTTGTGGATTTTGCTCGCGCTTGGAGCGTTCGCGCTTGCCTTCGTGATTGGCGCTGTATACCTGAGTCGCATCGCGCTGGCGCTGGATAGACTCACCGCTGATATGGAGTTCGATTTGAAGGCAGCCCGCGATCTGCTCAACCGTTGGATCGTCGGCTACCAGATCGTACTGCTCGTTCTCATCTTTGCTGTGTGGGACATGGTTTTTAAACCAGGTCTTTAGAAAGCGGGTAAAGGATATGCATAACCGATCCAACCGGGCTATGAACCAAGCTTCCATGCAAGAAGCCTCCATTCCAAATCCAGCCCTTAAACCTTTTAGCGTATTGATCGGAAACTGGAATACGACTGGAACACATGGTCTTCTCCCAGACACCATTTTGCATGGTCGCGCCTCGTTCGAATGGCTGGAGAATGGGGCATTTTTGATGTGGCGTTCGGAAATCGATGATCCCAGAATTCCCAGCGGTATCGCCATTATCGGAAGCGACGATTCTACAGGCGAATTCTTCATGCTCTATTTTGACGAGCGTGGTGTTTCAAGAGAGTATGAAGTTTCTCTCCATGAAAATATTTGGAAATGGTGGCGAAATGTACCAGGCTTCTTCCAACGCTACGAAGGCGCCATTGTAGATGGCGGCAATACGATTATTGGTAAGGGAGAATTTTCAAAAGACGGTTCATCTTGGGAGAAGGATCTCGACTTGACTTACAGGCGAGTCGAATAAAGGATAAGGAGTAATTATGATGGCAAAGCAGGAACTGTTACTGGATTTCATTACTTCACTGGACGGCTACGGCGCCGCGGAAGGCTGGCCTGGCTTTTGGGGGCTTGAGGGCCCCGAGTATCTCGGTTGGCTTGGTCTGCAGCCCAAACGCGATTATAAGATCTTGATGGGAGCGAACACGTATCGTCTAATGTCCGGATTCGCCTCTCAATCTGGGGCATCGGAATCGGATCTGAGAAGCGACGAAGAAGCCAGCGTGAATGAACTTACCAATGCGTCCAAGGTGGTGTTCTCGTCGACGCTGCAGCCTCCGTTGTCATGGGCTAATACACGGCTGATCAGCGGGGATGCGGTCGAGGCTGTGAGAGAGATGAAGCGGGAAGGCAACAGCCCAATGCGCACTCTTGGCAGCCTCAGCTTGTGCCGGTCCCTCCTCAAGGCAGGCCTCGTGGACCGATTCCGGGTGGTCGTCTTCCCCGTAATCACCGGGAGCACTGGCTACGACCGGATCTACGACGGTTATCCCGATGTCGCCCTTGACTTGGTTGCCAGCCGGACATTCGACGGCCGTCTTCAGCTGCTGGAGTACGTCCCCACAGTGCTTGCCGGTCCACCTGGCACGCACCCTGGTTCCTGACGATGACGTGACTCAAAGTGGAGCCAGGAGTTGCTCTTGATTTATGTAATGAATATAGCGAAAGGAGAGTTGATATGAGAAAAATTATTGTAGAAGCTGAAGTTTCCCTTGATGGGGCTATGGGTACGGAAAACATGGATTTTTGGGAACAGGTCTTCCCATTCCATACACCGGATGTTCAGAAGTATCTCGACGAACTCCTGTTTATGCCAGATGCGCTTTTGATGGGCCAGAAAACATATAAGTCCTTCGCCCAGGTCTGGCCAGCAAGGCAAGGGGAACAGGCGGATAGGATCAACAGCATGCCCAAGTATGTCGCCTCACGAACCCTGAAGGAGCCGCTTCAATGGAATGCTACGCTCATAAAGGGGGATGTTGCTGAAGAAATCAGGAAGCTCAAGCAAGAGCCGGGCAAGAGCTTGCTGCAATATGGCGTGGGCGAGCTGACAAACACGATGCTCAAGTATAACCTCGTGGATGAGTTCCACCTGCTCGTGTTCCCATTTACTTTTGGAGAAGGGCCGCGCATTTTCGAGGGTATGGGCATCAATACGCTGAAGCTCTTGGATACCAAGACATTCAGTTCCGGGGCCGTTGCGCTCGTTTACCAACCTGCAAACATTAAGTGAAGCGATTCTCAGCCCGTTCGAATTTGGTAACTACCCGGCCCTGGCAGGAATAGATACTGAAATAGGTGTGCGTGGGAAGCCCCCACGCACACCTATTTCACCCAAATTTTCACAAGAGTGCTTGCCGGTCCACCTGGCATACACCCTGGTTCCTGACGATCTACGGATAAAGGAGTAAATCCATGTCTAAGCTTCGTGTCAACAGTTTCTCAATATCCATCGATGGTTATGGCGCCGGACCGGACCAGAGTCTCGAGAACCCGCTCGGCGTCGGCGGCGAATCCCTCCACGATTGGATAGTTGCAACCCGGACGTTTCAACAGACGTACGGCAACGAAGGCGGCACCACAGGCGTGGATGACGAGTTTGTGGCCCGTGGCTTCAACAACATCGGCGCCTGGATTCTGGGGCGCAACATGTTCGGCCCGATTCGAGGCTCCTGGCCGGATGACAATTGGAAGGGATGGTGGGGCGATTCACCTCCCTACCACACCCCGGTTTTCGTACTAACCCATCACCCACGGAAGTCAGTTGCTATGGACGGCGGCACCACTTTCCACTTCGTCACCGATGGCATTCACGCGGCATTAGCGCGCGCCAGCCAGGCGGCTAACGGACAGGATGTTCGGCTGGGCGGGGGTGTCGCCACAATCCGCCAGTATCTCCAAGCCGGCCTCATCGACGAGTTGCACCTCGCCATCAGCCCGATTCTGCTGGGTTCCGGCGAACACCTCTTCTCCAACATCAATACGCTCGCGCTGGGCTACCACTGCACCGAGCACGTTGCCACTGCCGGAGCGATGCACTGCGTTCTGACAAAGCGATCATAGGGGAGCGCCGATCCTCGTGACCAGCCACCGGCCGGCGGTGAGCGAGGTTTGCGCGGGAAGCCCCCCCTTCAGGTACGGAATGTGGATTAGAATACGTCTCATGACAAAACCTCGGATCTACACCATGAGCTTCGCAAATATCTATCCCCTTTATATTACTAAGGCGGAGAAAAAAGGACGCACGAAAACAGAAGTCGATGAAATCATCCGCTGGTTGACAGGATACAGCCAGGAAGAGTTAAAAGCCCAACTGGAAAAACAGACAAACCTTGAGAACTTCATCGCGGAAGCTCCTCAGTTGAATCCTTCGCGGGCTTTGATCAAGGGCGTGATTTGTGGCGTCCGAGTGGAAGACATAGAAGATCCAACTATGCAGGAAATTCGCTACCTGGATAAATTAATCGACGAGTTAGCAAAGGGAAAAGCAATGGAGAAGATTTTGCGGAAGCAATAAATCTCCAGATAGGAAGAAATTCCCGCCGTTTTACTTTTTTTCCAAATTTGCCATACAAGATCCGGCTAAGGGCAATTCGACGTGGGAATACCCCTCCTGCTCTATCGCGGGAGGGGTATTTTTCAAACCAATTCATGGTGAAATTCTCAGTAAATTCACAGGTTACGCTAAGCTTGCTCACAGAAACAAATTTTAGAATGACACTTGCAGGACTTACGCACCTGGGTAAGGGAAGGGGTGTTTGGGCCGATGAAACCGCCCCAAACACCTCCATATCACCGGTAAACTGCGTAACTCCCATCCAAGCTGCCCCAACTGCCTACTAGGTAGCCGGGGTAGGGCAAAGAAAAGGAGATAAAACCATGAAACGATCTTTCAGCATTTTATTCGGCGGTATAGCCCTCGGCTGGATCTCGTGCGCGTTCATGATCGTGTCTTCCCTATTTTAAAGCTCAGAACCAGCCAGCGATCACTTTCTAAAATAAGGCTGACACCTTGATTTTGCGCAAAAACGGTAGGTTTCTATTCGATAACGCAAAAACAACGG
>CAYNWK010000120.1:0-13126 GCA_964400875.1 uncultured Anaerolineaceae bacterium | reverse complement strand
CGGGGCGGACGCAACCCGTCGTCCTTTGACGTGGTTGAAGCCTCCTGCGGGGGCAGCGATTGTCATAGTGGGGATCCAGCCGAACAGCGCGACCACATTCAACGAGCAACCACCAGTGTTCAAGCGACTTATGCCGGTGCGATCGCTGCCGTACGCCAGTCCTTTGGGGTCCAGCCCGATGCGACCGCCCACCTGGGGATCTTTGCTATCCAAGACGAGCATATCCAAACAGACACCGGCCTCCAGTCGTTGGAAACCTTCGACCCTAACCTGGAGTCGCACCCTTCTGTTTTGGCTTTCACAGATAACTGCTTGAACTGCCACCTGACTGCTGAACCACTCCCCGGGCCCGAATACGCTCGCCTGACCGGTTGCGCTGCGTGCCATACGCCAACGGCAGGACATAGTCTGGACCAGCCCATCCACCAGTTGACCTTGTCAATCCCCTATTCGCAGTGCAACACCTGCCATAACCGGGGGAATTACAGCCTGCAGGATATGCAGTTCCATCCGCGCCAGGACGAACCATCCGGCCGATTCGAGGATTATTACCAACCTATTGCTCAATTCTCCCAATGCGAGTGGACTCTGGACTGCGTCGATTGCCACACACGCCAGGAAGCTATGGGTGATGGCGACCTGCACAACTCCCAGAAAGAAGTGCAATACATTCAGTGCAAAACTTGCCATGGGACACTGGAACGGCTGCCGCAAACCCGGACAATAACGGACACGAACGACCTGGCCTTGCGGCTTGCCTTTCTGAACCCGGTTTTAGATTTGCAAGTGGGAGATACTATCCTGGTCACCGAGAAAGGCGAACCAATCTGGAATGCCCGGCAGCTCCCGAATGGAACCTACGAGCTCTTCGGTAAAGCCAACGGCCAGCGTTTTATTCTCAAACCTGTGCAAGGGACGGCTTGCCAACAAGCCCCGGACGAGCAAGAATCCCGTTATTGCCATGAATGCCATGCCGTCGAACGCTGAAACCCTATCACCCTCAAATAGCGTCACCCGCCGGAGTTTTCTGACGCTGGCTTGGAAGGGACTGCTTGGTTTGAGCGGTTTGTTCGGAGTGGGCGGGCTGCTCCGCTTCCTGGCTTACCAGCCCGAACCACCACCGTCGAGCCGATTCGACTTGGGATTCTTGGAAGATTATCCTCCCAGCTCGCGTACCCCCATTCCTGCAGCTAGCGCACTGGTCATTGCTACGCCTGACGGATTAAAAGCTTACAGCCTGGTATGCCCGCATCTTGGCTGCCAGGTCGGCGAAACCGATCAGGGCTTTACTTGCCCCTGTCACGGCTCGTCATTCTTGCCGGACGGGGAACTTACCCGCGGCCCGGCAAAAGAAAATCTAAAAGAGTTGCACATCGAGACCGATCCAGAAGGGCGTTTGACATTAATCGCCGGTTAGCTGGGAGTTGTTGCGTGGATGCATCCATATAGGAAATATCTCCCCTCTGTGCGTAACGGCTGAGCGGCTTTGGGGTTATCAGATTAAGGATGTCTTGCAAAGCTTGAAATTCTTGCAATTTAACGTTGATTTCAAGTACAATGCATCCTAACATTGTCCTCAACCACAGGACGCACATCACTTTACCCAGGAGGATTGAATGTCCGAAGAATTCGTTTCCCCAGAAGAACCTATCTCCCCGGAGGTCACCAGCGACGATAAGTTATGGGCTGCGCTGGCATATGTGTTTACCCCGCTAATCCCAATTATTATTCTATTACTCGAAGATAAAAAGGATCGACCCTTCATACGGGCGCACAATATGCAGGCGCTCGTCTGGGGAATCGCGTTTTACATCGTTGTTACCATTACCAGCGCCTTCCTGATAGGACTGTGCATCTGGCCGCTCGGCCTGATCTTACAACTATACTGGGCTTATAAAGCCTATCAAGGCGAAACGGTGGAGATCCCGGTGCTCTCCAACCTGGTCCGCAACCAGGGCTGGGCTTAGATATCTAATTTCAATTCACCTTTTCGAGCAGCCTCCCTGTGCGGATCTGGGGAGGCTTCTCTTTGCTTGCCTCCTTCCGGCGGTATAATAACCGCAAATTGAAAGGAAACCTGCCATGGCATCACCTCCAGAAGACGCTCAAGAACCGCTTGAGCCTGCAGATCCCTCAGAAATCGCAGAACCTGCCAATGAGGCGCGGTCCGGGGAAACGATTGAGCCCTCGGAAAACTTAGAACCGGCTGAACCGACACCACCTCCTAAATCGATCGAGACCCAGGTTGCTTCTAAGCCGCCTGCACAGGCGCCTCCACCTCCGCCTCCTCCCTTGCCGCCTCAACCGCTCTCACCGCAGGACGAGCGCACCTGGGCGATGGTCGCCCACCTGAGCGTGCTGGCGAATCTGGTGACCGGAATCTTTGGACCTGTTGCTGCGCTGATCATCTATTTGGTTTTCAAAGACCGCTCACGCTACGTGGCGTATCACTCAATGCAGTCCTTTATTTTCCAGCTGGTGTGGTGGGTGGGCGGCGGTATCCTGGCTGGAGCGGCCTGGGCGATCAGCGGGGTGCTCAGCGTCGTATTGATAGGGCTGTTGTGCATGCCGTTCGCCTGTTTGATCAGCCTAATCCCGCTGGCTGCGCTGGTTTACGGCATCGTTGGCGCGGTCGAGACCAACCAGGGACGCGATTTCCGCTACTGGTTGGTGGGCGATTGGGTGCGTGGTGAGCTGGAAGGCTTTTGATCCGGCTCATTGAAACAATTGAAAGTCAATGGCAACTTTCTCGGGGGGAAAGTTGCAAGCGATCTTGACTTTTCAATGAACACTTCGTAGAATGAAGTTATATCCTTAGCACTTACGCATCTAGAGGAGGGTTGAGGGAGTTTTGACAGGCCACACCAGACAAAACAATCCCCTTCCACCTTGAACTGCATAACTGATAAATTTAACGAGCACAGGGGAGAGGTCCGTCAGTTCGGCGGGCACCGAAGGGGCAAGCCTGGTGTGAGATCCAGGCGAAACTCTCAGGTAAAAGGACCCTGTCTTCGAAAGACCTCTGGAAAGTCTCGGACATCCGGTCTAGAGACACCGACGGGGCAAGCGCCAGGCGATTGGACGGCGCGAATCTCTCAGGTTCTGGACAGAGGGCGCACGCTATTTTTGCGTGCGCCTTTTTTCGTTGTTTATCGATTCAGGCATCTTTTAATCCTTACAGGAGGTTCCTCATGAATGTCCCCCCCGATCTTAAATATACCGAAAACGATGAATGGGTTCGCGTCGAAGGTGATACCGGCACCATTGGCATCACAGATTACGCCCAGGACCAGCTCTCCGACGTAGTCTACGTAGAGGTGCTTGTCGAAGAAGGGGAAGAGCTCAGCAAGGGCGATTCCTGCGCCACGGTTGAATCGGTCAAGGCTGCGGCCGACGTCTATATGCCGGTCAGCGGAACGGTAACGGAGGTCAACGACGATCTGCCCGACACCCCCGAGCGGGTTAACAGTGATCCGTACGGCAAAGCCTGGATGATCAAAATAACGCTCAGCAACCCAAGCGAACTCGACGAACTGATGGACGCTGAAGCATACAGCAAATTCAGTGAGGAGCGCGAGAACTAACATGTATTTCCCCCATACAGATGCCGACCGGGAGGCGATGCTGCGCACCATCGGTGTCGATAAAGTCGAGGATTTATTCCACGACGTCCCCGAGGCGCACCGCTTCCCCGATTTAGACTTACCGCCGGCGCTCACAGAGATGGAGCTCATGTCAGAGCTGCAAAGCCTGGCATGGGCAAACGACACGGCGCGTGATCAGGTTTGTTTCTTGGGCGCCGGAGCCTATAACCACTACGTACCATCCGCAGTGGACGCCATCTTGCAGCGCGGCGAGTTCTACACCGCCTACACACCATACCAGCCTGAGATCTCCCAGGGCACGCTGCAAGCTATTTTCGAGTACCAGAGCCTGGTCGCCGGGCTGACCGGCATGGACGTGTGCAACGCTTCGCACTACGATGGGGCGACCGCCGTTGCTGAGGCGGTCAACATGGCTTACCATACCTATCGGGGGAAACGACCCAAGGTCGTCTTATCGCCTGGGGTTCACCCCCATTACCGGGATACCGTACGAACCTACAACCGCGGCTCCGAAGTGGTCCTGGTGGGAGATGATCTCGAGGCCGACCTGAACGCCGGGCCAAAAGCGCTGCTGCCATTCCTGGACGACAAGACCTGCCTGGTGGTGGTGCAGTACCCGGATTTCTTCGGCCGGATCTACGATTACACCGAGCTGGCCGAAGCCGTGCATGCAGCCGGGGCGTTGCTAGCGATCTCCGCCAACCCGATGGCGCTGGGTATGCTGCGCGCGCCGGGTGAGTTTGGAGCGGATATCGTCACCGGAGAAGGCCAGCCTCTGGGCATCCCTCTCTCCTACGGCGGCCCATATCTGGGACTCTTCACCACCCGGGAGGAATTCGTACGCAAGATGGCCGGCCGATTGGTCGGTGAGACGGAGGACGACCGCGGGCAGCGCGCTTACGTGCTTACCCTGACAGCGCGCGAGCAGCACATCCGCCGGGACCGTGCGACCTCCAATATCTGCACCAACCAGGGATTGATGGCGCTGGCTGCGACGGTTTACCTGAGCCTGGTCGGACGCGAAGGGCTGCGCGAGGTGGCTGAGTTGAACTACCACAAAGCGCATTACGCAGCGAGGAGCATTGCCGGGCTGCCCGGCTACGAACTGTGGTCGCCCGAACCTTTCTTTAACGAGTTCACCATTCGCTGTCCTGCACCGGTCGCCGAAATCAATGAAATACTGCTCGAAAATGGCATCCTCGGCGGATTCGATCTGGGAGAGGCTTATCCAGGGATGAAGGATCATATGTTGATCGCCGTGACCGAGATGAACACCCGGGAGGACATCGATTTACTGGTTGATACCCTGGCGGAGGTGGAAAATGGCTGAGCACTTGATGTGCGAACTGTCCGTCGAAGGCAGGCGCGGTTTCCGTTTTCCGGAATCCGACGTGCCGCCCTCACCCATGCCGGAGCGCCTTCTGCGGGAAGACCTAGCGCTGCCAGAGCTTTCCGAAGTCGACGTGATCCGCTATTTCACCAAGCTCTCGCAGCTCAATTATGGTGTGGACACCGGTTTTTATCCGTTGGGCTCGTGCACCATGAAATACAACCCCAAGGTAAACGAGGTGGTCGCGCGCCTGCCGGGCTTCGCCCACTTGCACCCGCTGCAGCCGATCGAAACCGCACAGGGCGCGCTGGCGATCATGTACCAGCTGCAGGAATGGCTCAAAGAGATCGGCGGCTTTGCCGGGGTCAGCCTGCAGCCGGCGGCCGGCGCCCACGGCGAGCTGACCGGTGTGCTGATCATTCGCGCCTACCACCGCGGGCGCGGCGACCTGAAACGCACCAAGATCCTGATCCCCGATTCTGCCCACGGCACCAACCCGGCAACCTCGGCAATGAGCGGGATGCAGGTAGTCGAGCTGCGCTCCGACGAGCGCGGCAACATCGACCTGGAAGCGCTGCAGTCGCATTGCGACGAGACACTGGCGGGCCTGATGCTCACCAATCCCAACACCTTGGGGATGTTCGACGAGAACGTCGAGCAGGTCACCCGGATGGTGCACGAAGCCGGAGGGCTGGTATACGGCGACGGCGCCAACATGAACGCCTTGCTGGGCATCACCCGTCCAGGAGATCTGGGGGTCGATGTACTGCACTACAATCTGCACAAGACTTTCTCCACGCCTCATGGCGGCGGTGGGCCTGGCTCCGGCCCAGTCGGAGTCCTGGAACACCTGGTGGACTACCTGCCCGACCCAATCGTTGCCGTGGTAGAAGAAGGCGATGAAGAACTGCCGCCGCTCTATGGGTTGGTGACTCCCGCCAAAACCATCGGTCGAATGAAGGCCTTCCAAGGCCACTTCGGCATGATCGTGCGCGCCTATGCTTACATCCGGGTACACGGCCCGGAAGGGTTGCGCAAGGTATCCGAGTTCGCCGTGCTCAACGCCAATTACCTGCTTGCCCGGCTGCGGGATACCTACCATGTGCCCTACGACCGGGTGTGCATGCATGAGTTCGTGGCTGAAGGCCGCTGGCCAGATGTGGACGAGGTCCACGCACTGGACATTTCCAAGCGCCTGATGGACTACGGCTTCCACCCTCCGACCAACTACTTCCCACTGATCGTGCACGAAGCTTTGATGATCGAGCCGACAGAGACTGAGAGCAAGGAGACCCTGGATGCCTTCGCCGATGTGATGATCCAGATCGCCGAGGAGGCGAGAGAAGATCCGGAAGCGCTCACTTCCGCACCACACAACACACCTTACGGCCGGCTCGACGAGGTCAAAGCGGCAAAAGAGTTGGTGCTATGCTGCGTGGCGGAGTACCAGAATTAGATTGATTTGCCCCTGCGTGCTCGCATTGACGATTAATCCCTGGGAGTCAGAGCTCCCAGGGATTTATTTACCGTAGCATTGAGTTCGCAGCGCTGTAAGGGAGTTTGGGGGTGATGAGTGATAAAATACCCATCCGAATTTTAGATTTTGCGATTTAATCGTCGCCTTGAGATTACCTGAAAGTCTTGATGATGTCCGAAGCATTCTACGCCTGCGCACAACCGCGCGAGACCGTCGAGATCCACCTTCCTGACGGGATGGTGCTTTGTGGGCCGCGCGGGGCCACGGCCGAAGAGTTCATGCGGCAGTTGGATAGAGCCGATCAGCCGCCGATCGTGGGCGCCATCGTTGACGGGAACCTGCGCGAGCTGACATTCCCAATTATGATGGATGCCAAGGTGCGCCCTGTGACAATGGGCGACGCCGACGGCATGCGCATCTACCGGCGCTCGCTGACGTTCTTACTGGAAACCGCCTTCGAGAAGCGCTACCCGGACGCCACGCTGGTGATCGATCACTCGGTCTCTTCCGGGGGCTACTTCTGTCACGTAACCGGCCGCGCGCCGCTGAAACAGAGTGAGCTGGAAGAGGTCGAGGCGGATATGCGCGCCCTCGTCGCCGGCAACCTGCCCTTCAAACGGCAACTGCTACCGTTGGACGAAGCCAGCGCCTATTTCGAGGAAAACGGCTTTGACGATAAAGTCCGCTTGCTAGCCCACCGCACGAAGGATTACCTGACCGTCTACCAGCTGGATGGCCATCTGGATTACCACCACGGCTATATGCTGCCTTCCAGCGGCTACCTGCGCTGGTTTGGCCTGGTGAGAACCGGCGAAGGCTTCACCCTGCGCTTCCCGCGGCGTCACAAGCCCACCGAGCTACTGCCCCTGCCGGAGTACCCCAAGCTACTGGCGACTTTCCGCCAGTACGGGGACTGGCTCTGGCGGCTGGGCATCTCCAGCGTGGGAGCCCTCGACGATGCGATCGATTCCAGCCGTATCCGCGAAGTGATCCTGGTCTCAGAAGCCCTGCACGAAGAACGCGTCGCCGACATTGCCGCCCAGATAGCCGCCCGCGCCGACCAACTGCGCGTCGTCCTGGTTGCCGGGCCTTCCTCATCGGGCAAGACCACTTTCTCCAAGCGACTGACCATCCAGATGCTCGCCCAGGGGATCTCGCCGTTCCCGCTGGAGCTGGACCATTATTTCAAGAACCGGGCGGACACACCCCGAGACGAAAAGGGTGAGTACGACTTCGAATCGCTCAAGGCGCTGGATACCGAGCGCCTGCAGGTCGACCTCAGCCGGTTGATCGCTTGTGAGCGGGTGCAGCTGCCTTACTACAACTTTAAAACCGGCGAGCGAGAGCCGGGGGAGACCGTGCAGCTCGATAGCGGACAGATCATCATACTGGAGGGCATTCACGGCCTAAATCCGGAGCTGATTCCCGGCATCCCGCCCTCACAGACCTTCCGAATCTACGTCTCTGCGCTGACCCAGCTGAACCTGGACCGTCACAATCGCGTCTCCACCACCGACACCCGCCTGCTGCGGCGTATCGTGCGCGACGCGCGTGAGCGCGGCTACAGCGCCTTCGACACGATCAGGCGCTGGGAATCTGTCCGCCGGGGGGAAAAGCGCTACATATTCCCGTACCAGGAAAACGCCGACGTGATGTTCAACTCCGCCCTGGCTTACGAGCTCGCCGTGCTCAAGCCCTTAGCGGAACCGCTGCTGCGCCAGGTTCCTTACGGGACAGCCGAATACGTGGAGGCTAAACGTCTGCTGGCCTTCCTGGAGTGGTTCCTGCCTCTGGAAGGCGATCTGGTGCCGGATAACTCCATCTTGCGGGAGTTTATCGGTGGGTCGATCCTGCGGGAGTTCAAGCTATGGCCGCACAGGAACGGATCGAAATACTCTGCTTAAGGATGGTTGGGGGGATTCAAGAAGATAGTGCATAATTCCCCTCGTAGGCTATAATCTACGCATTCCGATTCCTCAGGGACTCCCAATGCGCCAGTTTTCGACCCTGTTACTTACCTTCACGGTCCTCCTCGCTCTCAGCCTGCTCGGCGATGCGCAAAGCGCGGCAAAGGGAGCCTGGCCCGCAAACCTAGAATCCGTCACAACTCCCCTCGCTTCCACCTCCGAAAAAACCGTCTACCGCATCGCCGTGCAAACCCAGGCCCAGGTTAACGCCCTAGCTGCTGAGCTGGACGTGTGGGAGGCGCGGCTGCAGAAGGGCTATGTCGTGGCCTCGCTGACCCCGGCGCAAAGCCAACAACTGGCCGATCAGGGCTACCAGCTGGATATTGACGCACAGAAGAGCTTCGCCCTGGCGACGGCGGCCCAACTCGACCCGCGCTTCTATTATTTCGACAACTATTTTGCGAACACGAACGGCAATTACCTGGTCAATTTCTTGCAGACGACGAACCAGGCGCACCCACAGCTGACTGAACTGATCGATATCGGAGACGCCTGGGAGGCTGGCGTGGACGGCGAGCACGATCGCGACCTCTGGGTGCTGCGGATCAGCAACGAGGACCCGGACTACGGGCCGATCGATGACAAGCCGGTCTTTTTCCTGTTCGCCTCGATCCATCCCCGGGAAGTCGCCACGCCTGAGCTGGCTATCCGCTATATAAAGTATTTAACCGAGGGATATCACGGCGAGGGAGGCTACGGAGTTGATCCTCAAGCTACCTGGCTGGTCGATCACCAGGCGCTGTACGTATTGGTCATGCAGAACCCCGACGGGCACGCGGTCAACGAGGCGGACACATCCGCTTTCCGGCGCAAGAACCTGGATAACGACGACAGCTGTTCATTCTCGAACTTGTTGGGGGTGGACCTAAACCGCAACCACAGCTTCTTGTGGGGCTGCTGCGGGGGTTCCAGCGCCAATGCCTGCGACGAGACCTACCGCGGCCCCGAAAGGGCGTCCGAACCCGAGACTCAGGCTTTCGAGAGCTTCTTCACAACGCTTGTGGACGATTACAACGGCCCAAACGGAGACGACACACTGCCCCCCGCGGCGCAGGAGGATGCCAGCGGCCTGTTCCTCAGCCTGCACAGCTATGGCGACCAGGTCTTATGGCCGTACGGCTTTGACGCCGGCGGCGCGCCCAATGAGGCCCAGCTGCAAGCCATCGGGCGCAAATTCGCATCTTACAATGGCTCCAACCCGGACGGGTTCCTGTACCCGGTGGATGGCGCCACCGACGACTGGACTTACGGAAAATTCGGCGTCGCCTCCTTCACCTTCGAGGTCGGCCCTTCCAACGGCCTGTGCGGCGGTTTTTTCCCGCAGTACGGCTGCCTGGATGGGGAAGACGGCATGCCGCGGGACTTCTGGACCGAGAACAAATCCGCTTTTTTATACGCCCACGCCATCGCCCGGACGCCCTATAAGACCGTGTTCGGCCCGGACGTGCTCGAACTCGTCGTGACTCCAGCCGCGCTGTCCACTAATCAGGGTGCGTCGATCACGGCGACGATCCAGGATCAACGCTACGCCGACGACCCCCCGGTGGCGATAGGCGGCGCGGAATACTTCATCGATGCGCCCGGCGAGGACGGCATGGGAACCCCCATGCAGCCTGGAGACGGCAGCTGGGGTGGATTGAATGAGGCAGTTTCGGGGACTCTGGACACGAGCGGGCTCTCCAATGGGCGGCATTACGTGCTGGTCCACGGGGTCAACGAGGCCAACGATTGGGGGCCCTTCGAAGCTGCATTCTTCTATACAGGACCATCCGGCAGCTTCCCCACCTTCCAGGGATACGTGCGCGCGGCAGACAATTTCATCCCGCTGGAGGCTACCGTGAACGCCGGAGCCTTCCAGACACAGAACGACCCGGGTAGCGGACATTACTCCCTGCCGGTGATCGCCGGCGAGTATACGCTCACTAGCAGCGCAGAAGGCTACGCCAGCGCCAGTACGAGTGAAATATCCATCCAGGGCAACCAGGCCATCACCCAGGACCTTTACTTAGAGCAGCTGTGCACGGCAACGCTCAACGACGTGGAATCCGGCGCGGCCGGCTGGACTTCGACCGGCAGCTGGGCGATCACCGACGAAGCTGCCCACAGCCCAACCCACGCCTGGACGGATAGCCCCGGCGGAAATTACGGCAGCTTTGCGAATGCTGCGCTGACCTCACCCGTCATCGACCTGACCGGCTACAGCGGTGTCGTCCTGGAGTTCTGGCAGCGCTATGCACTGGAGACCAATTACGATTACGGCTACGTCGAATATTCGCTGGATGGCGGCGCATGGACTCTGGCCGCGGCTTTTACCGGCTTCCAAAGTAACCTGTGGAGGTTGGAAAGCCTCGCCCTGCCGGACCTGGACGGACAGAGCAATGCCCGCCTGCGCTTCCGCCTGCAATCCGACGCCTCGGTGGTCGCCGACGGCTGGTACCTGGACGACCTGCAGCTGCGCGGGGTGAGCGACGATTGTTTGACTGAAACGTCCCCTACGGCGGCGTTCAACGCGCCCACCCAGGCGTTACAGGGTATCCCAGTGGACTTCACCAACCTGAGCACCGGCAGCATCCCGCTGGCTTACGATTGGGATTTTGGTGACGGACTGGGCGCATCCGATTTGCGCGAACCCAGCTACGCTTTCCCCAACCCGGGCGACTTCACGGTGTCGCTGACAGTGAGCAACGTCCTGGGAGAAGACTCCCAGGATCAGACAATTACCGTGGTTCCGGCGGTGCATTTTTACCTGCCGCTGGTCAACAAGACCCAGCCATAAACCCCAATAAACATGCGAGACCCATCTCACTGGGCGGAATTACTCACCTTCGAACCGGCCTTCACCCTGCTCGAGAGCAAGATTCGCGCCGGCGCGATCGACGATTACCGGCAGATCCATCCGCAGGCCTTCGGCTGGCACGGCTGGGACCTGACGCCAGAAGCGCGCCTGTTCACCATGTTACTGCCCTTTTTGCGCCAGCAGCTGGCTCGGGCAAGGCACGCGCTCCCCGTTCTGTATGGGGAACACTTGGCGGGCATCAATCCTACGCGCATCCAGACCTACGAAGATTGGCAGCGGATTCCACCCTTAGTTAAAGACAACGACCCTGAGCTGGGGTTGCGCGGCTTCCGGGCTCTCGCTCAGGAGAACCCACGGGCGCTCATGCCGACCGACATGGATACCGCCATGGTAGCGTTCGGCAGCGGCGGTTCGCAGGGCGCCAACACGCCTACCTTCGTCACCCAAAAAGACCGCCAGCGTGAGATCCACGGCTGGCGGCGGGGGCACACTTATCACGGGCTGGTCCCCGGCGATCGGGCGCTGTACACCTACAACACCGCCCACAAGGGCGGGCAGTGGATGCAAGAGAGCCTGTGGGCTCACGGGGTGGAGGTGCACGTGCGCAGGCCGGAAGAGGGCCCGGAAAAGGTCCTGGAAAATTTGCGCCGCTATGGGGTCAACGTGCTGTTCACCGTACAGCAGCCGCGCGCTGCCTTTAAAAGCCAGAGCAAGGCAGCCGGAATCAACCTGCACTCGCTGGTACAGGCTTCGCTGGAGAACCCAGAGTTTGCCGGGTTGCTTCTGCCAGACGCCGAGGGACGCAAGCAGATCGAGTTCGTATTTCTAGGCGGCTTTGAGATCGTACCGTACGCCCTGGAGCTGGCGGCCGATTACCTGGAGAACACACCCATAGCCACCTTGTTGGGATCGTCGGAGGCCATCCCCCAAGCCTGCAGCACCAACCCGCTATTAACTCCCGGCGCGGCCTGCCATTACAACCAGCTGCACCTGCTGCACGGGCCACACTATATGGAAATCCTCAAGCCCGAAGGAGATGGCTGGGCGCCGGTGGAGAAAGGCGAGCAAGGTATGCTAGTTTACACTTCCTGGGCTCGGGATGGGACCGTGTGGATCCGCTACGCGCCCGGCGACCTGGCGACGAAAGTATTGGATGAAGGGGAATGCCCATGCGGCCTGCACACCCCTGTGATCGCCGGCGTACGACGCAAAGATAGCTCCGAATGGGAAAACTTGCTGCTGACCGGCTGCGCCGCCGGGTGAGCGAAAACGCCATGCTGCTGCCATTAATCCTTTCGGGAAAACGAATCGAAACGAATACCTTCCTCGTCCGGTCAATCTTCTTCCCAGAATACACCGTCCAGGCCGCCAACGCGGGCTTCCTGGATGTCTCCAGCGCCATCGGGGCCGTACGGCGCTGCGTACGCCAATCTCGACAGGAGCGAATCTCCATCCTGCAGCGGGCGTCGAACGCATTCAGCAGCAACGACGAGCACACGGCCCACGCCGTGCAGATGACCGGCATGCCGGTCCGGCAGGTGGAGAAAGCCATAGCCCAGATCCCGGATATCCTGCGCGAGGTGGCTGAAACCCTGGAAAAGCGCTTCGCCGGGGCTTCGGGAGGCGCGCCTTTCGATGTAGAGCCTATTACGCGTGGCTACACGAAATTACTTGTACCCCGGGAGGGGTTTTGCTACGCGATCACGCCGGGCAATGACCCGCGCGCGGCTGCACTGGTCGCCGCCAACCTGGTCTATTTGGGCATACCCTTCGTGCTGCGAGCCTCCATCCGGGACGCGGTCGCCCCACAGGTGATCGCCGCGCTGCTGGACGCAGGGATCGACCCAGATTTTTGCCAACTGCTCTACGCCAACCGGGCCGACTCGGAGCACGAAAGAAAACATTTCAAGGTGGTCGATGCGGCCAGCATCGTGTGGACCTTCGGCCCCG
>CAYNWK010000119.1:0-13129 GCA_964400875.1 uncultured Anaerolineaceae bacterium | reverse complement strand
CTTGCTGGCCGCTTATGGCTATGAGCGACAGCCTTGATTTATGTCCGGTTCTCAGGAGTATAATCAGGCTCGGCGACTCCGTTCATCCAAAATTTCACAAACCTTTCCAAGGAGAGATTCATGACAGACGACAACAAAGTACGGGTGGCGATCATCGGGATCGGCAACTGTGCTTCGGCTTTGGTGCAGGGCATCCAGTTTTACAAGGACGCGGGTGACGACCAGGAAGTGCCGGGGTTGATGCACGCCAACCTGGGGGGCTATCACATTCGCGATATCGAGTTCACAGCGGCCTTCGACGTGGTCGATACCAAGGTGGGCAAGGACCTTTCGGAGGCGATCTTCTCTTACCCGAACAACACCTATAAATTCGCCAACGTACCGCACCAGGGCATCCCTGTTTACCGGGGGATGACCCACGACGGGTTGGGCAAATATTTGTCGCAGATCGTGAAGAAGTCGCCAGGGCCGACCGACGATATCATGGGGATCCTCAAAGAAACCCAAACCGACGTGGTGATCAACTTCCTGCCGGTCGGGGCCGAGATGGCGACCAAGTGGTACGTGGAGCAGATCCTGGACGCCGGCTGCGCTTTCGTCAACGGAATCCCGGTTTTCATCGCCAGTCAGGAGTACTGGGCAAAGCGCTTCCGGGACCGCGGGCTTCCCATCATCGGCGACGACATCAAGAGCCAGGTTGGCGCGACGATCCTGCACCGGGTGCTGACCAGCCTTTTCGTGGACCGGGGCGTGCGACTGGACCGCACTTACCAGTTGAACTTTGGAGGCAACTCCGATTTCTTGAACATGCTTGAGCGGGAACGCCTGGAATCAAAGAAAATTTCCAAGACCGGGGCGGTGACCAGCATGCTGCCCTATCCGATCGAGAAAGATGACGTCCACGTCGGACCGAGCGACCACGTGCCCTGGCTGACAGACCGCAAGTGGTGCTATATCCGCATGGAAGGGACGACCTTCGGCGAGGTCCCGTTGAACGTGGAAACCAAGCTGGAGGTGTGGGACTCGCCCAATTCGGCGGGCGTGATGATCGACGCAGTGCGCTGCGCCAAGCTGGCGCTGGACCGCGGAATTTGCGGGCCGCTGATCGGCCCGTCAGCATATTTCATGAAGACGCCGCCCAAGCAGTTCAAAGACGAGATCGCCCGGGAGATGACCGAGGCGTTCATTCACGGGGAGACCAAGGAATAAACGATGCGCGCCATGCGCCTGTCAGCATACCGGTCGGCCGAACAAGATCCGCTTGAATTAACCGAGGTCCCGGTTCCGGAGCCCGGCAGCGGTGAGATACGCATCCGCATCAACCTGTGCGGCGTCTGCCATACGGACCTGCACACCGTCGAGGGAGATATTCACCCACCCGAGCTGCCGATCACGCCGGGCCATCAAGTCGTGGGTAGGGTGGATGCCCTGGGGACGGGTGTGGAGAAGTTCGAATTGGGCGATCGAGTCGGTGTGCCGTGGCTGTACGAGACGGATGGGACCTGCGAGTTCTGCCACCGAGGCATGGAGAACCTGTGCCCGAACGCCCGCTTCACCGGTTTCCACGTGGATGGAGGCTACGCGGAGTACATGCTGGCTAAATCGGCTTACGCGCTGCCGCTGCCTGATTCCATCAGGGACGAGCAAGCCGCGCCGCTGCTGTGCGCCGGCATCATCGGTTATCGCTCGCTGCGCCAGGCCGACTTGCGGCCGGGGGAGCGCCTGGGCCTGGTGGGATTTGGCGCCAGCGCGCACCTCGCCATCCAGGCGGCTCGTTATTGGGGCTGCGAGGTATACGTCTTCACACGTTCTGAGGAACACCGTCAGCACGCGCGTGAACTGGGGGCAGCCTGGGCGGGCGGGGCAGAGGATGAGGCGCCAGAACAGCTAGACCGGGCGGTGATATTTGCGCCCGTTGGATATCTCGTCCCGCTGATCCTGGAAAAGCTGCGCCCGGCGGGAACCCTGGCGATCAACGCCATCCACATGTCGCCGATACCGGAGATGGAATACAAGTTGATTTACGGCGAACGCACCCTGCGCAGCGTGGCCAACGCTACTTACCGCGACGGCGAGGAATTCCTGGACTTAGCCGCCGAGATCCCCATCCGGGCGACGGTCAGCGAGTACCCACTGGAAGACGCTAACCAGGCTTTACGCGACTTGAAACACAGCCGCATCAACGGCGAAGCGCTGCTGCGCATCCGGGGATGATCGGTAATCACCGTAGAAACGGGAGGAGTGGGGGTTCTTGGCAGGCAAAACCAGCCAAAAACTCCCACAACTAGCCCCTGCCGCGGCAGATTCCACAGCGCCAGAATCCGGCCGGAAGGGTGGAAGTGGTATAATTCCGCGTGCCGAAAAGCGCGCCGCACGAATTTTTCAGTGCGCGCATTTGAAGTTATCGACCAGGAGATATTGGTTATGTCTGGGCATTCAAAATGGTCCACGATCAAGCGGAAAAAAGGCGCTGCCGACGCCAAGCGCGGGCAGCTGTTCACCCGGCTGGCGCGCGAGATCGCCATCGCGGCGCGCGAAGGCGGCGGCGATCCGGAAGCGAATTTTCGTTTGCGTCTGGCGGTTGACCGCGCTCGGGCGAATAATATGCCCAAGGACAATATTGAACGTGCGATCGCCCGAGGTAGCGGAGAAGGTCGAGATGGTAACGAGCTGGAAGAGGTCATTTATGAGGGCTATGCCCCACACGGCATCGCTTTGATGGTCGAGTGCGTCACCGATAACCGCAACCGGGCCGTCGCGGACATCCGCCACGTGCTCAACCGCTACGGAGGCAGCATGGGCGAGGCCGGCTCGGTCGGCTGGCAGTTCACCAGGGTAGCTTTTTACTCGTTCCCGGCGGAAGGGCTCGACAACGATATGGTCTTCGAGCTGGCCGTGGAAGCAGGAGCCGATGACGTCACATTTGATGAATACATCGAGATCGTTGCTCCGGTAGAAAATTTCAAACAGATCGGCGATCAGCTGCGCTTAGCCGGGATAAGCCCGGATGAAGCCGGGTTGAAGATGCTGCCGAACAACGAGATCGAGTTGAGCCCGGAGGATACGATGCAGGTCTTGAGGGTCATCGAGGCCGTCGAGGAGCTTGATGACGTTCAGGACGTTTATTCTAATCTGAGCGTTCCGGAATCAATGTTGGCCGAACTGGAAGCCGCTTAATTCGGTATGCTGGTCATTGGCATCGATCCGGGAACGGCGATCACCGGGTATGGCCTGGTTCGAGAGAATGAGGACAGCAGCCTGTCGGTCGTCGATTACGGGGCGATCTTGACCTCGGCGGAGACCTCCCCACCGGAGCGACTGCGCCAACTTCACGAAAGCCTAACTGAGATCATCCTTCTCCACCGCCCGGAGAGCAGCGCGGTGGAGAAGTTGTTTTTCCAGCGCAACGTGCGTACCGCGATCAGCGTTGGACAGGCGCGCGGGGTTGCTTTGCTGGCGCTGGCAGAGGCACAGCTACCCGTAGGCGAATACACGCCCCTGGAAATCAAACAAGCTGTGGCAGGTTATGGGGGCGCGGACAAGAACCAGGTCCAGCAGATGGTGCGCGCCCTGCTCAACCTGGACGAGGTGCCTAAGCCGGACGACGCAGCCGACGCCCTGGCAGTGGCGATCTGCCACCTTCATAGCTCTCGGTTGAACGCCATCTACGATCAATATTCCTAGCCAAAACAATAATGATCGCCAGCCTAACCGGAAAAGTCGCTCAAATTGACGAAGAGGGTATCGTGATCGAAGTAGGCGGGGTCGGTCTGCTCGTCCAGGTGCCTGCTCCGCTGCGTGACGATTTGCGGCGCGAAGAGAACGTCACGGTATACACGTATCTGGTCGTGCGGCAGGACGCCCTGGCGTTATACGGCTTCGAAACGGTGGAAGCCAGAGAATTCTTCACCATGTTGATCGGTGTGAACGGCGTCGGCCCCCGACTGGGCCTGGCGATGCTCTCTACACTCAACACCGACGCCATCCGGCGGGCAGTTTTCAGCGAGCAAGCTGAAATGTTCAGCCGGGTTCCTGGCGTGGGTAAAAAAACCGCCGAAAAGATCCTGTTCTTCTTGAAAGACAAGATCACGGCGGTGGAAGGCCTGGAGCCGCTCGCTGCGGCAAGCGAGGTGGACACCGAGGTGGTTGACGCACTGACCGCCCTGGGGTACAGCGTGGTCGAGGCGCAGGCAGCCCTGCAATCGATCCCCAAGTATGCTCCGGATGATGTCGAGACGCGTTTGCGCCTGGCGCTGCAATATTTTTCGAGATAATGTATTATGGAGGGGGGAATTTTGAATCTTTCCGACGAGGAGGATGTAGCCAGTGTTTAAGGACCGCAAAATAACCTTTATCGGGCCTGGGGTCATGGCCGAGGCGATGATCGGCGGCTTGATACGTGAAGAAGTGGCCGGGCCAGAAGCATTGTTCGCCGCAGGACCCCGGCAGGAACGCTTGGAGGAGCTGCACGCCCAATACGGCGTCGGCGGATCAACGGACAATGCCAATGCGGCGGAGAACGCCGACGTGGTGGTGCTGTCGATTAAGCCGCAACGCCTGGACCACGTGATCGCCGGCTTACGGGGCGCGATCAAGCCGGAGGCCCTGGTCTTGTCGATCATCGCGGGTGCGCCGATCGCCAAGATCTCGCGCGGTTTGCGCCATCTCAGCGTAGTTCGCTCGATGCCCAATACCCCGGCGCAGATTGGCGAGGGCATCACAGTTTGGACGGCTGCCCCAGAAGTCGATGAAGAGCAGCGCAAGATGGCCCGGCAAATCTTACTGGCGTTGGGGGACGAGATCTACATGGACGAAGAATACTACCTTGACATGGCTACGGCGCTTTCCGGCACCGGCCCGGCTTACATCTTTTTGTTCATGGAAGCGATGGTAGATGCCGGCGTACACCTGGGATTCCCCCGGCGAGTGGCCGAACAGCTCGTCGCTCAAACCGTGCGAGGCTCCGTGGATTACTATGCCAACCGGGATGATCCTGTCCATCTGGCCCGCCTGCGCAACCAGGTTACCTCCCCGGGGGGCACCTCCGCGGCGGCGTTGTACTACCTTGAGAAAGCCGGTTTCCGCACGGCAATATCGAGGGCTATCTGGGCCGCCTACGAGCGCTCGCGAGAGCTGGGAACGGGCGGTGAGAGCCATTCGCCTGAGCGAGAAGGGGATGCGGGAGGGGAATGAACCCCAATTGTGAATAACTGGACAAGATTGGTGCTTTCAGGTATCATTTGCACAGCCCAGCTATGCGCCGATCGAAAGGTTTAAATGGATGGACTCCACGTTAAAATTGTTAACTGAATTAACGGAAGCCCACGGTGTGCCCGGATATGAAGCTCCAATCCGGGCATTGGTTCGTAATTACCTGGAAGGCTTGGGGGAGTTATCCCAGGATAAGATTGGCAGTTTAATCTGTAAAAAGAAAGGAACATCCGAGTCCCCCAAGGTGATGATAGCCGGTCACATGGACGAGATCGGCTTTATGGTGAAACATATCACCAAGGACGGCTTTTTAAAATTCTTGCCTTTGGGAGGCTGGTTCGACCAGGTTCTTCTGGGTCAGCGGGTGCTGATCAAGACGCGGAATGGCGATGTGGTCGGGGTCATCGGAGCCAAGCCGCCGCACTTGCTGCCCGCCGAAGAACGAAAAAAAGTCGTACCCAAGAAGGACATGTACATCGATATCGGCGCCACCAGCCAGGAAGAAGTCGAAGCTGCGGGAGTAAGGCCCGGCGATCCAGTCGTGCCCCGGGCTGATTTTGTCACCCTGGCAGGAGGCAAGACATACCTCTCCAAGGCATTCGACGACCGGGTGGGCTCCGCGCTGGTGATTTCAGCTCTTGAGTCGCTGCTAGAAGAAGATCACCCGAACACCGTATTTGGCGTTGCAACAGTCATGGAAGAGGTAGGTTTACGAGGGGCGACCACCAGCGTGCGGGCAATCGACCCGGATGTCGCCCTCGTCTTTGAAGCCGACATCGCCGGAGACGTACCCGGAATAGAAGCAGAGCAATCTTCGATCATGTTGGGTAAAGGCCCATCAGTGCTGATCTACGACGCCCGTATGATCCCGAACTTAAAGCTGCGCGATTACGTCATTGATTTAGCCGAAGAGAACGGAGTGCCATTGCAGCTGTCTTACATTGAAGGGGGAGCAACGGACGGAGCGGCCATACACCTGCACAATACTGGCGTACCCACGGTCGTGATCGCCGTGCCTGCGCGTCATATCCACTCGCACAGCTCGATCATCCACCGGGATGATTACGATAACGCCGTACGTCTCGTGGTTGCCCTGCTCAAACGCCTGGACGAAAAGACAGTTGCCGGATTTACGGCATAAACGGTGAGGAAAAATTGGGAAAGTTAGCCGATAACTTTCCCAATTTGCTAGAATGCTTAAAACCTTTATGGAGGAATAATGTCGGATCTGATCAATCAAATCACAGCTGATTTAGAAAAGCAAATTGAGAGCTTCCAGCCCGGGATGGAAGTCAGAGACGTCGGCACAGTGCTAGAAGCCGGCGATGGGATCGCACGGGTAGGCGGTCTCAGCGACGTACGCGCTCAGGAGCTGGTGCAGTTTTCCAACGGTGTGTTAGGCATCGCCTTCAACCTGGAACACGACAACGTCGGGGTCATTATCATGGGCGAGTACTCCGAGATCGAGGAAGGCATGCGGGTGCAATCCACCGGGCGGATCTCTTCCGTCCCGGTTGGTGATGGCTTGATCGGACGCGTCGTCAACGCCATCGGGCGACCGGTTGACGGCAAAGGCCTGCTCAAATTCGATCACTACCGACCTATCGAACGGATCGCGCCGGGCGTAGTCTACCGCAAAGATGTCGATACACCAATGCAGACCGGGTTGAAAGCGATCGACGCGATGACTCCGATTGGTCGCGGCCAGCGGGAATTGATCATCGGGGACCGGCAGACCGGGAAGACGGCGATTGCAATCGACACGATCATCAACCAGAAGGGTAAGGATCTCTTCTGCATTTATGTCGCTATCGGTCAAAAGAAAGCCGGCGTCGCCCGGACAGTGGACATCCTGGAACGATTCGGCGCAATGGAGTACACGACGGTCGTTCTTGCCGCAGCGGATGAGCCTGCCGCGCTGCAGTACATCGCTCCTTATGCGGGCTGCGCGATTGGTGAGGAGTTCATGGAGACAGGGCGAGATGCGTTGATCGTGTACGACGACCTGACGAAACATGCCTGGGCCTACCGACAGGTGTCCTTGCTGCTGCGCCGTCCACCTGGACGGGAGGCCTATCCGGGCGATGTCTTCTACCTGCATTCCCGCCTGCTGGAGCGCGCCGCGCGACTGGCCGATGAGTACGTGATCGTCCCGGACGATTTCGAAGCTGAGTTAGCGGAAAGCGGCGACGCGGTGAACGATGAGGTTTACGAAGGCCCGCTGGCCCATCACGATGCTGAAAAGGTTCTCGAGGCAATGGACGAGGGCCACAAGATCGTGAAAGTGCGCGGGACCGGCGGGTCACTAACCGCTCTGCCGATCATCGAGACGCAATTGGGCGACGTATCGGCTTATATTCCCACGAACGTTATCTCGATCACGGATGGGCAGATCTACCTGGAAAGCAACCTGTTCTATGCCGGCATCCGCCCGGCGATCAACGTCGGCCTGTCTGTATCCAGGGTGGGAGGGGACGCCCAGGTGAGAGCGATGCGGCAAGTCGCTGGAAGGCTGCGCCTGGACATGGCCTCGTTCCGCGAGCTGGCCGCGTTTGCTCAGTTTGGGTCGGACCTGGATAAATCGACTCAATCGCGGCTGAACCGCGGTCAGCACCTGCAAGAAATCCTCAAACAACCTCAATACGAGCCTATGTCCTTGAAAAACCAGGTCATCGTGCTTTTTGCCGGTACCAACGGTTACGCGGATCAGATTCAACTGGAACGCATGGATGAGTGGGAGGCCGCACTGCTGCGCTATATGGAAACCTCCCAACCCGAGATCGGCAGGGACATCGAGGAGAAGAAGCGCATCACGGACGAAACGCAGGAAAAGCTGCGTTCGGCGGTTGAGACCTTCAATTCGACCTGGCATTGACCTCCGGAGCGTCTGGTTTGAGACAGGATTGATTAGGATGTTCTTAGTTCTGGGAAATATTTGATTTATGCCAAACACCAGAGAAGTAAGGCAGCGTATTCGCAGCGTTAAAAATATCTCGCAGGTCACCCGCGCTCTGCAAGCGGTCAGCGCCAGCAAGGTAAGGCGGGCTATGGATGCGCTGATGCACACCCGTCCATACGCCACAAAGGCCTGGCAAGTGCTGACCCATATCGCCGGACAACCCGGAAGGCAAGCCTTGCATCCTTTATTGACCAAACGGTCTGAAGTCCGCAGCGTCATCGTGGTGCTGCTCACCGGTGACCGGGGATTAGCGGGCCCGTACAACACCAATATCGTGCGTTTTACGACTGAGCATTTCGATGATTACCCCGTCCCGGTGCGCTACCTGACCGTTGGGCGAAAGGGGCGCGATCTGATGAACCGGCGGGGAAAGAATATCCTGGCGGAATTCAGCAATTTGCCGGCGGCGCCATCATTTGGCGATGTTTCTCCAATCGGCCGGATCGCAGTAGATGAATTCATGGCGGGAAGAGCAGACGAGGTTTACCTGGTATACACCGATTTCATCAATATGGTCAACCAGCAACCGACGATGAAGAAGCTGCTGCCCTTAGAGGTCGGGGATGGCGACGAACGGGTGCAGACTTATGCCACTTCCCAAGGACCCACGGCGACTTATTTTTACGAACCGGGACAGGAAGAAATCCTTGACGAGATCATCCCCCGGTTTACTTCGCTGCAGGTTTACCAGGCGGTGCTCGAATCGCTTGCCAGCGAGCATGCCGCCCGCATGGTGGCGATGAAGAATGCTACGGACAGTGCGACCGAACTGGCGGACGTGCTCCAGCTCGAATACAACAAAGTCCGCCAGCAATCCATCACGAACGAGATGCTGGACATTGCCGGCGGCGCAGAAGCGGCGGAAAGTGGCCGCTGAACAACCATTCAATCAAAACTATCCCCAAGGAATTATCGTTTTGGAGGTAAGTATGGCGGAAGCTACTGGACACGTAGTTCAAATTTTAGGCGGGGTGGTGGATGTGGAATTTCCGGCTGAGAACCTGCCTGAGATCTTTGATGCCATCGAGGTGGAGCAAGAGGATAGCGAACCACTGGTTTTAGAGGTGCAGAAACACCTGGGAAACAACTGGGTTCGCTGTCTTGCGATGGACGTCACGGACGGGTTGCAGCGTGGGAGGCCTGTAAATAATACCGGTGCGCCGATTAAAGTCCCCGTTGGGCCGAACACGCTCGGCCGGGTATTCAACGTTTTGGGTGAACCGGTGGATGGCATGGGCGCGGTATCCTCGGAGATATATTACCCGATTCACCGGCCTGCGCCTGATTTCGACGAACAATCCACCCGGGTCGAAGTATTCGAGACCGGACTCAAGGTCATTGACCTGATCGCGCCTTTCACGAAAGGAGGCAAAACAGGGATCTTCGGCGGCGCCGGCGTGGGAAAAACAGTAATCATTCAGGAACTGATCCGCTCGATCGCGACCGTTCACCAGGGCAACTCCGTTTTCGCCGGTGTAGGCGAACGCACACGGGAGGGCACGCAGCTGTACCGCGAGATGCTCGAGTCGGGCGTGATGAAGGATACCGTGATGGTTTACGGGCAGATGAACGAGCCTCCAGGCGTGCGCCTGCGGGTAGGCCTCACCGCGCTGTCGATGGCCGAATATTTCCGCGACCACGGAAGGGACGTACTACTATTTATCGACAATATTTTCCGGTTCAGCATGTCAGGCTCGGAAGTTTCCGCGTTATTGGGACGAATGCCATCGGCGGTAGGTTACCAACCAACCCTGGCAACCGAAATGGGCGAGCTGCAGGAGCGAATTACTTCCACCCGGCAGGGCTCCATTACATCGATGCAGGCGATTTATGTCCCGGCTGACGATTATTCTGACCCGGCTCCGGTGACGACTTTCACCCACCTGGATGCGACCATCGCCCTGGAACGATCGATCTCCGAGAAAGGCATCTATCCGGCGGTGGATCCGCTGGCCTCAACTTCTCGGATTCTGGATCCCCTGGTCGTCGGTGAAGAACATTATCGCACGGCGCGTGAGGTGCAGCAGGTGCTCCAGCGGTACAAAGATTTGCAGGATATCATCGCCATCCTCGGCGTCGATGAGCTAAGCGAGGACGATAAGCTGCTGGTCTCGAGGGCGCGGAAGATCGAACGCTTCTTTTCCCAACCGATGTACGTCGCCGAACAGTTTACCGGGTTAGAGGGCCGCTACGTGCCCCTGCGGGAAACAGTTCGCAGCTTCCGAGAGATTTTGGATGGGGAGCACGACGATCTGCCGGAAGAGGCCTTCATGATGGTCGGCACTATCGAGGAAGCCGTCGAGAAAGCCGAAAGACTCGCTGAGGAATAAGCAGATGCCCATTCGCTGTGAGATCGTCTCTCAAGATCGCATGGTGTACGAAGGCGACGCAGACATCGTGGTCGTCCCTGGCGAATCCGGAGAGATGGGGATTTTGCCCAACCACGCCCCGTTACTTTCCACGCTGAAGTACGGCGTTTTACGGCTGCGTTATCGCGACAAAGAGGAGGTCTTCACCGTCGCCGGAGGGGTGATAGAAGTTCAACCGAATCTAATCACCGTGTTGGCCGACCGCGCCGAGAACATCGAAGAGATCGATATCAGCCGGGCCGAGGAGGCCAAGCGCCGGGCTGAAGAATTGCTCGAAGAAGGCCCGCCTGCAGACAGCGAGTCCTATTTGCGCGCCGAGGCAGCTTTACGGCGCTCCAACCTGCGGTTGGAAGCGGTGCGACGTTTCCAACGCGGTCAACGCACTCGCCCACCTGGAATGGGGTCAAGGGATACCGAGTAGCTCATGGCATTGTTCTCTAAAGACCTGGGCATCGATCTGGGCACGTTGTATACCCGCGTGGCAGTCGGCGATTCTGTCATTTTACAAGAACCGACAGTCGTCGCTATCGCGGTAGACGAACAAAAGATCGTCTCAGTCGGCGAAGAGGCCCATGAGATGTTGGGACGGGTGCCCGAATCGATCGAGGTTGCGCGGCCGCTACAAAATGGGGTTATCGCTGATTACGAGATCACTGAGAAGCTGCTGGAATACCTGATAAAAAAGGTCAGCGGTCCCGTCCGGTTTTTCAGACCGCGGGTGATGATATCGGTCCCTTACGGGGTAACCAGCGTCGAGAGCCGGGCCGTACATGAAGCCGTTCTGCAAGCAGGCACCCGGGAAGCTTTTCTGATCCAACAACCGCTGGCTGCGGCGCTGGGTGTTGACCTGCCGATCAACACGCCTTCCGGGAACATGATCCTGTGCCTGGGAGGCGGTACGAGCCAAGCAGCAGTCCTGGCAATGTACGGAGTCGTGGCTGCCGAGACGCTTAGAGCCGGGGGGATGCAGTTGGACGAGGCGATCGTTGGGTACGTGCGCAAGAAGTACGGCTTGATACTGGGGACCTCGACTGCGGAACAAATCAAACTGGAGATCGGCGCGGCTGTCCCCCAGGAAGAGGAACAATCCGTTGAAGTCCAGGGACAGGATCAAGTGACAGGTTTGCCGAAACCGCTGACACTGAGCAGCGACGACATCGTCGAAGCGATGCGCGAACCGCTCGCGGATATCATCGAGACGGCGCGGCGCGTGCTGGAAAAAACTCCCCCCGAACTGGTGTCGGATATCATCGATCGAGGTGTTGCTCTTTGTGGTGGTGGGGCGCTTTTGCGCGGCATCGATAAATTAATGACCAAGGAACTGGGCGTTCCCGCCTATTTGGTGGATAACCCCTTGACGTGCGTCGCTGAAGGTTCTGCGCTGGCGATCAACCCCGGGGTATTCCCCAAGATCAAACGCAATTTACCCTCTACGTAGTAAAGCCAACTGAATCCGGGAAATTTCTAAGAAAATTCTACTGGGAATGAGGCGAAGGACTGCGCTTTTTAGCGCTGAGCCCAGTGGTTGGTCGCTGCAACCAGAGCGGCCTCCATGCCCGCATCGCTTGGAGAATGGCCCGCGCCGGGAATGACCACCAGCTGGCTGTCCGGCCACGCCCGGTTGAGTTCCCAGGCCGCGCGAAGAGGACTACCCAGGTCCAGCCTCCCGTGGACCATAATCCCTGGAATTCCGCTCAAACGGTCCGCGTTGCGGAGTAGAATCCCATCCTCCAGCCAGGCGTTATTCCGAAAATAGTGCGTACAAATACGGGCGCGCGCGACTTGAAAGTCCGGATCCTGCCACCCCTCGCTCGGGGTCTCACCACTGGCGGCGCTAAATAACGCGAACTCCCATGCGTGAAAATCACGGGTCGCTTGGAAGCGAACCGCGGGATCTGGGCTGTTCAAGCGCTGGAAATATACGTCGAGGAGATCGACCTTACGTTCCGGCTCCGGGATGCTGCCCAGAAAACGCGCCCATTCCTCAGGGAACAGCGGCGCGACGCCATGGTATAGCCATTCGATCTCAGCAGGCCGGGTCATGGCGACCCCCCAGAAGATGATCTCGGAGACGCGCAGGGGGTATGTTTCTGCATAGAGCAACCCGAGCGTCGAACCCCAGGAGCCGCCAAAGATCATCCAGCGGTCTATCTCCAAACGCTCGCGAAGCAGCTCGATATCGACGAGTAGATGCCAGGTGGTGTTGACCGACAGGTCGGTGGAGATGTCGCTGGCGTGCGGACGACTGCGCCCGCAGCCACGTTGATCGAACTGGATGATATGGTAGGACGACGGATCGAAAAACCGTCGAAACCTAGGGGTACATCCCGAGCCTGGACCACCGTGCAACACGACGACGGGCTTGCCTCCCTGGTTGCCGCACGCTTCCCAATAGATACGGTTGCGATCACCCACATCGAGCATGCCACGATCATAGGGTTCGATTTGCGGATACAGCTCGTTCATGCAGTCATCAACAATTCGGGTGCATAAATGGAGCGGGGGGGGGTTGGGGGGGTGGGGGACCCCCACAAACCCCCCCCCCGAGGTAAAAAAAAAAAGAAAAGAAATTAATTAATAAAACAAATGT
>CAYNWK010000118.1:6861-13196 GCA_964400875.1 uncultured Anaerolineaceae bacterium | reverse complement strand
TGGGACATTTTTGGGTACGTCCTGGGTACTCGGGAGATATTGGTGGAGTAGTACAAATACCAATCGAGAGTCCAATTAATCACTAAGCTGCGCATGAAATGGGAAACAAGATTATCGCTACACATTATGTAAATAATTGTGCTATTCGTTTCTATTCGTTCCGCGGAACGAATAAGCCGGTTGCTTGCGCACAATATTGCGGGGTAGTCGCAAAGATGGGCTCAGCGCCTGGCCCCTAACCCGAATTCAGGTATAGCCTTGGAAGAATCGCTGCCGCTCAGGCTCAAAAAAAACTTGATGGAGCATCGGGCATTAATCCTGGTGCTCCTTTTAGGTGCACTCCACGGGCTGGTTTATCTCGCCCTGGTGCCCCCCTGGCAGCATTACGACGAGCCGGGGCACTTCGAATACGCCTGGCTGCTGGCGCGTGGGAATGGGTTGTTCGAAACCGCGCCCCAGGACCAGGGATTGCGCCGTGAGATCGCAGCCTCGATGCTGGAACATGGATTCTTCAAGGATCTCAATTTTAAACCCAACCTGCTCTCCCAAACGGAGCCGGTCTGGATCGGAATTGCACAAACAAACGACCAGCCGCTGTACCACTTCATCGTCTCCCTACCTCTGCGCCTGGTCTGGCCGGCCGACGTAACCACGCAGCTGTACCTGTCCCGATGTGTATCGCTGATTTTTTACCTGCTGACCCTGGCGGCCGCATATGGCGCGATGGTCGAATTAACTCCTGCGGGCCACGCTTTACGGTGGTTAGTGCCGCTAACTCTAGCGCTGCTGCCCGGTTTCACCGACTTGATGACTGCAGTAAACAACGACGTCGGAGCTACGGCGTTCTTTTCCTTGTTACTATGGGTGGGATTCAGTATGCTGCGCCGGGGTTTCTCATGGGGTAAATTAGCCGCGCTGCTCGTGTTTACGCTATGCTGTTTCTGGACCAAGAATACCGTATCGATTGCACCAGTCATCTCTGGATTGTTTGTATTATTCGCCCTTTTAAGAGATAAAAACAAGCGGTTCGCATGGTTCTTGGTTGGCGCGGCAGCGCTACTCGGATTGACGGTGATCTTACGCACAGGCGATGCGGCTCACTGGCTGCGACAAGTCCCACAGGCAACAGCCACGCGCGAGAAACTAACGGGTGCGCCATGGGGCGATTACGCCTTTCAGATTCGATTAGAACCCGGGAATAGTTCGCCGCGGATCGTCCAGACGCTGCCCATCTCTCAAGTACTGACTATTCGAGGCCAAAGTTACACTCTCGGCGCCTGGATGTGGACGGACGCACCAGGAGATTACCGCACGCCAATAATCGATGATGGTAAATCCAGGATTTCTAAGAGTGTAAATTTAACCGAGGAACCACAGTTTTTTGTAACACAAGGAAATATTTCCACGGATGCAACAAAACTCAATATCATTCTAACCCCCAGTTCCCAAGGTTCTCAAATCCCCGAAACCGTTTATTATGACGGACTTGTGCTTGTAAAGGGAAATTTTCCCGCTGACTCAGAACCGCAATTCGATACCATCTTTGCTGTCCAGGGAACCTGGAGTGGACATGAAATTAGCAACCTGATCCGTAATGGCTCGGCGGAAGAGAGTTGGCCCTGGATCCAAAAGCGCTTCGATGATTTCATCGGTGGTATTTTCCCAGCCCGACCATCACTTACACTCGGAGCGCTGATGGATGGTGGAGCTGCGTACACCTATTTTCGACTAGCTCTGGAGCACATGACCAAAACATTTTGGGGCATGTTTGGATGGGGACACGTACCGCTGCGTGGGTTCCACCCCTATACGCTGCTGGGGATAGTTACCCTCGTTGGAATCGCCGGTGCGATTTTTACAATCAGCCGACGCATTCATCAAATCCCCTGGGAAGTCGCCCTGCTTGTAGGCTTCTCTGCGGCGGCAATCTGGGGAGTAGCTTTGATGCGCGGGGTGCCCACCCTGGTGGAGGGGAACTTGTTTGTCCCCTCGGCGCGCTATGCTTACCCGGCGATATTGCCAACTTTATTGCTGCTCGTCATCGGCTGGTGGGGGTTGCTCAGCTTGGTTGGAGACCGGTTGAAAATTTCACGAGGGGCACTGCTGGGGATTTATTTTTCCCTTTTTATCGTTTTGGATATCCTGTCAGTGTACAGCATATGGACGTATTACTACGGTTGAGTATAAGGCGAGAACCCACAGGGGGACTACAGGGTCATCACACTGATACCAGCGGAGCAAGGGTTGGGCAGCCTCCCCGCCTCATCCTCGACCCCGGCAACAACGTCGTTGCGGGCGGGATCGGATTATGGTATAACTACGCTGGTCATCAAAAACCAATGCGGGTGTAGTTCAGTGGTAGAACGTCTGCTTCCCAAGCAGGATGTCACGGGTTCGAGTCCCGTCACCCGCTCAAAAGTAAATGAGCCCGCCAAATAGGCGGGCTTTTCGATTCAGATTTCAGGCTATTCAGGGGGTTACAAAGAAGTCGTCTATCTTGAGATGGTAGCGATGCTCCAATACCTGGCTGGATAATCCCTGGCCGAGAAGCCAATCTTCGAAGGCAGTAAAACGCATCTCAGCATTGATAGGTTTCCCGGGTTGATAGGCGTTCTCGTTCAACAGGTAATTACAGATTGGGCAGTGCAAACGTAAGAACGGTGCGGTGTGGGTGCGTGGCGCTTCGACCCGCATTAATCGAAAACCACAAGTATCGCAAACGTTGTACCCTTCCAGGAATGCCGTGCTGTTGGATTTGCTCGTTGAACGGGATCCTGAGGCGCGGTCGTTATCTCGATAAATAGATGCCATCGTTAATCTTCTCCCAAAGAATCTTTCCCATAACTTTCCACATCCCAAGAATACCAAATTACACCGGGAAAATAATTACAGTTTCGTATCGACCTGCAGGCAATTTGTAATGTAGATGTTATGAGAAAATAAATTAATAATGCTAAAATAGCATTGAGACGCGACCCAAAGTCTTCTCGGTTGGTTTTAATGGGAGTAACCAGAAGAATTGCGTAAAGAAGGATTGATTGGGCAAAAGAGGTTATCAAATGGATAAATCAACCACGGTCCTTTACGTGGAAGACAACCCAGAAAACCGTCTTCTCGTACGCCGGATTTTGCAGGCGGAGGGTTACCAGGTGATCGAGGCAGAAAGCGCCGCCCAAGCATGGGAAGCGCTAAGCCAGTACGCGCCGGACCTGATATTGATGGATATCAATTTGCCAGCGGTAGATGGCTATACGCTGACCTCACGTTTGAAGTCCTTACCGCAGTATTGCCAGATCCCGATCATTGCAATCACGGCTAACGTGATGCGCGGCGATCGAGAGCGAACGATTGACGCCGGATGTGATGGGTACATACAAAAACCCATCGATGTCGATAACCTCCCCCACCAATTAAATCGCTATCTGATGAGGTGAGCGATCAATGATCAACCGAACTAAATCATCCAACAGCAAATCTCTCCATATGCCAGCTGAAAAGGCCCAACCGGGTGATGTACAAACAGAAAGTCAGCCCAGCACCCCCAAAGACGCAACCGTTCTGGTTGTGGAAGATAACGTCTCTAACTTCGTGCTGATCGCACGATTGCTCGGTTATATGGGCATCCACTGTGAATGGAAGACATCCGGTTATGAAGTGGTTGAATACGCCGATACGCTACCCCATCTCGACTTAATCCTGATGGATATCCGCCTCCCTTATGAGGACGGCTATGGGGCGCTGAGGAAAATTCGGTCATCACAGAATTTGAATGAAACGCGCGTAGTGGCAGTAACAGCTGAAGCCAGCGTGGAACAGATGAACAAAGCTCGGCAGGCGCAGTTCGATGGGTTCATTGGCAAACCGCTCGACCCTGACCGGTTTCCAGACCAGATCCGGCGAATATTAGCGGGTGACCCGGTTTGGGAAATGGGGATGTAAAACCTGTTGAAACTTAAGGACTCTAAACAGAGGCGGCCAGCATGAAAGATGAGGAGAAGTCCACCGAGCAGTTGATTGATGAGTTAAATGGACTTAGACAGCTCACCTCTCAATTGCAAATGGAAAGACTTAAGGGGTTTCGGCTCGTTGAACAGTACGAGATCGAGCTGCAAGCTTTAAATAATATCAGCCAGGCCGCGGCGATGGAGACCAGCCTGGATGACCTGTATCGAGTGATTTTCGAGCAAACTACCAAGGTGATGGGATCGGTCAATTTCATCATCGCCCTTTATGATGCGAAACTCGATCAAATCGATATTCCTTTCGCTTATGAGGAAGGAAAAATCGTGAAGCTCGACCCATTCCCACTTGGAGAAGGTTTGACTTCGATCTTGATCCGCTCCCGACAGCCGCTCATGCTGGTAGAAGACACGGAAAATAAGGCGAAGGCGCTCGGCGCCAAAGCCGCCGGCGCACCGGCAAAATCCTGGTTAGGAGTACCGCTGATCATTGGCGGCGAAGTACTCGGCGCGATCATCGTCCAGGATCTGGAACACGAAAATCGTTTCAACGAAGGCGACCAGCAATTGTTGATCATCCTAGGCGCGTCGGTCGCAACCAGTCTACGCTATTTGCGGCTGTTAGAGGAAACCCGCCAGCAAGCAGAGCGAGACCGGATCCTCGCCGAAGTGTCGGGGAATGTCTGGGCATCGACCAATGTCGAGATGATCCTGGACCAGGCGACGCAAGGTTTAGCTGAAGCATTCAACGCCTCCGAAGCGACTATCGAATTGAAGCCTGCGCCTAAAAAAGGAACAAAAATGGAAGGGCAGGGAGTCTAACATGATCCCGACCGTTTTAAGATCGTCTCTAATGGGTGTTTTCTTTGGGGCGCTTTTTCCCTTCGTCGCCAGTTTGTGGATCATCATTCAGGAGAGCCTGCCTTATTACGCAAACAGTTTCATCCAGGTCCAGCGGGATGAACCCTTGCTTTGGCTGATCGATACCGCCCCACTGTTTCTCGGATTATTTGCTGGGATTGCAGGGGTACGACAAGCACATATTCAAAAATTGAACGTAAGTTTAAGAGAACGGATTGATGAGCGCGAACAATTGGTTCATCAGCTCGAAGAGATGCGCAATGTGCTCACTCACGACGTTAACCGGCAAATTATCCAAATGAAAGCAGTCTCTGAGGTGGCCAAAGAAGCTGCTGCGATACGGGAGGTGGATGAATTGCTGTCGAAGACGACTCGGTTGATTTCAGAGCAATTCAATTTCTACCATACCGGGATCTTTTTGATCAACAACACCGGCGATGCTGCCGTACTGCGGGCTGCAAACAGCGCCGGAGGCAGACGCATGTTGAGCCGGGGACATCGATTGAAGGTTGGACAGGAGGGTATTGTCGGTTTCGTAGCGGGAACGGGTAAAGCGCGCGTTGCGCTGGATGTCGGAGCTGACGCGATTTATTTCGACAACCCGGATATGCCGGAAACACGCTCCGAAATGGCCTTGCCGCTGAAGATTAGAGATCGTTCCATCGGTGTGCTTGACGTGCAGTCTAAAGAGGAAAACGCCTTCACCCAAGATGACGTAGCAACGCTCCAGGTGCTTGCCGATCAGATCGCTCTGGCTATCGAGAATGCCAGGTTGCTGAGAGACAGCCAACAAGCATTTCAAGAAATTGAATCACTTTACGGTCGCCAGGTTGGCAATGCCTGGCTAGAAAAGATCGGAACGGCGCCGCTCTCTAACACTTACACTCGAGCGACGGGTGCTAATCATGATGGCGCAACGGCTGACAGCGCGAGGCCGGAATACTCGGAATTAACCGTGCCAGTGATTTTACGAGGCCAACACCTTGGGGTCATCAAACTCCAGCGCGACCGACAACAACCAGAATGGACTGACCGAGATCGTCAGCTCGTAGATAAACTCAGCCAGCAAATCGCGCTAGCGCTTGAAAATGCCCGCCTGCTCGAAGAGACACACCAACAAGCACAAAAGGAAAAGCTTATCGCTGAAACGACCTCACGAATGCGGGAGACGCTTGATATCGAGACCGTTTTACAAACCGCGGCAGCAGAGTTGAGAAAAGCATTAAACCTTAATGAGGTGGAAGTACGTTTAGGTACGGTTAGTGGAGCTGCGGAGACGGAAACCCAAGCACATAACGGACGTCACGGCGCGCTAAATTCGCATACTCCTGAAATTGGAGTTGATGATCGATGAAAAATCACAATCGAAAATTTCCGGTGCTCAGCTTGAGAGTTCGGTTATTAATCCTGTTGGTCGGTCTCATGTTAATCAAAGATGTTGCTGCTGGCGCAATAACCATCAACACAGCGAATAACGCCGGGCAATTTGCCCAACAACTTAGTGGGGATGCGCTG
>CAYNWK010000118.1:0-6761 GCA_964400875.1 uncultured Anaerolineaceae bacterium | reverse complement strand
GTGAGATATTATCCCAATATCGAGCTTGGCAGCGTACTACCGCCAGATTTCGAGGCGACCGGACGAGTTTGGTATACCGGCAGCACGCAAGAAAACAACCCCGAGAAAAAACCCTGGTGGACTCCGGTATACACCGATGCAACAGGGCTGGGTTTAGTGACTACCGCCGCAGCACCTGTCTACAACCAACAAGATGAACTGATTGGCGTGATCGGTTTTGACGTAACACTCGACGAGATGGTCACCAGCATCGAGATGACGCAGAACTTGCGTGGTGGGTATTCCTTCCTGATCGATGAAGCGGGTAAAGCGATCGCATTGCCTGACCAAGGCTTTCAAGACATACTTGGCCGGCCTCCCCAAACCGATGAAATTGCCCCCGATCTGACTGCATCCGCGACAGGATTTAGCCCGATTCTGACCCGGATGCTGGCAGGTGAGAGTGGGTATGAGCAATTAACGGTAGACCAACGGGACTTATTTATCGCTTACGCGCCTTTAGCAAGCACTGGTTGGAGCCTGGGCAGCATCGTTGAAGCCAATGTGGTACTTCAAGAGGTCAGAACCGTCAACCAGGAACTTGAAAAATCGACCCAACAAGCGATCTTCTTTCGTATTTTACCTATCAGCGCCGCGATCTTTCTCTTGATGGTTGTTCTCACTCTATTGATCACCAACCGACTCACCAAACCACTTCAACAACTGACTCTCGCTGCTAGGCAGATCGGCCAGGGAGAATGGGAAGCCGACCTACCAACTACACAAAATGACGAAATCGGTGTGCTCGCAGGGGCGTTTGAGGCGATGAGAGAACAGTTGAAGGAGCTGATTTATTCGCTCGAACAACGGGTCACCGAGAGGACTCAAGACCTAGAGGGCCGCACAAAACAGCTCCAGGTGGCTGCCGAAGTAGGCAGTGTCGTCAGCCTCATACGGGATTTAGAGACGCTTCTTCCTCAGGTGACTCAACTGATCAGCGATCGCTTTGGATATTACCATGTCGGCATCTTCTTAATCGACGAACACGGAGAATACGCGGAACTTGGAGCAGCCAACAGCCCAGGCGGCAAGCGCATGCTCGCAAGACGCCACCGCCTAAAAGTAGGCGAAGAGGGCATCGTCGGATATGTGACAGCGAACCGGCGCCCACACATCGCCCTGGATGTTGGAAAAGATGCGGTATTCTTCAACAACCCCGATCTTCCGGAGACCCGCTCAGAAATGGCACTTCCTCTTATCGCCGGCGGGCAGATGTTAGGCGCGCTCGACGTGCAAAGCACACGAGCAGCGGCATTTAGCGAAGACGATATTGAGATCCTGCGTGTGGTCGCTGACCAGGTAGCCGTGGCGATTGAGAACGCCCGCTTATTCACCGAAAATCAGGCCGCTCTAGAAACAATTCGCCGAGCTTATGGCGAGGTTACACGAGAAGCGTGGAATAACCTGCTGGAGAGACGGGATGACGCTGCATACTTAGCTACTTCCGAAGGTGCACTTCGAAAAGTTGCCAGTCGATGGCAGCCCGATTCGGGAAAAGGCCACTTCACATCCGGCGTAGATACCGATGATCCGTACACATTGGTATTACCAATTCTGATCCGAGAAAAGAGCATCGGCTGGGTGCGGCTGCAGAAACCTGTCGAATCTGGAGAATGGCGAGCTGGTGAGATTGAATTGATCAACAATCTCATTGAACAGCTGAGCCTGGCACTAGAAAACGCCAGGTTACACGAAAGCGCACAACGCAAAGCAGAGCGAGAGCGGTTTGTTACTACTATCACGACAAAAATGAGAGAAACAACCGAACCAGAGCAAATCTTACAAACTGCAGTGCAAGAGCTGCAGACCGCATTAGGCGCCAGGAAAGTACAAATTCAGTTCGAGCAAAATGAAGATCCTACAGGAAGACGCCCAAGCGGTAATACTGGTCAATTAAAGAACTAAGAGGACATCATGGCGTTCGTCATCGCGGTCGCAAATGAAAAAGGCGGGGTTGCCAAGACAACCACAGCTGTTTCTTTGGGTGGAGCGCTCGTGGAAGCAGGCCGAGACGTGCTTTTAGTCGATCTGGATGCACAGGCTAACCTCACCCTGGCAATGGGCATGAATCCGACCAAAATACACAGATCGATAACAAACGTGTTGATGAATTCTGCTTCCCCGATCACAGCCAGCCGCGAGACAAATATTCCTGGGCTCGATTTGATTCCGTCAAACGCAGAGATGAGCCTGGCAGAGCGATTTCTACCCATTCGCCATAACTATCAGACTATGCTGCGCAACGCGTTGTCCGGGGTGCAAGCTTATAGCTACATTCTCTTGGATTGCCCGCCCTCCCTCGGAGCAGTCACCACCAACGCGCTGGTGGCCGCAAATTTGTTAGTGATCCCAACACAAGCGGAATACTTTTCAGTGTATGCGCTGCGAGGCACGATCACTGCTGTAAAGCGGATCCGCTCTCAATTTAATGCTCAGTTGGATTACCGCATCCTGATCACCATGCAGGATCTACGCAACCGGATCCACCGGACTTTAACCGACCAGCTGAACACTGCCTTTGGAGAGCGCCTGTTCCACTGTACGATTGAAACCGACACCAAACTTCGAGAAAGCCCGATCGCAGGGGTTCCGATCACCCATTACCTGACTAAAAGCCGCAGCGCTATGCAATATCGTTCCCTGGCAGAGGAGTTGATCCAATATGCCGAACAATAACCATCGATCAACTCGCTCTGTTCAAGAACGACTAAAAGATCTGTTCGCGAATCTGGAGAACGTTTCCGATCCCGCCGATCCGCGGGCAATCCGGAACGTATCAGGATGGACTTGGGAGTGTAACGACAACGGGGTTATCACCTTCTGCAGCCCTGAGGTACGGAATGTATTAGGGTACGGTCCAGAAGAGATCAGCGGTCAGGTACTGACAAAATTCGCCCTACCCAGGAAGTCAGCACAGGCGCTTAAATCGGCGATGCGCGCGAACAAATACCCCCTAGAGATCAATTTGGAATACCGGGCTAAGGACGGTTCGCTGGTGCCGGTGTCGTTCCACGTAGTCGATACACCCCACAACAGTGGCGGGAACGAAATGTGGCAAGGGTTCGTCCAGCTGATTACCCCCAGAGAAGGCTCACCGGAAGAGGAACCGATCGAAGGTCCTGATGCGATTGAAAGAACGCTTGAAAATTTGCCTCAATCCAAAGAATTGAACCCTAGGGAGGAAGTGGACTTACCTCCAAGACCCCCAGAAACAGTCGATAGAACTTCGAAAAACGTCTTCGATAAATCAGACCTCATAGATCTTCGATCTGCCGAGGATAATCATCCCAAAGATGCAGAGGGGAAACTATCCGTTCCTCTGAAGTTGCCCGATCAACTTCTCGGAACGATCCAGATTGAAGGGGTGGAAAGCGATACATCCTGGACCGAGGATGAAAGATTATTGGTCGAACAAGTAGCTGGACAACTCTCCCTAGCGCTAGAAAACGCACGTTTATTCCAAAACAACACGAACCTGCTTTCCGAGACTCGCCGCCGCAACGAAGAGCTAGCGGCTATCAATGCTATTACCAACGCGGTGAGCCGTTCTCTCGATCTTGAAGCCATCCTGAGAGAAGCATTGGCTCAAATCTTAAGTATTATGGATTACCAGGCCGGTCTCATCAGTATGGTAGATCCGTCTACTGGTGTTTTGATCCTGGCTGCACAGCAAGGCTTACCGGATTCTTTGTTAAATAGGTTCACGACCATGGGTCTGAGCGGGACGCTTTGCGAGCTGGTATTCCAGCTGGGCGAGTCCATCAACCTAGATGATTTAGCGAATAACCCGCCGGTAGATACACAAAGCTTGGTCGCAGCCGGCTTGCGTTCTTACCTGGGAGTACCGCTCGAGTCGAAAAGCAAGATCTTAGGCACCTTGTGTGTTTTCGGCACAAGTGTCCGCATAACGAGCCTCGAAGATCTCTCCCTAACTCGTTCAGCCGGGCAACAGATCGGTATGGCGCTGGAAAATGCGCAGCTATTCGAGCAAACCCAAGAGACATTAAATCGCACAGAAAACCTTTACCAGGCTATTGCAGGCTTCAATGCAGCCAGCAGCTATATCGACATCCTGGCTACTTTAAGGCAGCACACCATACTGGGCGAAGGCACCCAGACCGTCACGACGTTAGCTTACTTCGATGTGCCCTGGACCGAGGCCCAGACGCCAGAATGGATAGAGGTGATCGCAAATTGGTCGCCCATAGCCAACCCATC
The DNA here is from genome assembly GCA_964400875.1 of uncultured Anaerolineaceae bacterium. Lineage (GTDB taxonomy): Bacteria > Chloroflexota > Anaerolineae > Anaerolineales > UBA4823 > CAYNWK01. The sequence goes on along the minus strand of CAYNWK010000118.1, from coordinate 2,504 downwards.
ACCCATCGCCCCAAGATTTCCGCTCAAAGATTTTGCATGGTTCGCGGCTGAGTTCAGACCGAATACGCCACTATACGTAGAAGATGTATCTATTCATGCTGATTTAGACGACATCACCAGGAGCTGGGCAAAAAAGGAAAACTACCAAAGCGCGATTTTACTGCCACTGGTCACAGGTGGAAAATGGCGCGGGTTTATCGGTAGTTTCTACCAAGAACCCCACCAATTCCCGGTTTCTGAACATGCCGAGTTGATGGCTCTGGCCGGCCAAGCTGCAGTGACGATACAAAACATTCGCTTATTGGGAGAATCGATCAGCCGGGCCAATCAACTTGAAACTGCAGCAGAAATCGCGCGGGAAACAAGCGCTACTTTAGATCTCGATGCTCTGTTACAACGCACCGTAGATTTGATTCGTGAACGATTTGGTTTTTATCACGCCTCAGTATTCCTAATTGATGAGGAAGAAGACTTTGCAGCTGTACGCGCCTCCACCGGAAAAGCCGGGGAAGAAATGCTGCGCCAGGGTCATAAGCTGACTATCGGCTCGAATTCAATCATCGGACGAGTAACCAAAACAGGTTTCCCCCTGGTCGTTAATGATGTCGCGCAGAACGCTATTCACCGGGCTAACCCACTACTTCCAGATACCAAAGCCGAGCTTGGCGTACCGCTCAAGATTGGAAATCGGGTGATCGGGGCGTTCGACGTACAATCCACGATGGTAAATGCATTCAACGAGGATGACATCCGCGTCTTACAAATCCTAGCCGACCAGATCGCAGTCGCGCTGGAGAACGCACGGCTGTACGATGAACTTCGCCAGACCGCCGAGCGCCTGCGGGAGATCGACCAGTTAAAATCCGAGTTCCTGGCGAATATGTCGCACGAACTTCGGACACCACTCAACTCAATTATCGGTTTTTCACGGGTGATCATCAAAGGTATCGACGGTCCGATTAACGACCTCCAAGAACAAGATCTTTCCGCCATCCATGCCTCCGGTCAACACTTATTGAACATGATCAACGACATCCTCGATCTATCCAAAATCGAGGCTGGAAAAATGGATATGGCTCTGGAGGAAATCGATTTGAAGGATCTGATCACCAGCGCGATGTCAACCGCACGCGGCCTGATCAAAGATAAACCAATCCAACTGGACGTAAACCTGGCTGCGGATCTGCCAAAAATCAACGCAGACCCGACCAAGATCCGCCAGGTGATCATCAATCTTTTGTCCAATGCAGCGAAATTTACCGATGAAGGTTCGATCGTGATCCGGGCTGAAATGGAAACTGATCAGTATAACCGTCGCCATATCCGGGTAGGCGTAACCGACACGGGTATCGGTATCGCGCCGGAGGACCAGGAAAAACTGTTCGAACCATTCTCCCAGGTTGACTCCTCCACGACACGCAAGAGCGGCGGCACTGGACTGGGTTTATCGATTTCCCGAGCGCTGGTTGAAATGCACGACGGTAAGATCGGCGTCGAAAGCGAGCCTGGTAACGGCAGCACATTCTACTTCACCTTGCCGCTACCGAGGCTGGAAACGACAAAATTTCTCGATGCTGCTCCCGAACCGGGCCAGAAAGTAATTTTAGCCATCGATGATAACCCTCAGGTGATCAGCCTTTACGAACGCTACTTAAATGGTCATGGTTTTCGAGTAATTCCCGCAATCGATTCGAAAAAAGCAATCGCACAGGCACAAGATCTGCAGCCTGATGCCATCTCCTTAGACTTAATGATGCCTGGATTGGATGGCTGGGAAGTCCTAAAAGGACTTAAGGAGAACCTGATTACTAAAGATATCCCGGTAGTAATTTGCAGTATCCTCGAAGAGCAGGTGAAAGCGATGGAGCTGGGGGCAAGCGATTATTTGACCAAACCAATCCTGGAAGAAGATATGCTCCACACTTTCATTCGTCTTTCCAGTGAATCCACTGAAATTCTTGAAGATTAATTTTTGGAGGTAAGTTTGTCCTCACATTTTGAGGCAGTATGCCTGGATTGCGGGCATAAAGCGCCCTACTCCCCCGCTTCGACGAGCTGCCCGAGGTGCCAGAGCCAATGGCGCGAGGCCTCTTACAACTACACGGCCCTCAGCAACACGTTCCCACTACTGTTGAAAGAACGTACTTTTAACCTGTGGCGATACAGAGAATTGCTGCCGATCGACGAGATCATCCCGGAACTTTCGATGGGAGAGGGCGGAACACCCCTGATTCATGCGGTAAACCTGGGGATGATGCTGGGATGTTCGCAAATTTATATCAAGGATGAGCGTCAAGGACCGACAGCTTCCTTCAAAGATCGCCAGGCAGCAGTGAGCGTAGCTGCCTTGAAAGCAGCTGGTATTACGGAAGTTGTGCTGGCCTCCACAGGGAATGTCGCCATCGCTTATTCAGCGTACGCGGTCCGGGCGGGGATTAAAGTTTGGGCTTTTCTCACCAGCCTCGTGCCTGCTGAGAAAATGCGAGAAGTTGCTATATACGGGA
>CAYNWK010000117.1:0-13258 GCA_964400875.1 uncultured Anaerolineaceae bacterium | reverse complement strand
AGAAAACATTTCAAGGTGGTCGATGCGGCCAGCATCGTGTGGACCTTCGGCCCCGCGGAGAGCATCGACCGGACGCTGCGCTTCGAGCCGGGTGAGGGCGGGGAGATTCGCGACCATTTCCAGGGCAAGCATGTGCTGCGCCACGAGAGCGGCAACTGCGCTGCGGTGGTGGGAGGCGGGTTCGATGACCTCTTGGGAGAATGGCTATACGAAAGCACCGCGTATTCAATCGTGTGCACGGCGACCAAATCGGTCATGGCGCTGAGCGACGAGCGCTGGATCCGGCAGGCTGCCGAATTCCTGGCCTCCCTCAGGACCGGCGACCCGCGCGACCCGGAGACCCAGGTCGGTTATATCGATCCGCGCTATCTGGATTATTTGGGTGATTTGCTGCGGAAGTATCGCCTCGACTTGGAGGCGTACGGCGGTGAACGGCTCTCCCCCATTCAAGCCCGGCCTGTGCTGGTCGCCAGTCAAGATGGGGCTGGCGAGTTCTTCAGCCAGGAGATCCCGGCTTACACGCTCGCCGTGCGTCGGTGCCCGGATCTCATCACGGCGGTGGAGGCGATCAACAGGTTCACCGGAGAGATTCCCAGGCTGGCGGTTTCTTTCCACCGGGTGGGCACAGCCCATCTAGCGGAGGCCGTCGCCAGGGTTCGGGCCCACACCGTGCTGATCGACCGGCCAACCAGCACGCTGATCCCGTTCCTGCACGAGGGCAACGACTACCTGTTGTGTTTGACGCGTGGAAAACTGCTTGTCAGCTGAGATCGAGGCGCGTATAATAGCGCCTCATATTCTTGAGCTTAGAACTTATCCACTTGAGGAAAAAAAGGGGGTGTTTGGTCAGGCTTCGTCCGACTAACTACCCCCTTTTTCGGAGAACAGATGATGGCAAAAACCACACGCGAAGAACGCCGGGCGGCACGCGCTGCAAAACAACAGCGTCAAAGGTTAATCGTCGTGGCCGCAGTCGTGCTGCTGATCGCGGCGCTAGCCTTCATTTTTTACCAGCTCAATGCAGGAAGTCAAAGCGCGACCTTGCAGATCGAAGACCTGCAGGTCGGCGAGGGTCCCGCTGCCCAGGCGGGTGACACGATCAGCGTACATTACACAGGCTGGCTGCAGGACGGCACCCAGTTTGACTCTTCCCGGGACCGCGGCCAACCCTTCACGTTTACACTGGGCCAGGGAGACGTGATCGCCGGGTGGGATGAAGGATTGATCGGGATGCAGGTCGGAGGGGTGCGCCGGCTGACCATCCCCTCGGACAAAGCTTACGGCGCAAGCGGCGCGGGCGGCGGGTTGATCCCACCCAACGCCACACTGATCTTCGAAGTTGAACTGCTGGATATCCAATAATCAGAGAATTAGGACTTACACATTTGGAGGAGGGTTGGGGCCCCCTTGAACTGCGTAACTCCTAAGAATATCATCTGGACGCGAAGTTATTGTGGGAGAGATCAACACTATTACGCAAGTCTCAGCCGGTGGCGCGGCCTTCCGCATGGTGGGTGGAGCCGCGGAGGTGGCTTTAATTTCGGTTGGGGAAGAGCGGCGCTGGCAGCTGCCCAAGGGCCGGGTGTACGAGCATGAAACCTCCGAAGAAGCCGCACAACGAGAGGTCTCCGAGGAGGCCGGGATTAAAACCGAACTGCTCGCGCCGATCGACGAGATCGATTACTGGTTCTATGTCACGAAGCGCGGTAGGCAGCAGCGCGTGCATAAATTCGTCAAATTTTACTTAATGCGCTACGTGTCCGGAGCTCCGGACGAACACGACCAGGAGGTCATGGAAGCGCGCTGGGTGGAGATCGACCAGGCGCATGCGATGCTGGCCTTCGAAAACGAGAAAAATGTAATCCTGAAGGCCAAAAACCTTATCGACCGAATTTAAACCAGGAGTTCTCAGCCAGACTCATTCTGGCTGAGAACTCCATAGTAATCCTCGACTGAAAAGGCGGTCAGGCGGCGACTTTTACGCCGATCCTCTGGCGCAAAACCTCTCCCAGGCGGTGGATGCCGATGCGGATGTCCTCCGGTTTGGCGTTGGAGAAGTTGAGGCGCATCGTGTTATGCCCCCCGCCGGATGGATAAAAGGGCGCGCCGGGCACAAATGCAACCTTGTTTTCGACGGCAGTCTTCAGGACCTCGGAAGACTGCAGATACTCGGGCAAAACCCCCCACATAAACAAACCGCCGGCCGGCTTGGTCCAATGCACCTCAGTTGGGAAGCAGCTGTCCATTTCAGCCAACATCACGTCCCGCCGTTCCCGGTACACCTGGCGGATCAGCCTGACGTGCTCGTCAAGGAAACCACCGCTGGAGACCTGGAAGGCGACCATCTGGGTGAAGGTCGATGTGTGCAGGTCGGCGCCTTGCTTGGCCTGCACCAGCTTGCGGATGACCTCCGGTGGCGCGACAACCCAGGCTAAGCGCAAACCTGGCGCCAGAATCTTGGAAAACGTGCTCAGGTAAATCACGTTGCCACGGTAGCAATCGTCACAATTATCCCGGAAATCCCCATCCAATACGACCACAGCCGGAAGGTGATCGCCTTCATAACGGAGCTGCCCATAGGGATCATCCTCCACGATGGGCACGCCGTAACGGTCGGCGAGTTCGATCAGCTGCAGCCTGCGCGGCTTAGAGAGGGTCACGCCGGTTGGATTTTGGAAGTTCGGCAGCACGTAGATGAACTTCGGGCCGGCACGCAGGGCCTCTTCGAGAGCATCGGTATCCATTCCATCCTGATCCACCGGTACGCTGATGAACTCCGCGCCGTAGGCGGTCCAAGCCTGGATGGCGCCCAGATAGGTCGGCGCTTCAACCAGGATGCGGTCGCCTGGGTTGATGAAAACCTTGCCGATCAGATCCAGGGCCTGTTGGGAACCCGAGGTGATCAAGATGTTCTCGGCGGTAACTTCAATACCGTAGCGGCGGGTATGCCGGGCGATCATCTCGCGCAAAGGCAGGAAACCCTCGGTGGTGCTGTATTGCAAAGCCTGGGCGCCGTGATCGCGCAGCACCCGCTGGCAGGCCGCTTCGAAGGCTTCCACAGGGAAAACCTCTGGCGCAGGCAGCCCCCCCGCAAACGAAATGATATCCGGTCTCTCGGTCAACTTCAACAGTTCGCGGATCGCTGAGCTGCTCATTCGCTGCGTCCTTTGTGCGTATCGCTGATCCCAGGGTGTGTGCATTCTTTCTCCTTGATTAGAATGAAATTGGGCAGTCGGAGTTGCCCGCTGCCCAACGAAATCCCTGTTAATTTACTTCGGAAACCGGCTAAGGACGACAGCCGGAGTGGGAAGGACAACCCTGTCTCCCGTCGCCAACTCCGCGGGCGCTTTGCCGATTTTGTCCGAAGCGCTCTGGTAAATGTAGACCTGAGTCCCCGGCGCCTGATTCTTGAAATCCAGGTAGGCTTGCCCGGTGAGAAAGCTTTCGCTGTCCACCGCGCAGCTGGTCACCACGCCGACCACACGGCCGCGTTTATCGATCACCGGGTCACCCAGGTGGGCCATGCGCACACCTTTCTCTGTGAAGCGGAAGCGCACCACCTCCCCGTTCCGGGCTCGATCCTGCTCCAGGTATGCGTCCCGGCCGATGAACCAGGGTTTGTAGGTCTTGACGTATGCGCCAAACCCGGCCGCAGCCACGCCCAGGTTGAGCTCGCCGCCCATCTCGTGCCCATACAAGGGCAACCCGGCCTCGGTGCGCAGTGAATCGCGCGCCCCCAAGCCGCAGGGCTTGAGCCCGAAAGGCTCCCCGGCGGCGAGCAAAGCTTCGAACAGAGCCGCAGCCCTGTTCGGGTGCACGAACAGCTCGAAGGCCATCTTCTCGCCGGTGTAGCCGGTACGGGAAATGATTAAGTCGAAGCCGCCGAACGTACCCTCACGCACCTGGGTGCGCTTCATCCCCAGGATGCGGTTCCGGGTAAGATCATCGCAGCCCATCGCCAACAAGATATCTCGGGCGCGAGGCCCCTGCAAGGCGATGTCGACGCGCATTTCGGAGCCTTCCTTGGGGTCGCGCAGGTTGCGCAAGCTCACGCCGCGGCCGAAAGCACGAGCCCACGGGTGCTGGTTGTCCACCTTCACATCGCCGGAGATGACGGCTTGCAGCCAGGCCCAGTCCTTGTCATCATTCGAGGCGTTGACTACGACCAGGTATTTTTCAACGCCGCGGCGATAGACCAGCAAATCGTCGATGACGTTGGCGTCGGGGTCGAGAAAATGAGTGTACAGCGATTCCCCAACACCCAGGTTGGCGATGTCGTTGCCCACCACGCTGTCCAGGAAAGCCATGGCCTCCGGTCCTTCAGCCTGGTAGACGCCCATGTGGGCGACGTCGAACAAGCCGGCAGCCTGGCGCACGGCGAGGTGCTCTTCGATCACGGATGTGTACCAAACCGGCATCTCCCAGCCGGCGAAGGGGATCAGCTTAGCGCCTAATTTCTGGTGGACTGCATACACCGGGGTGCGGCGCAGCTCGATTTCTCGCTCCTTCCAGTGGAATTCCGGCAGGCTCTCACCTTGATCGACGTTGATGCCGATGAAATAAGGCTTTTCCTCACCGTGAGAGACTGAGCGGGCCGGCGCCTCATCCAAGGATTTGCGTACCGGTTGGGCGCTCGAACCAGCCACCACGACCGGTCCAGGCAGCTTGCGCAGCATATCCTCGTCGACGGCGACGTAGCCATCGGAGAGGTCACGCAGCCAGGCAGCCGCGAGACTGGCCTGCTCCGCCGGAAAGCTCAGCAAGAAACGATAGGCGGAAAGGCAGGTCAGCGCCCCTTCCACCTTTCCATCCGGTGTGTGGGTGATGGTCGCCACGCTCTCACCAGGCTTTAGCGCTGATACGTCGCAGCTCAGGGCGAAGTTGAGGTATTCGCGCACAACTGCCCCACTAGCTTCGTAAGCGACCCAGCCGTCCCTCTCTACTGGTTCGTCATCCAGGTAATAATAATGGGGGTAACCATGCTCAGGCGCATCAAAATCGATGCCCGCCTCGAGTGCCAGGTCGCGGGTGCGCAGCTTAGCCTCCTCCAGGACTTTGAAATCGACCTTGGCGCGCTGGACCTCCGCCCGCCGCCCCATGATCTTGTAGGGCGTGATGGACTGCAGCAGGTCGGCGATGACGTCGGCGAGCGCCAGGATCTCGCTTTCACCGAAGCCGCGCTGAGTAACCCAGGGGGTTCCCAGGCGGATGCCGGAGGGGTTGGCGGCGGACTTGTCGCCCGGGATGGTGTTGCGGTTGACCACAATACCGGCGATGTCCAGTATGCGGGCCGCCAGGTCGCCGCTCAGGGTCGCCCCGTCCGGGCCAGTCACCGAGCGGCAGTCCAGGTTGGTCAGATGGGTGTCCGTACCGCCGAAGGGGATGCGGAAACCGCGTTCGGCCAGGCGGTCTGTCAGCGCCACGCAATTCCCTACGATTTGGGTCTGCAGCTGCTTGAACTGGTCAGTCCCGGCGAGCTTGAATGCCACGGCCATAGCCGCGAAGACGTTGACGTGCGGCCCGCCTTGCTCGCCGGGGAACACCGCTCGATCGATTTTACGCGAGAGGGCTGGGTCCGAAGTCAGGATGCAGGCGCCACGCGGCCCGCACAGCGACTTGTGGGTAGTGAAGGTGATCACGTGGGCAAAGCCAACCGGCGAGGGGTAAACCCCTGCCGCCACCAGCCCGGCTACATGGGCGATATCGGCAAACAGGTAAGCCCCAACCTCGTCAGCGATGGCGCGGAACTGTGACCAGTCAACCGACCAGGGGTAAGAAGAATAACCGGCGATGATGAACTTGGGCCGAGTCTCCTTAGCCAGCGCCAGGACGGCGTCGTAATCGATCTTTTCAGTCTCGGGATCGACGGTGTAATGGATGGCGTTGTAGAATTTTCCGGAACGGTTAACCGGCGAGCCGTGACTGAGATGCCCACCGTGCAGCAAGTTCATGCCCATGATGGTCTCGCCAGGCTCGACCAAGGCGTGGTAGATGGCGTTGTTGGCCGGCGCGCCGGAGAGCGCCTGCACGTTAACGTACAGATCATCGGCGCTGACGCCATTGGCGGCGAAAGTCTCAGCACATCGCCGGCGGGCGAGCGGCTCGAGGATGTCAACGTACTCGACGCCCTTGTAGTAGCGCGGGTCGCTGTAGCGGCGGTAATACGCCAGCCTTGTGGCGTAATCCAGGATCTCATCTTCGTCCATCCAGCGGGTATCCTGGTCGGGGTAACCTTCAGCGTAAACGTTGTGGAAAGACGTGCTGAGAGCTTCACGCACCGCCTGCGGGGCGGAGCTCTCGCTGGGGACCAGGATCAGCTTGCGGTATTGGCGCTCGGCTTCTAGCTCGGCGAGCTCATGGACCGCTAGGTCGAGATCGGCCAGCGAGCCACGAAACAGGTAATCGCTCATGAAGTGCACCTCGAGGGTATGAAGTTGTGAGAGGTTGAAAGGGGAAAACTAAGAACGGAATTGCCCATTGCGGATTAATTGTAGCCTTAGCGAATTATGCGGTCAAGTGACATTGGTCATAATCCGGGGACGCCGTGGTTCAGGTGAACTTCCGGGACCACCAATAGTGCTGCCCCCCCGTCACCAGGCAGGCGATGGTCCCGCCCAAGAAGAACCAGCTCTTAACCAAATAATAGAACACTAGATACAGCAAGGCAAAGGAAAAGAGCTCAACCGCCGAATTCCTAAAGACCAACCATCGCCGGTATTCGATCCGGCCTTTGACTCCACTCCCCTGGCCTATGTTTCCGAACAGGCTGATGTTGCGCAGGTGGCGGATGTAGATCGCAGCTTCGCGCAGGAATAAAGCGCCTATCGCTAAAGGGAAAAAGATCGTAGTGCCCAAGATTTGAGCTTCCAGCCACCAGATCAGGTAGATCAAGGCGCTGGTAAGCAAGGCAAAACCTAAAAAACGAGGGTTGATCCAGCGCAAGGCATCGACGTCCTTCTGGAACGTTGGGGTGAGCTCGTAGCTGCCTTCATAGACAATATACTCCCGGGCTGCGCGGCCATAGAGGGTCGCGCCGAGGAGAGTCAAAAGGAAATCGCCGGTATAAACCAGAATCCACAATCCCAGGACCAACCAAACGTTATGAACGAGGACGAAGTCGGTGTAAGCCATAAGCGATCTTATCCAAGAGAATTTTACCAGTTGGCAGACGCTCTATTTAGTTAAGCGGTAAAGAAAAGAACCTCCCAGAGACTAGAGTCCTCTGGGAGGGTAGACTTCACAGGTTTGAACCAAGCGTAAAATTTGTTGGAAATATTAAAGAGATTCCCATTCTTCTAAATTGCGTCATTCACTCACACCTCCCCTGGTAATAACGGGCAGGAAAGCTGTGCCGATGGTCACTTGATAGCGGATGCGCGCGCCGCACAACGCCATCGAGCTTCCGGTGGTGTTCTGCCGCCAGACCAACGTGATAGCCTGGTTTATTGGGTCAACGAGGTAGCTCGTAAAGACGCCAGCCGTACCGTAGCCTGATGTTCCAGCGGAGTCTACATAATCGACATCTGTATACCCACCCTGCCCATCATACCAGGTCAAATACAACCTTGAATTGGCGGAGGATGTGTCGTAATAATACAGGCGGACAAAATCGATTTCCGCACCGGCCGGCAGTTGTAAATCGAGGACAAAATAGTCACTGCCTTTCGGGCTGATGCACCCATTGCCAAAATAATCATAGCCTGTGTCGCTATCGCGAGGCTGAAAAGCGACGCCGGGATAGCGCTTGAAATAGGTAAAGGTGGTCGCTTGAGCATCTTCAGGGGCCGGCTTTTCTTCTACAGGTTCCACAAAAGCGGTCGAGGGTTCGGCATCGGTCGGGTTACCTTCGCTGTCAACGGACGCATCCGTCACCTGTACTTCGTTTTGCAGTGCACGCACTTCCGGATCGAGTTCACTGCTGCGAACATTGTCGTTGGGAACAGCAGGTTCCGGTTCTGATGAGGAGGGGCTATCTGCAAAAACTTGACCAATCCCTATGACCAGGCTGATGAGAACCAGGGCTGTTAAGGCAAAAAACCGTTTGCGCTGTGAAAACATAAAATACTCCTTTGGTGATGAATTTCCAATGGTAGAGTTATCCGAGATCGAAGAACTCGGATTTTCACACGATTAATTTAACCACGGAGCAGTCAAGCTTTCGTGAACCACCCCCCTTCAATAAAGAAAACAACGAACTATGAAGGTTACACTGATAATACACAACAGATGAATGTGTGTCAATAATTTGTTGACGCGAGTATGCGGGTTGACTGATTTTCGAGTTAGAAAACCGGTTTTTTGCCAACATGATAGTAGGAATAGATTTTCGAAATCCGATCATTGCGAACATAAATGCAATCACAAGCCGGGTTCTTATCAACCAGATATCGAACGGCAAATTTATCGCCACACTCGAATACATCGAGGATTTCGATCACCGGGCTAAAAAACGTTTCGGAGTTTTCCCTGACCATGTCAAGATAAGCTTGTTTACCCCTGATTTCACCATATGGACTCGTATGTACAAAGTCATCTGCGAGTTCTAGCTCAGAAAGATCTTTATTACGAAATGCATCAAACCATGCCTCTGCCAAGTTACTACTCACAGCACACCTCCAAATTTTCGAGTCGATCTACAGGAATGCACGCATCGAGAGATTCAACCTGATGTCATTTAATACTACCAAGGGTTATATTCGCCAAACTAGGTGATAAGCAAACTTCGTTGCGCCTATCCTCCTGTCTGGCACGTTTACAATGCATGTTTCGCGACTGATTAAGGGAGATAAGGTGGGCGGAACAGGACTCGAACCTGCGACCTCTTCTGTGTAAGAGAAGCGCTCTAACCAACTGAGCTATCCGCCCGCTATAAACCTCTTCTCTGTTGAAAATCAGAGAAAAAGAGGTCTTCAGTTATGAATTCTTGTTGGGATTATTATACTCCAGTAGAGATCTTAGGTTCGAGCCCCTCTCATTGTGTTAGCAACACTAGAAAGTGAGCCTACCGATGTGCTGGTCAACACGAAATTCACGGAAGAACCACCAACGCGTAATCCTGCTCTTCCAGCTGTTCGAACAATAGGGGTTTAAGGTCAACCCGAACCTCCGAATTCTGCAATCAAAGTCTGCAAAGCCTTCTCAGCAGCCGGGTTATCCGGAAGCGGTGCAGCGGCCATCTCTAGCGGCACGATATAATTGGTCAGGGCATTGAATTGGAATTTCCCGGATGACAACCTGGAGTCCCCGGTAGTAATCAGAACCAAGTCCTTGCCAGGAAATACGACGATCAATTGGCCGCCATATCCCATTGCCGCAAAATAACCCCCAGCAGTATTGACCCACCAGTAATAGCCGTACCCATCTGCTGGCCCGTGTACAGGAGCGCTGTCGATTTCAAATTGATTGGGAAAAGTCGACTTTTCAACCCATTCTTTTGGCAGGATCTGCTCCCCATCCCACATGCCCTCGTTTAGATACAGGTAGCCAATTTTAGCCATGTCCTCGGGCAGGAACTCAAGACCGTTGGCGCCACTGCGAAGATTCCCGACCCCCCGCGTCTTCCATACAACATCCTTTTCTGAGATCCCTAGGGGGGCAAACAACCGCTGGTTGGCAAAGTCGAGGGGGTCCATGCCCGTCATCTCCTGGACCGCATTCGCCATCAATTGAGGGGCAGAGTTCTCGTATCTAAAAAAGATCCCCGGCGAGGCAAATGGTATTCCCTCCAGAATATCTTGAGTTGAGATTCCCAACCAATTCATGCCGGCGCTCATCGTCAGGACGTCTTTGATCCTTATATCGGACACTCCATCTTCCAGGCGAGTTAAATCAAGATCGAGGAAAAGGTCGATAATGGGCTGTTTGACATCTTGAAAAAGCCCATCCTTGTAGGTGATCCCGACCAGGGCAGAAAGGATCGATTTGGTGGCGGAATTCAGGACATGTCGTCTTCCGGCATCGTAAGGGCTCCAATAGGCTTCCAGGACAAGATAACCGTTGCGGATCAACAGGATGGAGTCGAAGTATGAACTTTCGTTGTTCAGAGAATCGAGGATAGTAAACAGCTCTTCGGAATCGATTCCCTGGGCTTCCGGGGACGAGCGGCTCCATTCCGCCGTGGGCCAGGGCGCTTGCAGCCAGGACGACTCTCGCAAGGGTGGCCAGGCGGAAAGGGTCGCCGTTGGCACGAGAAGGGACGGCTTCGTAGGGGGTGTGGAAGTTAAGGTTGGGTCGGGTGGTTTCGTTTCAGTTTTTTCGGGTACCGCGGTAGTCGTGGTAACTTCCACAAGTAGTGTCGGAACGCTAACAGGCCCGGTACAGGCTCGCAGCCAAAGCAAGAGGACAACATACGCCAAAAGATTCATTCGCATTCCCAGCCCTCCTTTGAAATCACCTCAAACCGGAAACCCACATCTCTATCATTTTATCAGTATGTTCACCCAGACTGGACGTGCCCCTTTCTGGTGGTACCGACTTGCTTTCGCGTTGTCTCCTTGTTTACTTCTGGGTAGAAGCACGGCCTATATCGAGCGCAATCACCTGACCGGCCGCCTGTTCAACGGCCGGCAAGATACAGAATCCTATCCTTTTCCAAGAACCTCGACGACAATCGGACTTCAGCCAACTGAGAAGAAACCTATTACAATTTAGTGCAATCTAACAAGGCCTACACCAGTCTGTCGAGGGGAAGACTACCCGATTTTAGGTTCTGGATCTAATTACCTAGATTTCGGTATAAAATTGCCCCATGATCCTACCTGCAATATTATTTGCAAATCATCCCAAATTGTGATAAACTTGCTAGACAAACAAATCTGGCAATCTCGATAAAACCTGCAAATTGGATCGCATCGCCGATGCGAACACCCCTGGTTGACGTCCCCAAAAGGAGCGCACCACCATGACCTACGAAGATCGCATCCGCCAAGAGCGGCCCAACATGTCCAAAAGCTTCTCCAAGCTGGCCGACTTCCTGCTCGATTCTTACGTCGAAGCAGCCTTCATGACTGCGAGTGAGCTGGCCCACGAGCTCGACCTGGACGCTGCCACAGTGGTGCGCTTCGCCCAACATCTGGGCTATGGGGGATTTCCTAAGCTCCAGCGCGAGATCCGCAAACGAGTGATGGACGACCTGCTCGTGCGCCCGGTAGAGGCGCAGGATTCCGAATCGGTTCCCGGGGTGGTCAACGCAGCGATGCAGGAGCTTTCCCTGGCGCTGCGCCAGACCAGCATCTCGCTGGACACGGAAGCGATGGCCCAGTTGGTGGAGAAGATCGGAGAGGCGCGGCGCATCGTGGTACTGGCCGAAAACCCGGCCCAGGCCGCGGCATACAACCTGGTGCACTTCCTGGAGCAAGGCGGTTTCCCGATCTACATCGCCCGATCCGGCGTGGCCGACCTGGCCCGCACGGTCCATACCGCCACCCCACAGGACTTGCTGATGGCGATCGAGGTATCCGGGCAGGCGATCTACATCGCTGGAGCCCTAGAGGAAGCCCAAGATAAAGGCATCCCCACGGCAGCCATTATGGGCGCTGCTTCGCTGGCCTCGGCGCGCTCCGCCGACGTAGTGCTGGCCGCGCGGGCCCAATCCACATTAGGCGTGGGCATCGTCACCATCGAGGCAATCGTATACTCGCTGGCGCAAGCGCTGCGTTGGCGCTTTGAGGACCGTTTCGCAGGCGCTGAGCAAGCGATCTCAACGCTCAGCGAGCGCATCCAACACGCCAACGAATAAGCCGTCCTACAACTTCCATATTATTCAGTATAAAACGGAACAGTTATGCGCTTCATCCGCTATTCCATCAACGACGACGAACCGCGCCTAGGCTGGACGCTCGACGACCAGGTCGGAACGGTCAACGGCAGCATGTTCGGCGAATTCCGCCGCGAAGAACTGGAACTGCCGCTCGAATCCGTCCATCTTAAAGTCCCGGTGCAACCCGGCAAGATCGTCTGCGTGGGGCGAAATTACGCCGCGCACGCCAAAGAGCATGAGGTAGAAGTGCCCGACGTACCCATGCTCTTCCTAAAGCCGCCTTCCGCCCTGCTGGCGCACGGTGGGACGATCCTGCTGCCGCCCCAATCTCAACGCGTCGAACACGAGGCTGAACTGGCCATCGTGATCGGAAAGCGTGGTCGCTGGATACCCCCAGAGGAAGCCCTCGACTACGTGGTGGGCTATACGATCGCCAACGACGTTTCCGCCCGGGACTTGCAGCGCCGGGACGGTCAGTGGGCGCGCGCCAAGGGGTTTGATACGTTTTGCCCAATCGGCCCTTGGGTTGAGACCGATTTTAACCCCGCGGACGCGTTGATCACCTGCCACGTCAACGGGGAAGCGCGCCAGATGGCCTCAACCCGAGACATGGTCTTCAGCGTTGGCAAGCTAATCGCCTTCGCCTCCTCGGTGATGACCCTGGAGCCCGGCGACCTGCTGCTCACCGGAACACCGGCAGGCGTAGGCCCGCTCCAACCCGGGGATACCGTCGAGGTTTCGATCGAAGGGTTGGGCACTCTGCGCAACAGCGTCGCAGCCGAGCCGCCGCGATGAGTCCTTGAGGGTTTTGAAAGGGGACCGAGCGTCCAAAACCCACGATCTTGCTGAGAGCGCCTGTGCTATAATCCCTGCGGTTAAATACCCCTATGGCTTTAGATATCCACACCGCAGTCCTAGCCGCCATCGTCCTGGCTATCCTCGGCATCCTCTTCAGCGTTTGGGCGGGGATCAACGCCATCCGCAACGCGCGCAACCTCAAATTCTTCCGCATGCGACGCGACCGGATGGTGCGCGGGTGGCGCCTGCTTTTCTTTGCCTTCATCCTCGGATTGCTAATCGTCTTTCTTAACAATTTCGCCGAGCCGATTGCCTACAGCTATTTCCCGCCCACCCCGACCATCACGCTCACCCCCACGGTAACGCTGACTTCGACCATAACGCTGACACCGACGGTCTCCTTGACGCCGACGATCACACTGACCCCGGCCGTATCCAACACGCCGACGATCACCGCCACGCCGCGCATTCCGCTGGCCATCGAGACTCGCTTCGAAGGCGTGGTGACACCTAATCCAGATGCAATCTTCAGCGATCTGGTCTTCACCGATGGGATCGATGAAGAGACCTACGAGCCGCTCAACCCTGGCGTGGTCTTCGAGAACCCCCTGGGACATATGTACGCGCTGTTTAGCTATGACGGGATGTTGGACGGTTCGCAGTGGACTGCCATCTGGTACCGGAACGGCGAGCTGGTCCATT
>CAYNWK010000116.1:0-13574 GCA_964400875.1 uncultured Anaerolineaceae bacterium | reverse complement strand
CCGGCGCATTGCCTCTTCATCATCGACGACCAATATCTTCCCCTTCATTGGCTCACTCTCCCATCGGCAACAACAACTGGAAGCTTGCCCCCCCTTTGCGGCTCTCACCCAGGGTGAGCTGGCCCCCATGAGCGGCCATAATTCCGTAACTTACCGCCAAACCCAAACCCGTGCCACTTTCTTTGGAGCTGGTAAAAGGTTCAAATACGCGTTCCCGATCTTCTTCAGGGATGCCCGGACCACTGTCCTCAACTGTAATGATTGCATTCCCATCTTCCGAAAAGGTATGAATAAACATCTCCCCACCGTCGGGCATCGCTTCCAGACCATTCAAGAGTAAATTGATCAGGACTTGCTGAATCTGGTCGCCAACGACGAAAGCCTCAATGCTTTGGTTGGCTAAATCTGTTTCTACACGAACGCATTGTTTTTTAAATTGTCCATCGAGCAACTTCAGCACATGCCGGACAATGGAATTCAACTCCGTCAGCTGGCGATCTACAACGCCGGGACGGTAAAAATCCAGCATTCTCTGGACGGTGGCGATCAGGCGGTTCATCTCATCTTGGGCCAGGCTCAAATAGGAACGGCGGGCTTCGGAATCGAGCTCATCTCGTTCAGCCAGGTAGAGACAATTCTGCACCGCTTGCAACGGATTATTGATCTCGTGGGCAATCGAAGCGGTCAGACGTCCGGCAGCCGCCATCTTCTCGGCCCTCACCAGCGCTTGTTGGGACTCCTCAATCCTGCGAATATATCCCTTCAGTTCAGCATACAAGCGCGCATTATCGAGCGCAACCGCGGATTGGCGCGCAAGCAAGGCGAACATCTCCGTTTCCAGCTGATGAAACGGCGCCTGTCCAACTTCCCTGGCGGCCAACAAGAGCAGCTGAGTGCTGCCTATTGAGACAGGAATCCACAGTATTGAGTTGAAATCATGGTCTACGAGGAACTTCTGAGAACTTTTACTTTTAGCCTGTCCTGAATCAATCCGGTTTGAGACTCCCCAGGGGAGGCGCTCTTTTGTATCGTGGAGAAACGAATCGAACCCGATCGTCTCCAGATCACGTCCCCGAGATGACAGGTATTGGGACGATTCAATTCCCTCATGAATAGCAAATAAGCCGGCATGCTGGCAAGCCAGCTGGCTGCAAATGGCATCCACGATCAAGCCGTACAACCTCTCTGCTTCGGTTTGGGTGAACAAGCTTTCACTGAGGTCCAAGAGCGGACGCAAAGCGCGCAAACGAACCTGATCACGTTTGCGACGGTTGCTTTCCAGAGCCAACTGGACCGTCTCGACCAGCTCAGAACCTTGCTCGAAAGGTTTTAAGATCAAACCATCCGCACCTCGGCGCAAGGCTTCGATCGCAGTTTCAATCGTGCCGTAACCGGTCATCACGACGACCGCCAGTTCCGGGAGGCGTTCTCTGGCTAACTCAATCAATTGAAAACCATCCATGCCAGGCATGCGGATGTCAACCAATAATAGATCGTATTTTTTACCATCAATGGCCTCTAACCCTATTTGCGGAGTGGAATAAGCTTCCACCAGATATCCAGCCTTTTCCAGCAAACGCTGGCAAAGGCGGATCACGCCTAGCTCATCATCAACGACAATAATCGAGGCAGCGTTCATGTGGACTGTACTTCCGGCAACCAAACAGTGAAACTGCTGCCCAGATCGCTTTGGCTGGCAACCTCGATATACCCGCCGTGGTCGGTGACGATCCCGTAACTCACAGACAGGCCTAACCCGGTCCCGGTGCCAGGTTCTCTAGTGGTGAAAAAAGGCTCGAAGATTCGATCGAGGTTCTCATCGGGGATGCCTTCACCGGTGTCGC
Organism: uncultured Anaerolineaceae bacterium; assembly: GCA_964400875.1. Classification (GTDB taxonomy): domain Bacteria; phylum Chloroflexota; class Anaerolineae; order Anaerolineales; family UBA4823; genus CAYNWK01. Next base: position 11,730 of record CAYNWK010000116.1, on the reverse strand, counting down.
GGATGAGTATATTCAACCAGCGTTTCCCATCTCGCTGTCTCGAACATGTCTTAATGGACAACTCGCCGCCCAGCGGCATCGATTGAAGGGCATTATGGACAAGATTCAAGATGACTTGCTTGATTTGATTGGGATCGAGCCTGATTGCCGGGAGGTCTTCTTCCAGTTCGATGTTCATCTGCACGCCGTTTGTGCGAACCAAATGGTTAACCAGGGCGAGTACGTCGCGGATAATTTCGTTTAGATCGGTTAGCTCCCTTAAATTCTCCAAGGGGCGGGAAAAATCGAGCAGCTGGCGAACCACTCCGCGCGCCCGTCGAGCTTCCCGGAAAACCAGCTCCAGGTCGGCTCGCTGGGGGAGATCGTCCGGCAACTCTTCCAAGACCAATTCGACAAACCCGGTGACAGTCGTCAGCGGATTATTCAACTCATGGGCGACTCCGGCAGCCATCTCACCGACGGCAGCCAAGCGCGCCGTCCGAATCAAACGGTTTTCGGCGAGCCGCTGCGCTTCGATATGTTCCTGCAATTCTTTATAGAGCTGGGCATTATGGATAGAAACCGCGATTTGCGGTGCCAGCAGCTCTAAGAGCTGCACATCTTCGATTGTGAACTGTCGATGCGGGCGGGAGTCGCTAACGGTGAGCACGCCTATGACCTTATCTTTATGCTTCAGGGGTACGCTTGCCAGGGTTTTCACCGAGGCCTTCTCGGCGGCGCCTTCCCAAGAACGATAATCGGCAATGATCAGGGGTTCACCTAAAGCAGCTACTCTTCCAGTGATCCCTTCCCGCGGCTCGATTTTCTCCCCAGTTGTGTCCTCCCAGGGTAATTCAGAAACAACAATGGTAACAAATCCACCCTTTTCATCCACCAATCCGAGTTCAGCACCTTCAGCATCAACCAGTTGGCGGGATCGGTGCACAACGCGCGCCAGGACGACATCCAGATCTAGATCGGCGCTGACATCCAACGCCGTATCGCGAGTCGCTTGTAAATGGCGTACGAGGACCTGCAACCGTTGATACTGACGGGCGTTGGTGATTACACTCGAAAGCACGCCTGCCAGGGACTCCAATACGACCAATTCGTTCTCTGAAAAATCTCCAGACCGACTGCTTTCGACAGCCACCAGTCCGATAATCTCTTCGCCCTCCTTCAATGGAACACACATTTGCGAACCTGGACGCCACTCATCCTGGGAATGGAATTGCAATGCAGGCCTGACTTCATTTGAAAAAACACTCTCCCCCGAGCGGATCACTTGAGCGATGACGCCTATTTCGGCGGAAAAGCTGTCACCGAGTTTTAACAGATGCTCCATTGTCCCACCAACACCTTCAACTACCATGCACTGATCGCTTTCATCCAGGAGCATCACACTAGCCAACTCATATTCAAAAAACTTCGCCATAAGTTCCGCTGATTGTCCGGCGATTTCAAAGACGTCAACAGAACCAACTATGCGGCGGATTACCTGATGTATGAGGTTGAGATTTCGCAAACGCTGGTGGGTCTCGGCATTGAGTCGCACATTTTCAAGCAAAGCAGCCAGGTGACTGGCGATCACGACGAGCAATTGTTGATCTTGGTGGGTAAAGGCGCTGACCTCGGTGCTCTCGAGATCGAGTACGCCAATGACATCGCCGCGGTATTTCAGCGGTACGGCAAGGACAGAACGGACTTGTGCCCCCATACCCAGGTAGTGCGGCGTCTGATGGATATCGGCTACACGCAATGGCATTCCTGTTTCAGCAACATATCCAACCAAGCTTTCATCAACCGGGATGTGAAGGGGCGCATCAGACTGATCTCGGTCTGTGTATTCGCGCAAGGAGGTTCGATCTTCTGAGAGCAATAAGACTGAGACCATTTCCGTACGAAAAGTCCTGCTCAACATCCGACGTACCCGGTGAGCGACCTCGTAGACATCAATACCCACCGAAGCAGCCGAAGCCAACTCATTTAGCAAGGCCATTTGCTGTAGATAGCGCGCCGTCTCGGAGAAAACGATCGCCCCTTCGATGCCATGCGCCACACGTTCCACACGAGAGCTGGCATAACGCAAATCCGCCAAAGAATATGCTCTCGAAGCATCACTCAGGAAGACTACCAACCCGGTTACCTGACTGCCGATCAAGATCGGAACACCCATCCACGTGCTAAAGACTGCATCTGCCGGGGGTTTAAGCTTTAGCTTGTTCTCCTTACTCAGGTCATCGACTATCAAACCCTGGCGATTAATGGCAATCGAATCGAGGATTGCGTCTTCCTGAAGAGATACAGAAAAGCCTTCAGGAAGCGCTAAACTACCTCGGAGATCCCAAATCGCGTCAACCGAAAAAATCTCCCCCCTGCGAATTGCAATCAAAGCACCATCACAAGCGATTAGCTTGGATAAGTACTGCAGAATGCGTTCAAGTACGCTGCTGAGATTGTAGGAAGTATCAAACTCTACTTCAAGAGGACGCAACAACAGGCGATCGTCTAGGGGAATCTCCGCAGCCACCTCAACAGGCGGGCACTGAGCGAGGATCCGGTAAAATCCTTTATCACGACGGTTCAGCTGATCCGCGCCGACGATAAGTGCAGAATGTTCCTCCAGGTTCGGGAAAACGAAAATACGCGCCGACTCGAGCTCACCTTCAAAGTCGCCGGTAGCGCGGGAACGCATACGACCGGTTGAATAAGCGCCGGCCAACCAATGAGCAGTTTTAGGTTGAGCGATAAACTCCTGGAAGGCAGCTACCCGGTTCCGCGTGAGTGAACATTGGATCCCCAACCCCCACCCATCTTTCACCGGCTCCAGCCAAACTGCCCAACGTGCGCCGGTAAGGTGACAAGTTTGCTTCAGCTGTCGTTCGTAACGGTTAATTTTATCTGTCATTGTGATCGTGAGGATCATTATAGCATCGAGAAAAAAACTATTCCTGAGAGATATGTAAAGTGTCACTTCTCATTCGCCACCCGCCTCATTGAAGGCTGGACCGGCAGGGATTGGATCTAGTATTTCTTTGGTCGATAACTCATGCTGCTCCTCATTTCTCCCGCTCTTCGAAAGGTGAAAGGGTCTTCCGTGATATACTCCAAGCTGCCAAATCGTGGAAAATAATACAATCTTTTTCAGGAGCGGTTGACGAATGGAACATTTTCTCTCTATTGCCGACCTTTCACAGTTGGAAATTCAAGATCTGCTTGATCTGGCAAGACAGTTGAAAGCCGAGTGGAAAGCTGGGGGTAATACTGCTTTGCTCAAAAACAAGGTATTGGCGATGATCTTCCAAAAGCCAAGTTTGCGTACACGAGTATCATTCGACATGGCTATGCGACATTTGGGAGGGGACGCGCTCTATCTTTCCCCCAATGAGATCGGTCTCGGAAAACGTGAATCAATAGCCGATATCGCGCGAGTAATGTCAGGCTACGTAGATGCAATCATGGCACGCGTGTTCGATCACGAGCACATCTTGGAACTCGCCCGATGGTCGGAGGTGCCCGTGATCAACGGGCTGAGTGATTACAACCATCCCTGCCAGGCACTTGCTGATATCCTTACTGTAAAAGAGAAATTCAGCATGCTTAAGGGATTGAACCTAGCGTATATCGGCGACGGGAATAACGTCGCCGTTTCTTTGTTAATGATCTGCGCAAAGCTTGGCGTCAATTTCACCATAGCCAGCCCGGAAGGTTACGAGCTGACGGATGAGGTCCTGGCGCTCGGAGAAATGTTTGCAGACGAATCCGGAAGCACGGTTAACCGATTGCGCGATCCGCATGAAGCAGTGCTGGGCGCGAAGGTGATATACACAGATACCTGGACCAGCATGGGCCAGGAAGAGGAGGCCAGAAGACGCGAACAGGTTTTTCCACCCTACCAGGTCAATCAAGTTTTGGTAGACCAAGCCGACCCGGAAGCGATCGTCATGCACTGCTTGCCAGCGCACCGAGGACAAGAGATCACCGATGAGGTCGCAGACGGACCACACTCCGTTCTATTTCCCCAGGCGCATAACCGGCTGCATGCCCAAAAAGCAATCCTGGTACGTCTGCTAGTCAACGAAGGTAAATAGTCCAATGCTCTCATCCGAAGATTACATCGCCCTCAGCGACCGCTACGGAGCGCATAATTACAAACCGCTGGATGTAGTTCTTGCTCGTGGAGAAGGCGTGTGGGTTTACGACGTTGAGGGGAATCGCTATCTGGATTGTCTGAGCGCTTATTCTGCTCTCAACCAGGGTCACGTTCACCCAAAGATACTAAGCGCTTTGCAAGCACAAGCTAAAAAGATCACGTTAACTTCCAGGGCATTCCGCAATGATCAGCTACCTCTGCTCTATAAAGAACTAGCCGAGCTTACCGGTTATGAGAAAATGCTGCCAATGAACAGCGGCGCGGAGGCTGTGGAAACGGCGATCAAACTCGCCCGAAAGTGGGCTTATGAGGTCAAAGGCGTCCCCCATTCACAGGCGGAGATCGTGACCGTAGAAGGAAATTTTCACGGGAGGACAGTCACGATCATCTCCTTCTCGACTGAACCTCACTACCGCGATGATTTTGGCCCATATACGCCCGGGTTTGTTAGCGTACCTTATAAGGATGCGAAGGCAATCGAGCTGGCGATCAAACCTAATACTGCCGCGGTAATGGTTGAGCCGATTCAAGGCGAGGCCGGGGTTATCGTTCCACCAGAAAACTATCTTAATCAAATCCAGAAAATCTGTAAAGATAACAACGTGTTATTAATTGCCGACGAAATTCAGACCGGACTCGGCCGGACAGGAAGGTTATTTGCCAGCGATTACGAAGACGTCAGGCCTGATATCATGATCATTGGCAAAGCGTTATCAGGCGGGTTCTACCCGGTTTCGGCCATATTGGCGGACAGCGAGCTGTTGGGACTCTTCCAACCAGGTGAACATGGATCAACCTTTGGGGGCAATCCGCTAGGCGCAGCCGTCGCACGAGCTGCTCTGAGTGTAATAGTCGAAGAAAACCTCGTCGAAAACGCAGCCCAAATGGGGGAATATTTCATGGATTTATTAGAGGAAATACCCAAACGCCATATCAAGGAAGTGCGCGGTAAGGGCTTGCTGATCGGCGTAGAACTAAGAGCGGAGGCCGGCGGCGCGCGGCGTTTTTGCGAGGCGCTTCAGATCCGGGGCATCCTGGCTAAGGAAACACGTGAAAACGTTATCCGCTTTGCTCCGCCGCTGATCATCAAAAAGGAAACTCTCAACTGGGCTTTCCCACGCATCCATGAATCCTTAACAATGGAATAAACATCAATCCAGCTCTGTTTTCAGGAGCTAAGCGATTCACGAGGAAATTACGAACATGAACATCGGAATTCCAAAAGAACGACGCCCATTTGAATTTCGTGTTGGACTCACGCCTGCCAGCGTGAAGATGCTGAGCGAGCACGGACATCAGTGCTTTGTCGAGCACAACGCCGGTTTAGGGGCCGGGTTCAGCGACAATGATTTCGAACTATCCGGCGCGCGCATCGCCTATTCCCCTCACGAAGTGTTCGGCCGAGCCGATCTATTGTTGAAAGTCGCCCGACCGATACAAGAGGAGCTTGAATGGCTGCGCCCTGGGACGACTCTCGCCGGCTTGCTGCATCTCGCCTCGGCCCGGCTGGAGAAAATCGACCATTTACTGACCAACGATATCACCGCCATCGCATACGAGCAAATCCAGCTGCAGGACGGCAGTGTGCCGGTTCGACGACCACTAGCTGAGATCGGAGGGGTGATGTCTGCCCAAGAAGCCGCGCGGATCATGCAAAACGATTCTGGCGGCAAAGGCATCCTGCTAGGCGGCGTGGTTGGTGTTCCCCCGGCAGAAGTTGTCATTATCGGTGTTGGCGTGGCAGGCAGCGGCGCGACGCGCGCCTTCCTGGGACTGGGCGCCCACGTTACGGTGCTCGATAAGGATATCCAGGCGCTTGTTCGCATCCAGGAACGGTATCCCACCGTGGTTACGATGATCTCCAATCCATTTAACGTTGCAAGGGCCTGCGCGTATGCTGACGTAGTCGTTGGAGCAGTCCTGGTTCCCGGTAAGCGCACGCCCATCGTGGTGACTCGCGATATGGTCCGCGCCATGAAACCAAGGGCGATCATCATGGATATAAGCATCGATGAGGGCGGCTGTGTTGAGACTTCTCGACCGACCACCCACGAACACCCTACCTTTATCGAAGAAGGCGTAATTCACTACTGCGTGCCGAACATGCCCGGGGTGGTGGCGCGCACCGCTACACATGCCTTTTTAAATGCTGCGTTTCCGTACATCCTGGAAATTGCCAATAAAGGCGTTGAAGCCGCCATCGCGGAAAACCCGGCTATCGAACGTGCAGTCATGACTCACCAAGGTAAAGAAGTGCATTTATCCTACTTGCCTGCCAACAACCATGGGGGTGAGGCATGAGCTGGAGAGATGTATATGAATCACGGATCGTCTCCGTGGAGGACGCCGTACGGGTGATTCGATCCGGCAACCGGGTCTTCCTCACCGGGAACTGCTCGGTACCCCAAGAACTCCTGGCTGCTTTGGTGGACTACGCCCCAAAACTGGAGGATGTTGAAATCGTTCAAGCTTTGAGCGTCGGCCCCGCTGATTACGTCAGCCCGGCGATGGAAAACCATCTAAAAGTCAATACAATGTTCATCAGCCATAATATCCGCCACGCAGTCCAGGAGGGCAGGGCAGATTTCACGCCGGTAATGCTTTCCGAGTTCACCCTGCTATTCAGAGAAGGCCACCTTCCATTAGACATCGCTCTGGTTCATCTTTCGCCTCCGGATAACTATGGATTTTGCAGCTTTGGCGTCGAAGTAGGCCTGACCAAAAGTCCGGCAGAGTCAGCCAGGGTGATCGTCGCGGAAGTAAACCAGCAAATGCCCCGGACCCTGGGGGATTCGTTCATCCATGTGAGCAAACTCGATTACATTGTCCCGGTGGATTACCCGTTGACCGAGATGGCTATGGGCGGCGAGTCTTCCGAGGTGATTGAGAGGATTGCAAAGAATATCGTGAAGTTGATCCCCGACGGTGCAACGATGCAGATGGGGATTGGGGCTATCCCCGATGCAGTTCTCCAATATTTATTTGAGAAGAAGGATCTGGGTGTACACACCGAGTTGTTCTCCGATGGCGTGATCGACCTGGTTGACGCCGGCGTATTGACCAACGCGCGTAAGACGCTGCATCCGGGGAAAATTATCGCCGGTTTCATCTTAGGAACAAAACGATTGTACGATTGGGTCGACGATAACCCATTAATCGAACTGCACCCAACCGAATACGTCAACGACCCTTTCGTGATCGCCCAGAATGACCGCATGGTGGCGATCAATTCAGCTATCGAGATCGACCTGACTGGGCAGGTATGCGCGGACAGCATCGGCCCGAAGCTTTACAGTGGCGTGGGAGGACAACTGGATTTCATCTACGGAGCTTCCCGCGCGAAGGAGGGCGTTCCGATCATTGCTCTTCCAAGCACAGCCAAACAGTTCAGCCGTATTGTCCCGATGCTGAAGCAAGGCGCGGGCGTTGTCACGACCCGCAATCACGTCCGTTACGTCGTGACCGAATACGGAGTTTCCGACTTGTACGGAAAGTCGATTCGGGAGCGGGCTACCGGTTTGATCAACATCGCCCATCCCGAATTCCGAGAGGATTTAACACGTCAGGCACGAGCGTTAAATTACATCTAGACGCTAACTGCGTCTGTTGAACCTGGACCGGCTAGATTTGATGTGCGCCGCGGGTTATTAAGGAGCTATTATGGAAAGACGGGAAAGACGAACAAAAATCGTCGCCACACTCGGTCCTGCATGCGGTGAAGAGACGATCATCGAACGATTGATCAAATCGGGTGTAAACGTTTTCCGGCTTAACTTCTCACACGGGACCCATGACGATCATGAAAACCGTATTCGGCTCATACGTGAGGTGAGCAAACGGTTGAACCATCCGGTGATGGTTATGCAAGACTTGCAAGGCCCCAAAATCCGCACCGGTGAGATCAGGGGCGGCAGCATAATCCTCGAGCAAGGTCAGAGCTTCAAGCTGACTACACAACATGTCCTGGGCGATGATCAAATGGTCTCGGTGGACTACCACGATCTCCCGGATAACGTGCGTCCGGGAGGACGAATACTGCTTGACGACGGCAACCTGGAGCTGGTCGTCGTTGGTGTGGATGAGACGACGATTGATACGAACGTGGTTTTAGGCGGCGAACTCAAACCCCATAAGGGGGTCAACGTGCCTGGCGCTAAGCTCAATATCCGAGCGCTAACCGAGAAGGATGAAGAAGACCTGGCTTTTGGGCTCGAACACGAGGTGGATGCTATCGCGATGTCCTTTGTTCGCCACTCCAACGACGTCGTCAGCCTCCGGCAGAAGATCGCTCGCTTTAACCCGGAAAATAAACACACGCTCATTATCTCCAAGCTGGAACGACCGGAAGCGCTGGATAACCTGACAGCGATCGTCGAAGTTTCCGACGGCGTGATGGTTGCCAGAGGCGATCTCGGCGTGGAAATGTCACCAGAAGCAGTGCCCATCGCTCAAAAACGGATCATCGAATCTGCCAACCAGCATGCCAAGGTTGTGATCACCGCCACTCAGATGCTGGACTCGATGATCCATAACCCACGCCCGACGCGAGCGGAAGCTTCTGACGTGGCAAACGCAATCTTCGACGGCACGGATGCCGTGATGCTTTCCGGAGAAACGGCGATTGGCCAATATCCGGTGCAATCCGTGGAAATCATGGACGCGATCATTAGAGCGGCGGAGGCACAGCTGGATAAGTGGGGCCACTGGCATGGCGAGTTAGGGGATGCGGCCTCGGATGAGATCGCCCTGGGTGTTTCGACGCACGACGATGCACTTTCGATCACGCGCGCAGCCCGCGAGCTGGCTCACGACCGTAACGTGGCCGCCATCGCAGTATTCACCCAAACCGGGCGCACTGCTCATTTAATGGCAAAAGCCAGGCCAGTCGCGCCGATCCTGGCATTTACCCCGGTCGAGTATACTTACCGGCAGCTGCCCTTACTCTGGGGCGTCACTCCCTATTTAGTACCATACGCCGATACGCTGGAAGATATGTTAGAACGGGTTGAAGAAACCATTGTCGCCTACACGCCGCTTCAAAAGGGGCAACAGGTCGTCTTGATATCCGGTTTTCCTGTCGGCGCGATGCGCCCACCGAATATCGCCTTGTTGCATACTATCAGAGAGGATCGATAATTGCATCATCGACGAGCAGCCATTCCGTATCTACACAAATTACGACGTAATTAATCCCACGGGCAAACATCTTCGGGTTCAACCTGTGGGTTGCCGTAGCCGAAGGTCTCTGGCCCAAGCGGCATTAAAACCTGGGAGGTATTCTCTTCTGCCCAACCCTGCACCGCCTGGCATCCTGCGGATAGATCTCCAGAAGCATAGGCGGCTTGAAATACATCCGCCAGCCGGGCATAAGCAGATCCCTCGTCCGGGGGCGGGTAAGCGCTACGCAGTTGACCAAAGGTGGCCGCGCCAAGATCTGTTTCACCGCGTAAATAGTGGATGACGCCGGTTTTGAACAGAGCATAAGCGCTTAGGTTCGCTTTTTCCCTCACCGGATCAAGCCAGTCTTCTATCGTCGAGTCTGAGAGAACCCGACCATAAAGAAGCAACGCTTCATCGTAGTCGCCTTGCAGCGCCGCCAGGTCGGCGTCGTGCAGAACGTGGATACGATAGTTTGATTCAGCCAGGATTTCGTCGGTCTTTTCCCAGAGATTTTGCTCAATATTGTAAGACCACACCCAGGTTTCACCCCTTGGAGGACCGGCGCCGACGGAACCAAAGCCGCTGGCGGAAACTTCCAACGCATAAACCCCGTCGCTATTTTCATCGGAGATGCGCACGTCGGGATAGGGAAGCTCGGCAGTCGATCCCTCCAGCCGGTTTGTGAAGCTATCTCCATCCCACATCAGGATCTGCACCCGTTCGAAACAGGTATGGGCACCGCAAATAGTAGAACTAGTGACGATTTCGTCTTGACCATCAGCGTTCATATCTTGTATGAAATGGATCTGAGGCGCTCCCCAATTCTCCTGTGATTCGATTTCGTAGCCGAGGGAATAACGACTTTCCTGGCAGGTGTAGACCAATAATTTTCCAGGTGGAGCGATTGTTTGAGAAGCAGGGTTGTAGATCGATACGATGACGTCGATCTTTTGATCCCCGGTCAGGTCTGCGGAGGCTACACTCACAGGCTGGTTCGCTACGCCGGCTTCGTAAAGAGCTGCATCCAACTGATCTGGTGAGCCTCCCTGGTTAAGAAAGTCGAGCACTGCAGTGGGATAGGAATCGAAATCACCATCCGCCAAATCGGGTGAAGATCCGGAAGGAACACAGACGGGGTCGACCTGGGTAGGTACAAGGGAAGGAACCGGGGTCGTTGTCGATTCTAAAGTCGGCGTTGGTGGCAGCGGTGTGTTCGACGCCTGTTCGGAAAGATCTTGAGGAATGGAAGGTTTGGAGGCTGGACCTGCGATTACGTTACACGCCAGCATGGTAAAAACCAAGACTCCTAAGAAAATCCACAGACGAGATCTGTTCAGAAATTTACTCATTTTATTTCCTGGGCGAGATTGACCCTCAATCTCTTCGTATGAGATGGTCGGGATTAATTGTATTTTTCGTAAAACTCATTATACTTAGGAGTTACGCAGTTCTCCGAGAAAGTGGAGGTGTTTGGGTGGGCTTCATACGCCCAAACATCCCCTTTCTTCCCTGAGTTGAGAAGCAGAAAAAAACCCATACTTAATGACTATGCGCAGAGCACCAGCTTTTAGACCGGGTAGAACCAAAACGGGGAGAATATTGCTAGAACGATTCCTGCCTCCAATCCCCGACGGAATCGCTGCAGCATGGCTGGACGATCTCAAGACCGATCAACCAGACGGATGGATACTGGATCCATTCGGCGCCTCCCCACAACTGGCGATCGAGATCGCCCAGGCGGGTTATCGTGTGCTGGTGGCGGCAAACAACCCGATCAACCGATTCTTGTTAGAGATAGCAGCAGATCCACCACAACAAGACGAATTGCAGGCCGCATTCGCTGAGCTGGCAGCTTCTCGCAAAGGAGAAGACCGCATCGAACCGCATATTCGAGGGCTTTACCAGACTTTCTGCCAGCAATGCCGCCAATTGATCGAGGCCCAGGCTTTCCTATGGGAGCGAGAAGCAGCAGCCCCATACGGGGTAATTTATGCCTGCCCTTACTGCGGAGATAACGGCGAGCGACCGGCTACCCAGGCTGATCAGGAACTGGCAGCCGGGTTTGCCACAAGTGGGTTGCACCGAGCCAGAGCCTTGGAGCGCATCGCACCGGCAAGCGATCCCGACCGCCACCACGCGGAGGAGGCGCTATCGGTGTATCTGCCAAGGGCAGTGTATGTACTCTTTACCTTGATCAATAAGGTCGAAGGACTTGGCTTGCCCGATAACCAAAAGCAGCACCTGAGAAGTTTGCTGCTGCACGCTTGCGACCGGGCCAACACGCTATGGCCATTCCCTACCGCGCGAGCTCGTCCTAAGCAGCTGACCATCCCACCGCATTTCAGAGAGAATAACATCTGGAAAGCGCTCGAAGAAGCCATAGGTCTTTTGAGCAACGTTGATCAAAAAACCGAACTGCTCATATGGCCGGAGGTGGA
>CAYNWK010000115.1:0-13851 GCA_964400875.1 uncultured Anaerolineaceae bacterium | reverse complement strand
GTTTGGGGGGTTTTTCCGGTCCACCGGGGCTCGGTCTCCCGCAGTGCTCTGCGGGGGGCCCCCCCCGGGCGGGGGCCAAAACGGGTGGGGGGGGTTTGGGGCGCCGGCCCCCCCCCAAACCGCCCCCGCTCGCTTTCAATTCAAGCAAGGAAAACTAGAGATAATACGTCATCCTTTGTAAATGGATGGTGGGATCGATATGTTGGACGTTCACTTCCGGGGGGACATTGAGACTGACCGGCGCGTAATTCAAGATGGCTTTAATCCCTGCTTCAACCAGGCTGTCGGCGACCGCCTGAGCCTGGCCGGCGGGTACCGAGATCATGGCGACCTTGATCTTGGCTTGACGAATCTCCGGGACCAGATTTGCGCTGTCCTCTACGATAAATTCGCCTACCTGCTGATTTATTTTTCCCGGGTCATTATCAAAAACCCTGGTCACTCGAAAGCCGCGGTTGGCGAAACCTTGATAACCGGCGACCGCAGTACCGATGTCCCCGGCGCCCACGACCGCCATATCCCAGATACGGTCCACGTTCAGGATCTGCTGTAATTTCTGGGAAAGGAACTCAATAGAATATCCAGTTCCTTGTTTGCCGAATTCACCGAACTGGGAGAGGTCTTTGCGAATTTGAGCTGCGGAAATGCCCAAGCGTTCTCCCAGCTCTTGTGAAGAAGTTACCTGGCGACCCTCCTCGCCCATCCCTTGTAACGCTCTCAAGTATAGGGGCAGGCGCCCAATGACGATGTCGGGAATTGCTTTTTCTGCCATTTTGCCTCCTTAGCGATTCGATCAGGATTTACGCACCCCCTTTCTTCGCCCAAGCGCGTAAGTCCTAACTGTAATGAATTTACCACAAGTTTTTGATTTGTGCAAACCCCCACAAGAAGCTTACAAATGCCGTACAATTACGGATGGTATAATCCATGCGTTATTTCCCAACTCACCCCCTTGTCCATGCAACTGATTACCAGCTAACTGCGAGATCTATTAAAGCCCATGTTTATCGATGAAGTAGAAATCGTTGTCGCTTCCGGTAAAGGAGGCGACGGGGCGGTGCATTTCCGCAGGGAAAAGTACGTACCGTTTGGGGGGCCGGATGGAGGAGACGGGGGTAGAGGCGGGGATGTCGTCTTCGAAGTTGATCCCAAACTTTCGACCCTGAATACGCTGCACTACCAATCCAGTTTTCAAGCTGAAGCCGGTGCGAGAGGGGGAGGGAGCAATAAAACGGGTCGTTCGGCTGAGGACCTGGTGATACAGGTGCCGCCGGGGACGGTTGTGTATGACGCACAATCCGGGGAAGTCGTGGGGGACCTGGTGGAAGCGGGGCAGCGGCTGGTCGTCGTAAAAGGCGGCCGTGGGGGGCGGGGAAATGCACGTTTTGCAACTTCCCGCAACCAGGCGCCGCGTATCGCCGAAAAAGGCGAACCCGGAGAAGAACGCCGGCTCAGGCTGGAACTTAAATTAATCGCCGATGTGGGCATCGTGGGCGCGCCAAATGCTGGGAAGTCCACGTTTTTATCCGCCGTGACCAACGCAAAGCCAAAGATCGCGCCTTACCCATTCACAACGCTGGAACCAAACCTGGGGGTCGCGAATTTAGACGACGAAAACAGCCTCATCCTGGCGGATATCCCCGGGCTGATCGAGGGGGCTCACGAGGGGGTGGGGCTGGGAGACGAATTCCTGCGCCACATCCAACGCACACGGGTGCTGATCCATCTGCTCGATGGGATGGCTGAAAATCCGCTGCTGGATTTCTCCCAGATCAACACGGAGCTGGCTTTGTTCGATCCTGACCTGGCTGGTAAACCCCAAATCGTCGCGCTCAACAAAATCGATTTGCCCGACGTGCAGGAACGCTGGCCAAAGATACAGGCGCAGTTGAAAACGCGTGGTTACGAGCCGATGGCGATCTCGGCGGTCGCCGGCACCAACGTTCGCAAGCTGTTGTACCGGGCTGCCCAAACCTTAGCTAAGATGCCCAAGCAGGCGGAGACGGACGAGATGCCGGTGTACCGGATGGAGAGCGATCCGCGCGATTTCGAAATCGCCCAGACCACAGCAGGTTACCGGGTGAGCGGCGCGGCGATCGAACGCGCCGCGGCGATGACGTATTGGGAATATGATCAATCCGTTCGTCGTTTCCAACGCATTTTACATATGCTCGGCATTGAAGAAGCGTTAAGAGAAGCTGGCGTTCAGCCTGGAGATACGGTGCGAATAGGAGACTACGAGCTTGAATGGCAAGATTGACCGCAGTGAAGCCCAGAGTGCAAAGATCGGCATTCTCGGGGGTACTTTTGATCCCCCTCATATTGCACATCTAATCCTGGCAGCCGAGGCGCTCGATCAGCTGCAGCTAGCCCGCGTGTTATGGGTGCTGACTCCCGTTCCCCCACATAAAAAGAACCAGTCGATTACTTCACTGGAGCAGCGCCTGGAGATGGTGAAACTCGCTATCCAAGATAACGCTGACTTCGAGATCTCCAGGGTGGACATTGACCGCCCGCCTCCGCATTTCGCGGTCGATACGATGCGGTTGCTGGCCAAACAATACCCGGAGAACGTGCTGGTTTACCTGATGGGGGGCGATTCGCTGCACGATCTGCCGACCTGGGAACGGCCAAATGATTTCATCGCAGCGTGCGACGCAATTGGCGTGATGCGACGGTCCGGAGATCACGTCGATATCAGGTCGCTTGAAAATGAATTGCCCGGAATACGCGCCAAGGCGAGGTTTATCCCTGCTCCACTGGTGGAGATCTCCGGTTCGCAGATCAGGGAGCGGATCCGTGAAGACCGCGCCTTCCGGTATTACCTGCACCCTGCTGTTTACAAATTGATCCAATCCCAACAACTCTACCGCCGAAAATCGGAGACCTGACCAGCCATGACGCTGCTGCTCGATAACTTGTTTTCCTCCGTCGCTCTCAGCCACCTGATCGTTGACGTGCTCAACGGACAGCGCGCGGTGCTCTTAGCCTACCTGAGCGGGCCGTTGGGCCTGTCCAACGCAAGCCTTGGCCTGGTCAGCACGATCTACATCCTCAGCGCAGCGCTGGTCCAACCACTGTTCGGCCACCTGGCCGATCGGGTTGGCCCGCGCTGGGTAGTCGCCGGGGGAGTTTTGTGGATGGCCTTTTTTTTCTCCCTGGCGGTGATCGCCCCCGGCACCCTTGCCCTGATCCTGCTGGTTACTGCCAGCCTCGGTTCGGGCGCATTCCACCCGGCCGGGACGATGCAGGCAACACTGCGGGGCAGATCGCACTACGCCGGTAAGGAAACGACGGCGACGGCTTATTTCTTCGTTTTTGGGCAGCTGGGTTTGTTCTTCGGCCCGATGCTTGGAGGGCCCCTGCTGGACCGCTTCGGTCCTGGCGGGCTGCTCTTGCTGACGGCTCCGGCTATCCCGGTCGGTTTAAATGCAGCACGACAGCTCAACCCGCTGCCTCAACTCGGTAAAATCGCGAACACCGCTTCTGCGTTGGTAGGACAGGCTGTCACCGATCAGATCAACAAGCCAGGCGTCCAACTAGCCTCGTATACATTGCTTGCCTTTGCGCTGGTAGCTGCGTTTCAGGCCTGGTCGCAGCAAAATATCGTTACATTCATCCCCAAATATCTGAGCGATCTGGGACAATCGGCAAGCGTATATGGGTTGATCGCGGCTACGTTTATGGGCGGTTCAGCATTGGGCAACATATTAGGGGGCAATCTGGCTGACCGCTTCGGTAAGCGCAAGGTAGCCGCAATGGCGTTATTCTTGGCTACCGTTCCGCTCTACCTGATCCCGAACGTTGGTTGGTCGCCATGGTTATTCCTGTTGATCCCGACAGCAGGGGCGCTGACCGGGGCGACTCACAGCATCCTGGTAGTGCTGGCGCAACGCTTTATACCCGGCGGGATGGCTTTAGCTTCCGGGTTGATTTTGGGTTTTATGTTCACCAGCGGGGCGTTGGGAACGCTGTTGACCGGGTACCTGGCGGATGTCTGGGGCTTCTCCGCGATGTTTCACCTGAATGCAGGCATCGCGCTATCGGCGGCTGTGATGGCGCTGACTTTACAGCGCAACTAATCGGGAACGACGCTCAAGGGGTCCGGCATGGCGAGTTGGATTTCGTCCAGGCCTAACGTGCCCCCCATATCCTCAACGCTGCGGTCCAGCTGGAACTCGACCCACAAGGGGAAGTGATCGGACACTCGGAAGGACATCAGAAAGGGGCTCATTTCCTGGTAAATCGCGTTCGCGAAATCGACCAACCCGGCGTGATCGCCGTACTTAAGATTAAAGTTTTGACCGCGGAACCAGGCGATCTGATCATAGAATTTTGGCTTGGAACCGAAGGTAGTTTTCATATCCAACAGTTGATCGGGCACGAAGAGACCGGTGGAGACAAACGCCTGAAACAAGGGGTTATCCCCGCGCTGGTCGATATTGAAATCGCCTAACAGGAGCAGGTTTCTTTCCTCCGACTCCGGAGATACACTGCGGTCTACGATCTCCCTGGCTGAAAAATCCGCGATCGCGCGCAGTTCGGGCAAACGCTCCTCAGGGACGTCACCATACTTGATATGCGCGGTCAGCAGGGAAAATTTTTCACCTCCTGATTCAAAACCGACGATATACGGGGTACGGTCAAACTGTATCTGCGGATCGCCGATGGAAGAAGGCGGCAAGACGACCTCACCGGCCAGACCGGAGGGTTTCACCCTGCGGACATCATAAAGATAAGCCAGTCGTTCCGTATTCCCGCCACTGCCGGCGGACACATCGCTGAGGATCAAGCCCCAATTGGGACCGAGGAAACGATCAATGAGGAAGCGAATTCCGTTCGTTTCGCGCTTCACCTCCTGGATAGCAATGACATCCATGCCTCGGATGATCTCGGCGATCAACGCCATGGCGCGCAAATTGCGCTTCGGCGAGCCAGGGTTTTCTCCCCAACCATCGAAAAAGGTCCCGAAACCACGGATGTTCCAGGTTCCGATTATAAGATTACGGTCGGTGGCTTTAAGAGGCAGCCCGGAGGCGGCAATCCGGCGGCGCAAACGGGCGATATCTTCGACAACTGTGAGCGGGTAATCGGAATAGCTCAACATGGTTCACTCCATTGGTTCTTTCATTGCGTCGATACGATGCGTATATTTCTTGCCGGAATATGGCGGGGATTAAGGTGAATTGTAGCCGATCTTCACGGAAAAGTTCCCAGGAGCGTTCACCTGTAAAACCGCCATGGGGAAGGGCAGATAATGGCCCGGTGGATAGTCAAAATTCGGGTCTTCTGGGGCGTTCATCTGCTCCTGGGAAGCCGTAAATGGATCAAATTGCAGGCTCGCCGACGTGGTGACGACCACCTCTCCACCCGTAGCCAAACCCCAGGCGAGGCTTTGCTGGTCTGCGTCCGTTTCATAGAGGCGATCCCACCCCTGCTTGAAGCGAACCCATGGGTCCAGCGCCAGGGGGAGGCGTGTGGAGAGCACATCTGCGACGCGATATTCGACGCCCAAACCTTCATTGGTCAAGGTAAAAATCTTCGTACGGCTTCCATCAGGGGATAACAGGACGATCTCTTGATCGAAAACTTCGGATTGATACATCTGCCAGGTTTCTGAGGAATCGGTAAAGGCGCCATGGTACCCAGCGGATTCGGCATTTTCTCCGGCCGAAAGGTCCCAGCTGGAAGGATCGCCCAATCCAACGATGAACTGCGTAGATGGGGCGATTAACTGGTGCGGACCATCTTCAGCCAGGGCGAAGAGATAGACCAAGCGCCCACCATACGGATCGATGAGAGCAAAATAATTCTGCGAGGATAGTACACATTCGGCGACACCGTCGAGATCGAAATCTCGAGAGCAATCGGCAACGGATTGAGGATCTTCTGCCCAGGCTGCGGCTGCCAGGAGGCCCCGCAGGCGAGGTAAATAGCCAGCTCGCATAGCAGGCAGCGCAGACACTTCGGGGGGCAGCGGGGCGAGCAAGCTGGTGAAGCCCTGCCAGGCCGCTTGCGCAAGGAGATTATCCGGCGCACCAGTGAAGTCCAAAACTGGCTCAGATAAGCCCGCGAGTCCAGCCTGTTCAGCCATCTTTCGCTCCCCGGTGAACGAAAAAGTGTTCTGTCCCTGTCCCTCGAGGGCCGGGTAGGCTGCCAGCTCGTAGTAGTTTAGCGGCTGGATCCAAGGGTGAGCAGCGATATATTGCATTGATGGAAGTGCGTGCGTGAGCACCCCCCAGGTACTGGTGGTCAGGTCGCCGCCTAAAGTCAAGATCGGCGGGTTGGATGCTGAGGGAGGGAGCGCGTTCTCCACCAACCGGCGCCGGATGTCGATTTCAAGGCCGTCCGGCGTGGCTTGAGCTCCTTCGAAACCCGGTAAAATGGGAATCAAAGTATACTGCGCGTAGCGCATTGGATAACCTCCTTGCACGGGAACGAAAGCAAGCCTATAGCCCTGGGGGATTGATTGTACATTCGAAGGCGAAAAGACCGCTTCGCTGGCCGGCAGGTTGAATTCCTGGGCTATAACACGGCCGTCACGCGCAGCGCGCAGATAGGGATCGGGTTCATCGATAAATTCCCGAAAAGTATCCAAATTTACCGGCAGGGTGGTGAACCCAGGCAACACGTCCGGCAAGATCACCAGGCCTTGCTCCGAGAGGACCCGCAAGACTTCGAGCCTGTCGATGTAATTCAACGCGGAGAGCGAAGACGGGTTTTTGGCGTCCAACAAGATAACGGGAACCTGGGCGGCGCGGATGCTGGAGAGCAAAGCGAATAAGCCGTGCCGGCCACCTAATGGACCGGTATGTGCGCCTCGCCAGCGGCGCAAGGCCTGAGCCGGCGTGTAGGCCGGAAAACTGTTCCAAAAGGCGAACAAGACCGGCGCTCTGCGCGGAGGCGGGTCATTGGACCGGACCGGTGGTGTAGCATCGACCAGCTGCGAGCTGCCGGCGGCGGTCAGAAAGGCTTGGATCGAAAAAGGTCTTCCCATCATTCCCAAGGTTGCGAAAGGTACGCTGACGATAAGGGTATCGTTCAACGAATCGCGCACGATCCGGGGGATGAACGTGTCGAGCTCTTCAAAGTCGAGATCTTCCGGTGAGCCGGCTGCATAGGCCTGGGGATCTCCATCTGCCGGCAAGCGCAATAAAACCTCCCATACAAGATCGCTTTGGACGTCAATGGGCAACCGGTTTGTGCCTCCTGGCAACCAATCCAAGGCGATATAAAGATCTGCCTGCGGAGAAGCAGAAATATCCAGTAAATCCAGGCGAAATTGGAGATCAGATCCGGCTCGACGTTGATACAATGCGACAATATCCTGGTTAGGTGAGAGGCCGTCGACCGGATCTAGGTAGTATAAGTCGGTATAAACCCAGGGTTCTGACAGAAGCGGCGCATTCCAAGATGAGGCTGCCGGAAGGCAGGCGGATATCGAGAAGATGAGGACTAAAATTAAATATACTTTTTTCACCTGTGCGACCATTGTACTACTTACAGTTTTATTAGTGGATTTAGTCACAGTTATATAGTACGCCAGTACCAAAAATGGTACAATCTCAATGTTGCTTAGGTGTCATATGTCATTAGACAAGAACAGCCGTAATCGATATATTGTTCATGTTACCAAAGACAAAAAATAACCTATAATTGGTTTCGTTATCCAAAAACGAGGGTGACTTGGATTAGGGTGGCGTTTGCCAATACCCTGTTTAACGAGATCATAAATCAAACCTGATCGACTGGGAAGAATTTAGAGGCCTTACCTGGATGACAACGACGATGCACTCTAAACAGCTCTTACCAAAATAATGGTGGGATGATGACAAGAGCAGGTTCTATCCCAATACGCATCTTCTCTTTTTTAATTACGTTTTCAATCTTATTAAGCGCCTGTGGAACGGCGGCCAGCGAAGACAAACCAGCGCGCTTAAGTGTGAGCGGTGAAGCAATCCCGGTAGACCCGGTGTTTGCCAAATTCTATGGTATTTATGGCGGAGAAGCTGTATTCGGACCGGCAATTTCGGAAGCGACCCGGGTTAAGAACCAGATTCACCAATACGTTCAAGCCGGGTTGATGATTTACGATCCGGAGGCGCCTGAGACGGGGCGTTACCGGTGGGCGCCCCTGGGTGAGAGCTTCGATGATATTCGAGGCGAGCCCGTGTCTGATCCGGGGGGCGACGCCCGCTATATCAATGGGCATATCGTTTATCCCGCTTTCGAAGCAAAGTTCGATGAATTGGGGGGCGTTCGCTTCGTCGGAGAACCGATCACTGAGGCGCGCTATAACCTGGACCAGGAGCGGATCGAACAATATTTCGGCAATCTGGGTTTCTATATACGTGACGACAGTCCGCAGCAGGTGCTTTTGATGGCCTACGGCGCCTACGCGTGCGACAAGGACTGCCGGGGTAGTTCTCCGACCAATGCTCTGCCGCAAGAAGGTCAGCCCTTACCCGAACCGTTCGGTTCCAAAGCAGCGGCGTTAGGCTTACCTTTCATTGGGAAAACATTGAGCGAAACGAGGTTTGGGTTCGATACCAACCGGGAGGTTGTGTTCGAAAACCTGGTGCTGGTCCAGGAATCCGATTCGAAATCCGAGGTTTTCGCCCGCCCAATCGTTACCCTCTTAGGGTTGATCAACGACGCGCCGGTCAGGGAAGACCCTGCTCAAAAGCTGATGGTTTTCATCACAACGAAAGGGGAGCTAGGTCATCACGTGCCGGTCGCCTTCTTGAACTACCTGGATCGTCGCGGCGGATTGGCTTTCTTTGGTAAACCGGTGAGTGAGGTTTTTCAAGCCGGAGAAGGAATTTTTCGCCAGTGTTTCACCACCGTGTGCGTCGATCTGAACATCGATGGCGAAGCAGGAGACCGGCTCAGTTTAGCACCCTTAGGGTCCGAATATTTAGCCGCCTATGGAGCTGGCCAGGACGACGATTTCTCACTTCGAGATGTAGAGATTAAAGTATGGGAGAGGCAGCCATCCGTATCCACGGATGAAGCCCAAGAGATCTTTGTTGCTGTTTTCAAAAAAGGCAGACCGCTGGCCAATTTTGAACCCGTCATCCATATCACGATGCCTAATGGGCGTCCGCAAAGATTTACGTTCCCGCCGACTAACGCGGAAGGTATGGCCTCCAAGTGGATAAATCCGATCGACGCGCCGAATGCCACGCTAATCGCTTATAAAGTCTGTCTAAAGTCTATTTTGGATGAGAAGTGCGTGGAAGATAACTACTTGATCTGGAACTATCCGAAGTAAAAATTACCAGCTTACTTGAACAAATCGGGTGAATGAACGAGTTTTTCTCGTCCATTCACCCTTTTTAGTTAACGAGAGATCGATAACTTGACAACCTGGCCGGATTCATCCATTGTGAGCCTGGCGTAATGGTGATGTACCTGCCTGGTATGCCCGTTTTTGAGATCGCCGTTCAAGGAATTACCGATGACCTGTTTGCTCAACGTGATGACATTACGTTTGGGCATATGGAGCGGGATGGTCTTGGCCCCCAACTGGGAGGTGGGACAGGTGTGCCCGCGCCCCAGACAGGCAGCCTGCGGTTCGCTGAACGACATTTGAGCGTCCGCCATCCCCGGAAGGTATTTTTCTACCACGCTTTTTACTTTTGCGATGGTCTCCACGCTGAGCGCCTCTCCTGCTTCACCCTGGTGGGCTTTTCCATTAGAGCCGTGATTTCTTTCGCAAACCGTCTTGACGGCTTCGGCAGGTTTGAGCGGGCGCAGCACACCTTTGGTTCGGTAGTTACTGTTCAAATCAGTGGGTTGTACCAGGGGGTCGCCGTAGTAGACGAAGGAGATCAAGGTCTTTTGATCTTCGCCATCCAGGTACCCCTGGCGGCGGTGCATCTCACGAGCCAGGTGGATTTTTGCCCTGCGCAACGCTTCCCCGGCGGGCAGACCGGCTCTAAGCAGCTTCCAGAAAGCATGCCCAAGCAGATCAGCGGCGATGAGGGGCGTGGTAACCGAGCCATATGAGGTGCAGGTAGAACCGACAACCACCTGAGTTCCCGAATCTAAGAACTTCAAGGTCATAGCCTGGTCGATATCTTTTCCAATAACGTGGGCGCCAAAGCAGGCTTCGGTGAAGACGATCTGGGGGGCCTGGCCGCCATTGCGGATATCCTGCGGGCGCAGCGCTACCGGATAATCAAGCTCGTCGGCAGGGTCGGCGGGGTCGCGCTGCCCGAACCACTCACTCGAGTCTTCCAGGCCGTGCAAGTTGAAATAGCCCAACCGAGCGTGTGGAAAGCTGCCTTTCTTCCCATTTGAGGCGCCTTGCGCGACATCGATCTGAATTGGTGGCGAAACCAGAAGGGCGTGTGGGTCCCCGATGGGCCGGAATACCGAAGTGGAAGCCCTCCGCCAGATGGCAGCCGTGAAGCCGTAACTCTGGCGTATGCCCGACCGCTTTCTCCTGGCCCATTCGAGCAGCCTGGAAAGACTGTTTTCGTATAGCCATGAAAGCATGCCGCCGGCCTGTTCTTGTGGCGCAAACTCGGCGTGCTGCCGAGCGATGGCAGAGAGGTGGTTGATTAAAAAGTCGGGGTCGCCGGAGGCGTCACCTGGCAGCCTGCCGACGGGCCACTCGGGCACAAAATAATTTTCGTCCCGGGTGGCGTATGGGTTGTCCGAGGGGACATCGATGTCTTCATCATCCACCGGGTTTGGGAGATGGTGGAAGGGTACGACCTGGGGGCCGCCAACGATCAGCACGGCGCCGATCATTTGTCCAGTCTTCGACAGTTCCGCGTCAAGATCGACGAGCAGAAGCTTGATCGCCCACGGATCGGTTGGGTTTACCGGACTCAAGCCAAACGGCTGGGTAGAGCTTGGGTCGTCAGCGATAAGAGTTACCGCGCCCCAATCCGGGCGGGATTTCACAGCAACCGAGAGCCGCTGTAGGGCAGCTTCGACGCCAACGGCGGCCCGACCATAGACTTTATCCAGCCCGGAACGAGTAGTCAGCACTACGTAGATGGGAAAACGTCCGTCCGCGCGCACGATATAGTCCCGTTTAAGCCGTCTTGCCACCCGTTCCAGCTCATCCTGAACGGAACGCACGGATTCCGGAACTACGTGTGGGGCCGGTTCTGGGCGTCGCCTGGGCGCCGGTCGAGGGCTGGATTCAGGATAGGGCTGTTCTGAATCGGTGCGCTCCTCCCGCAACTCCGGCCCGTCAAATTCAGTCTCGAGCGCGGAAAACCCAATCGACTCATCCACAGGCCAGGATAATTGGGTAAGCTCAGCCAAATCTTCTAGAAAGGGAACATCCTCCGTTTCGGGCGATTCTTCGAGATCGATCTCGAGGTTAAGCGGAAGCTGGTTCCAACCGAGGACAGCCGCAACGCTGGCGGGCACAGGCATGTCGAGCTCGGAGCTCAGGTCCTCGGGCCACAAGCCCCGGTAAGGGTGTTCTTCCCCCCACAAGCGATCAGCCACCTGACCGCTGATATCCTGCGAGGCGGCCTGGTGGAGCAAGGCGACAGCTCTGTCCGATTCGCCGCCATCCATCAACGATTCGGCTAACAGCAAGGTTGCCACAAGACAATCAGGCCATTGTTGGTGATAATGGCTGGCCAGGTCACGCATAGCCATCATCGGCAAACCTCGGCGGTAGCTGTATTGAAGGTGAGTCACAGCCACCAGGGGAGTGTTCGGACTGGCGATCAAAGCTTTGTGAACCGGAGCTTCGGCCTGATCCAGGTCATCCGCCTGGAGGAAGCGGCGGGCAAGGTTCAACTGCTCGGCCCACTCCGGATAAGGACCCTCACCGACCTGCTCACCGAGCGCAAAGAGGCTATTGCGAGCGTCCACCCCCTGATCATAGCCGTGATCACGCCAGAGCAGGTAGCTGAGCAGTTGAATCTCCAGGAATTCAGGGTCAGTTATGGCTAGTTTAGCGACCAGCGCGGCAGAACCCCGGTCGTAACCCCCCTGATACAAAGCCAGGGCATGGATCTGCTGGACGGTCAAATCACCCGGGTAACTGGCCAACCAGGATAGAGCAGCCTGGCGAACAAATTCGACAGCATCAACAGATAAGGCTGCATGCAGGATAACCAGGAACTCGTGCCTGGAGATCGGTGTGCCGTCAGGGAGTGGAGGTAATGTGGATTGGTTCATTGGAAGCGTTGACCCTCTTTTATTAGAGACTTCAATGCACGGTTTTTCGGTTATGGACCAGGTTCAGTGCAACCAGCGCGCCTAATTGTCTGTGAATGTTGAGGTCTTCCGGGGCCAGTTTAGAGGCCCGGCGAAGCATGCTCTCTGCGCCGAGGTAATCCCGGCTCTCTTTGAGCGTTAAGCCTGCCTGGTAGTAAGGCCGCGGATCGTGCGGAGCAACGGCGATAGCCTTCTGATATGTAGCCAGAGCGACGGCTTGCTGACGCCTTTCTTTTTGGGCGTTGCCGAGCTCCAGGTAGGCATCAATTTGTTCGGGATCCAGGCGGATCGACTCGCTTAACTGGTGGATGGCCTGATCGAGTTGCCCGGTTTGCCGGAGCAGCTGGCCCAATAGAAGGTGCGCTTGAGCCCTGGAGCGTTCTTCGTGATCCGCCGAGAAGTAAGTTTCACCTTGATGGTTTCTCAATGCCCGCTGCGCGGTTTGAATAGCTGCTTCTCGCTGACCGGTGGAAGCCAGCGCCAAAGCTAACGGCGTGAGCACAGCAGGCTCATATGGATACTCTTCCGCCAGCAATTGCAGCCTGGACAGAGAAGCATCCAGCCCTTGCGTATCGGCGAGCAATTCAGCTTGTTTGAGCATCAGCGGTAGGGGGTCTTCGGTCAACGGGATGGCTTGTTCCAGGACTTCGATCGCTTCGTGGTTCTGACCCAGCCGTTCGAAAGCTTCTGCGAGAAGAGTAAGGGCTTCGGAGTCTTGCGGTTCGAAGGCCAAAGTCCCCTGGATGTGTTTCTGCGCCGCGGCTGGATCCCCAGCGTGGAGAGCGATTTTGGCGAGCAACTTGTAAGGTCCCGGTTGCTCGGGGGCTAATTTTTGAGCTTTCTCTGCGCTCAACGCAGCTTTATCGAACTCTTGCTTCAACATCAAAGCCTCAGCTAAGGCCAGATGCGGTTGGACTTCGTCCGAGGCGGTTTGTTGGGCTCTTTCGAAAGCGTGGATTGCCTGGGAAACTGCGCTGATCTGCAGGTAAGTATCTCCAAGATTCATCCAGTGAGCTCCATGGTGAGGCTCAAGATCAGCGGCGTGCTCCCAGTATTCAATGGCGGTCGTCGGATCACCGGCAGCCAAGCTGCAGCGGGCGGCCAGAACGTGCCAGCGAGGCTCGTCCGGCCATGAGGTCAGCGCGGTCTGAATCGAGTGCGCTGCGGTATTGATCTGGTTTTCAGGGTGTTCCTGAACTTCAGCGATGAGTCTGAAAGCTAATTGTGCGAGCAAAGCGTGATAGATCGGTTGGTTCGGATCGCCCTTGATGGCTTGCCTGGCAGCTTCGACCGCTTTGAGTAAATCTTCTTCGCGGCGCCCTTGTGCGCCTAAAGACAAGGCCAGTTGCGCGGCAACCTGGGATTGGTGCGGGCTAGCCTTCGAATTGCCGTTCAGCGATTGCTTGGCGAGCTGGACGATCGTCGCCATATCGCCTGTCTGGCGCAGCGCTGCGATGCGAGCGGCAAAATCTGACTTGCTGCCGGGCAAGGCATTCAATGCAGCAGCTGCTTCGGGACCGGGCTGGAAGACCCCCAGACCCCGCGCGTGCCAGCGTTCGATCAAAGGGTTTCTGCCTTCTTGCGGTGAGAAGCCGTTATCGGCCAGGTATTTTTCCGCTTTGCTGAGCGCAGCCTGGAATTGTTCGAAAGCGT
>CAYNWK010000114.1:9950-13934 GCA_964400875.1 uncultured Anaerolineaceae bacterium | reverse complement strand
GGAAGATATAGCTCGGCATTAAATACAATCATTCACCAGTCAATTGATCAAATAACTTTTAGAAACATACATAAAGACTACTCATGGCATAGCACATATTACTGGTGGTGACAACCCATACTATTAGGAGCACATGAAAAATGGAAGTAAATTGCGAAACCCTCAATGATGGGGTTGGAGTTTTTTTTGGGCGGATAGCTCAGTTGGTTGGAGCGCTTCGCTAACCCATATTAGCTCTCAAGTGTAAATCTTGAGCTTATTGATTTTCGGCGCCAGAAATCCTTGGTGGTGGCTCCAAATCCCAACTTTGCCATTCCCATGTCCCCCATCCTCGGGGGATTTTGATTTAATGCGACTTAGCGATATTGAGATGGCTCTGGACGGGTTGTTAAACTCAGCCCAAATTCACCTCGCGGAGGCGGCTTATGCTTCGCACGCGCTGCCGTTCGAGATCTTTTTGCTGGCTATGCTGCTGGAGGAGCATAAGGCGGTGATGCGGATTCGTTTACAGATAGATGATTTAGCTACTAACAAGTTGCAGGAAAAAGGAGTAAACAACTAACAAAAATGATAATTAGAACACAAGTTTTATGGTAATTCTTAGGCAATTCTCATCAAACTATGATAAAGTATAGAACCGCGAACATAGTGGGCTATTGAGTGGAGGTTGGCGATGTCTGACGAAGAAATTGTGCAAGCCCAGGAAGAAGAGGGCGCTCTAGTACCAATTGAGTGGTATTTTCCTGAAACTATTCAAAGCAGGTATGCCACGAATATCATAGTTCATCATTCAAAGACAGAATTTGTCATCTCTTTTTTTGAAACTATACCTCCTCCACTCTTGGGGACCCCAGAGGAAATTCAAGAACAAATGAAGTCAATCAAGTCTGTTCGCGCGGAGTGTGTTGGAAGGATAATTGTTGCTGCGGAAAAAATGCCCGATTTTCTGAAGGCGATGCAGGAAAATTTAGAGAAATATAACAATAAATTCCAGGAAAACGAATGAGCTCACAAGTTCTGCTCGGGAAAGCCGATACGAATAAATATAATTTTTCAATAGAGCCCTCTGACATGTCAATTGGTGACATATTTGGGGCTGCAACGAACGTAACTTATCTCAGTTCTAATCAATTAGGAGAGTTCATTGGTTTGATTTTGATTCATGGACGAGTCACTCCGGAGTTAGAGCTGGTCAATCCCTTACCTCTTTATATCGAGTTGGAGGAAGGTTACTTTATAGTTAGCGATGAAGTTTTTTCGGCCTATGGGGTTGGCGATACTGTTCGAGAGGCGTTGCGGGATTATTATGATGCACTCATGAGCTTTGTGGAGATAATTTCGGGAGATCGAGAGCGAAATCATCTTTTGTTAGATGAGATTGAGCGTTATCTAATAATCCACTAAATTGCCACCGAGTCCGATATGCCGATACGCCCAGGGGATCTTCAATCAATTCTGATCAATAAATTCGGATTTATCCAGTCGAATAGAGACCATAAATGGTTTGCGCTTGATTTACCAGATTTGCCAACGATAGCTACAAAAGTTTCTCATGGGCGGAAGGAGATCGGGAGAAAGCTTGAGGGAAGAATCGCCAAACAGCTTAGGGTTAGAAAGCGTTTTTACTCTGAAATGGTGGGATGCACGAAGTCTCGAGAGGATTATTATCAACAAGTTCGAGAAGATCCTTACCCGCCTTGGGAGCATAGATTCTTGTAATCTGGAATGGGGGAAAGATTAATTGCTTGACAATGACTGAACTTTTGTGCTATAAATTCCAAGCGTCAACAGAAGGGCGCTGGGGGCGGGTTGCCTACTCCTCGGCTCGCACCCGTAATCTCGATAATCCAACTGCAGGGGGCAGCAACCAGCAATCGAAACTCA
Source organism: uncultured Anaerolineaceae bacterium (assembly GCA_964400875.1). GTDB lineage: Bacteria > Chloroflexota > Anaerolineae > Anaerolineales > UBA4823 > CAYNWK01. The sequence goes on along the minus strand of CAYNWK010000114.1, from coordinate 12,050 downwards.
AGGATTGGTGGGTCCGCCAGTAGATCCTGAAAAAGCCTTGTGAAAGACCAGGTAGCGATCGAAGTGCCACACCCAGGGTTGAAAACGGAATAGCCCCTGGCCCCGGTTACGTGGGGGATGCGTAGCGGCGAGCGATTGAGCCAAAGAGATCGCTGACAGTCGAGAATAGGGCGACTAGATTGCCGGCCAAGTGCCCCCAGGAATTTTTCGACAACCTTTTAGGGCTGCGGGGGGACGCCTCCGCAGCCCGATGAACAATCGAATAAAACTCCCGGAAAGTGGATCCGGGAGTTTATTTATACACAACAATAACAGGGAATTGCACTTCTACAGCGCCTTAACCAGTTTTTCCCCGAACGCGGGCGGATCGCTCTTTACGATCTCGATCCCTTGCGCGCCGTGCCAGGCGAGGAAGTCTCGCATAGCAGCAGCGACCGCGGCGACCAGCGCTTCGTCCGGCGCGACACCCGGCTCCAGGTAGAGTGCGTTCAGGCGCATCACCCCCGACCCGCGGTCCAGCTGCGGGTCGAAGCGCCCGACCAGGCGGTCCCGGTGCAGGATCGGGTGGCTCAAGTAGCCGTAGAGGCGCTGGGCGGCGGGCTTGTAGCACTCCAGCAGCTGGTTGAAGCCCCAGAGCCTGCGGTCCCGGTCCGGCGCCCAGAACAGGGAGTCGAAGGGGGAGAGGAAGGTCGTGCGCTCCGCTTTGAGATCGCCAGCGGCAGCTCGTTCCAGCAGCGGCAGGTTCTCACGGTGCACCATCCACTTTCTGACTCCGTCCGTTGACTCGCCCCGGACCTCGACCAGGGCGCCGTCCTCGATCAGCGCCTCGACGAGCTTGCGGGCGGGAGTCGCGCGCATGTAGGCGTATAAGGTGAGGCAGCGCGGCTCGAAGACGCCGAGCGCCAGCGCCGCCCGCTCCAGGCAGAAGCGCCGCGCTTCATCGGGATCGACGGGCGCCGCATCAACCCAATCCGGCAGCACGCGCTCCGTGAGCTCGTACACGCGGTGAAAGTTCACCCGGTCGGCCACCATCAGGTCGCCGTAAGCGAACAAGACCTCCAGCGCGGTCTTCGAGGGCCTCCAGTCGTACCACTCGCCGCGCCGGGGCCCCTTACGTTCGAAATCGCCGAGGCGCAGCCCGCCTTCCGAGCGGATGCGCGCCAGCGTCTGGGCGACGAGCTCACGATGACCGTTTTTAGACAGCCATTCGTGAAAGCCGGGGTTGAAGCTGACCTTCCGGTCCGTCCGCCAGCGGTGGTAGCGGTAATGCTCCAGGGGGATGATGCTGGCGGCGTGGCCCCAGCCCTCGTAAAGCACCCGCTGACCGGGGGTGTAGATCAGCCGGTGAAAGTCTTCAAGGTCGTAGGATCCAATGCGCGCCCACAAAGTGAGGTAATGGGCGCGGTTGACCACGTGCAGGGCGTCGATCTGGAGGTAGCCGAGCGCATTGACCAAATCGACGATGGCGCCGGGGGCGTGGGCGGGCGAGGCACGGTTAGGCGCCGCCAGGCGCTGGGCGTGCAGCGCGAGCGCCCGCAGGGCCGAGAGGGGATAGGTCGGACGCGAAGCTTTTCTCGCCATTAGCGCTGCTTTCGACTGCGGTTTTCGGCGAGACGGAATTCGACGATTTTGCGGATCAGATCGTGAGGTACGGGTCGATCCAGCGGGAAGTGAATAGAGCCCTTAGATCCCTTGAAGTCGGATAACCCTTGGATGGCGGCATCCATCGCGGCGCTCCTGGGATAAAATCCGACGTGGTTTTTCCAGGCGCTGAAGGAGACCAGGAAGCCGTCCTGATAATACGCCGGCATGTTATAGCCGATCTTTTCCTCTGCGTCCGGGGCGGAGTTTTGGATCGCCGCCCGGAGTTCGAACAGGATCTGCTGAACGTGTGGCGGGAACTGCGCGAAGTATGCTTCAACTGTGGCTGGGGGTGAGTTTCTGTTGGCCATGGAAAGTTCCTGTCATCCGGAAATTGGGGAATTAACAGGCCTGGCGAAATCCGGGAAATTCACCGGATGTTGTTGATGGCGTTCTTCGCCGCTTCGTGCCTGGTCTTCATGACGTTCGACAGCAGGTTGAACGCGCGAGTCTCCTGCT
>CAYNWK010000114.1:0-9850 GCA_964400875.1 uncultured Anaerolineaceae bacterium | reverse complement strand
TCGTGCCTGGTCTTCATGACGTTCGACAGCAGGTTGAACGCGCGAGTCTCCTGCTGTATTTTTTGCTGCAACATCAGGTACTGCATGCTGAAAGATGCGTTCATCTCCCGCAGCTGCCCGGCCGCGGAGAACAATTCATCGGGGTTGTCCCCATACGTGGCAATATTCTCGATAAACTCTTCAAACTTCTCCTGGTTTTCTACCACCCGGTTTTTGAAATCTTCGCTCGATGCGGCGATGCTGGCGGCGATGCCGTCGAGTTTCGCCAGGTTTAACTCAAGATCGTCATTCAGGGCGAGCAGGTCCTTTTTGATCTCCCCGTTATGCGAGCTGGCTGCCAGCTCCAGAAGCTGAGGCAGGCTGGTTTTCAGGTGCTTCGCCTTGCCCTCGAACCTGATTTCTGTTCCGTGAAGGTTCAGTTTGAGTTTAATCATCACGTTTTTCTCTTTCAACCTTGTACGCAGCGCGGCAAAACCTCGCCTGAGCAATCTTTACATTCTTCGATCAAATCCGGCTGTGTTTTCGAAGGAAGAAGGGCGCCGACAAGCACACCGAGCAGCACCAGCGCTGCCCCAACCATGAAATTGATAGAAAGCCAGGACCCACAATGCAAGCGCGCCCAGCGCAAAACGGGAGGTCGCCACCCAGAGAAGCCTTATGCCAGTTGCTTAGCAAGGACGCCGGCGATGTAGCGCGCGTCGTCCTCGATGCCGTAGATAATCCCGGATTTCCGTTTGCTGAGCCAGGGGAAGCCGAGGAAGTACAGGCCCGGCACGGGCGAGACGCCGCGCCGGTGGATCGGCATACCGTCCGGGTCGAAGACGGGCAGGTGTATCCAGCTGAGATCTCCGGTGAAGCCGGTAGCCCAGATGATCGTCCCGACCTGCGCCTCCCGGAGGTCGAGCCGGTGGATGCTTGAGGCACAGGCGGCTTCGGGATCGGGCTCGTCGTCGGGGTCCGCTTCCAGCGGCGGCGGCTCGAGTCCGGCACTCTCGAGATAGGCGTCCACGGCATCCTTGAAGCGCTGCGAAACTTCGTCCCCCTGCCGGACGTGGGCTGCGGCGTCCCCGCCCAGGATGAGCGCGCCCTCCCGGACGCCCTGCAACCGCCCCAGGACCACGGCGCCACGGCGGGCCAAGGCCTGCAAGCTGAGCGAATGGCCGTGACGCCCGACCCCGGAAACCTGCGGCAGCGGGTTGTGGCTGGCGGATTTGTCTTCCAGGCTTTCGTAAGTGGTTTCCCAGAACTTCATATCCACCCACCACTCCAGGATATCCCGCCCGCGGTAGCGGCGCGGCACGCGCCCGGCCTTGCCCGTGCACAGATACACCTGGCGGCCGGCGGCCAGCAGGTCTTCCGCGATCTGGCAGCCGGACTGTGCGCTGCCGACCACGACCACCGCGCCCGGCGGCAGCGCACCCGGGTTGCGGTAATCGGCGGTGTGCAGCTGGGTGACCTCGCCGGGGAGCTGCTCTTGCAATGCCGGAATCTTCGGTACGTCCTGCATGCCGCAGGCGGCGACCACGGCCCGGCACAGCACGGTCTCTTCTCCTCCCCCGTCTGCCCTGGTCGTGACGACGAAATTGCCGTTATCTTCCGCCCGTTCGAGGGAAGTGACTCGAACGCCGGTCCGGACGGGCAGTTGGAATCGTTCAACGTAATCTTGAAAATAAGCGACCAATTCATGCTGCCGCCAGAAACCGTCCGGCTCCGGTCCCCGGTAGGGGAGCCCAGGCAGGACGTTCATGGAGTTCAGCGTATTGAGCTGGAAGGAATCCCAGCGCTGGGACAGCCAGGTCTCGCCAATCCGCCCGCGCTCGAAAACTACGTGCTTATGGTCATCGCGCTGAAGAAAATAGCTGACCCCCAGGCCTGCCTGGCCCCCGCCCACTACGACGGCGTCCAATACCTCGTCCATCGCATGCTCCTTTCGTTTTTCGGTAAGATACAATGAGTACCAAATTGGTCCGAATTGTATCTATCATTTTATCATTCCCCCGAATGCGTGTCCCCCGCCCAAACACCCCCTTTTCTTCCCTCAAGTGCGTAAGTCCTTATTTATTCATTACCGTGTAGTATCATGTCTAGAACTTATCCACATAGTTGGAGGATCAGCTCTCGCCTGTAAAAAATACCGTAAGCGCTGGCCTGTTCTCCCGATCCGGTTCTGCGCACCGATGAACAAACCTCATTACTAGGTCAAGTGGATAGACAGGAGTACCTCATGGACCCTTCTCAACAACCCGCGTTCCCCGATCGCATGAACTCTTACCTGACGACCGAGCATTTTACCCTGCAGGGAGCCCGCTCGATCGTCAACGCGGAAATCTCCAGCCGGGTGACCATTTACTTCACGGTGCTGTCCAGCGTGATCATCGCCTCAGCATTTGTGGCCCAAATATCTGAGAGGAACCAGATTTTCCTGTTGTTCGAATCGATTGCTTTTCCCCTAATCATCCTGCTAGGGTTCTTCACGGCCGGGAGGTTGGCGGTCCTGGCGAGCATGGACGCTGCCTACATCCGGGCGATCAACCGGATCCGCCATTTTTACATTCAGTCTGCTACGGATGTCGAACGATTCCTGGTCTTTCCGCCCTATGACGACCCGCGTTCCGTCGGGCTCTACGGCGGCTGGTCAGTCCGCTCGATCCGGGATGATCTACTCTCTTCCGCCAACGCGGTGGTAACCAGCAACAGCCTGGTCACCACTGTGTTGATCGGAGCCTTAGTCATTCAGTATACTAAAATCTCCCTACGCCAATTTATCCCCCTGGGAATAGTCATTTTTCTGGCGACCGTCCTGCTCCACAGCGCCGCAGCCTACCTGCTCGGGCGCCCGCAGTTCATGAAGGAAGAGTATCTGGAGACCCGATTCCCGCGTCCAGAATCGAAGAGCGAGATCGATAGAGACGATGAGGCTGCGCCTGAAAGTTAGGCACGTTTTCCCGAAGATACACGCACCCGCAGCAGCGGATCGGGGATCGCCCCGGCGTCCAGCCGATCCGCGCCGAGAAAATTGACGAAGCGACCAAACCCGCGAGCCAGGGCCTCCGCGAAAGCCTCGTCTTTACCAAGGGCCTGATCTTCCAACCAAAAGCCTAGGATGACGAAGGTGCTGGCATCCCGGTCGAGCTTGCTGTCAAAGCGCCCGACCAGCCGATCGCCCCACAGAATTGGCAAGGCGTAGTAGCCGAACCTGCGCTGGTCCTCAGGCTTGTACACTTCCCAAACGTAATCGAAGCCGAATATCTTATTGGCCCGCCCACGGGCGCTGACGGGATCGAGCGGCGCCAGGAAGACAGCCTCTTCAGTCGTGTCCGCCTCTAAGGGCGTCCACGTCTCGGGCACGCGCCCGGCGATCAGATCGTCCAGCAACTGGATGTCGCCCCCAAGCGCGTAATGCACCTGCTTCCAACCTTCGACCCGCACCTCGACGATCTCACCGCCGGCCAACAGCGCCTCGAGCAATTGCTTTTTTGTGCTGAACGGCACACCGCGTCGAAACGAATCACTGGTGCGCTTCAGCCGCGAGAGGCCGTAGAAGCTGATTTCCTTTTTGAATAGGAAGCGGGCCACTTCGGCTTCAGCGATTTCGCGAAGAAGATGCGCCGGAGCGACCTTTTCAGCCAGCGCGTAGACGCGCTCGAAGTTCTCACGGTGGTGGGTCATCACCTCGCCGGTGCGCCACAAGTAATACAAAGCCAGAGAGCTGTCCTTTCGGCCGCGATAACTTTGCGTGCGAGTCCGTGCCGCCATCTTGAAGTCGCGATTGCTTACTAGGCCGCGTTCGCGTAAAATGTCCCGCATCTCGTCGATGGCGTCGGTGTGCTCGCGGCCCATATTGCGAATGCGCGGGTCGCAATCGCGGTCGCCATCGCGCTCGCGGCCCATGACGACGCGCCAGTACGGCAGCTCGTCCATCGGCCGGAGGGCCAGCCAGCCGCCCCAATCAAAGAACTTGCGCTGCTCGTAGGCTAACGTCTCCCACAGGCCGGGCGTGTAATCGAGCACGCGGCTGTGCAGGGTGATGTCGTGGCTGCGGGCGATGATCTGCAGCGGGTCGAGCTGCAGGTACTCCATGGCGCGCAAGGTCTGCTCCGTACCCTGGATGCCGCGCCAGCGCCGCCCGGGCCACAAGCCTTGCTTGCCCAGGATGAATCGGCGAGCCGTGTCGATGTCGATGGTCAGCATGATGATTTCTAATCTAAGTTCTCGTAGACGTAGAAAATGTAATCTTGAGAGGTGGTCTCGACTCCCAGATCATTCAGCAACCGGAGAAGTTGAGCGCGATGATCGGTGCCGTGATTAACCACATGGAGAAGCACCTGCCACACGATCAGGTCTTTGTCTTCTTCCGGTTCTTCGATCGGCTTGTCGAACAACATCTCGTCGCGCAATTCCCCAAGATAGGCGCGCATAAATTGCTCGACCTCGTCCCAGTGGGCGCGAATGATCTTCCGATCGTCGGCGCCAGCGGGAGGGAGCGGTTCCGAGGGTTCGACGCCCCGCAGTCCGCTGAACCATGCTTCATCGACGTCCATGAGGTGAACGATTTGATCTCGAACGGACCCATGCGAGTAGTCCACAGCTTGTGTGAATTGTTCCTGGGAGAGCGGCCCGATGTAGCTTTCCCAGATTTTGCGGTTTTCGGCGAAGTGATAGCCGTAGAGATGGCGAAAGGCATCCGCATTCACAGGAGGGCTCCTAAGTGAGAGAAAGTTTCAAGAATTTTAGGGTTCGATCCCACGCCAGGTTCTCCGCCGCCTGGTCGTACGCCTGCGGGCGGTCGGGTTCGCAGAACCAGTGTCCAGCGCCGCTGTAACGGTAGAAAGTCACCGGGCGTCCGGCGCGTTTCAAGGTTTCCTCCAGGTCATCAACGCCGGAGAGCGGCTCGTACTGATCGTTTTCGGCAAAGTGGCCGAGGTAAGCTGCTTGCGAGCTACTGAAGTCAGCAGGTCCGGTCCCGTAATAGAGCACGACGGATCGGATCAATTCGGGAGCAGCTGTCGAGAGGTCCAGGGCATAATAAGCGCCCAGGGAGAAGCCGATCACCGCCACTCCGCGTTGGTCCTGTCCGGCGCGTTCTTGGAGGTATTTTGCCGCTGCCGCGATTTCGGCCTTGGCCTGGAGGTGGTTGGCGTCGAGTTCGCCACCCAGGGCTTCCGCCTCGGGGATGGTTTCTGCGATCTGGCCATGATAAAGGTCCGGAGCGAAGGCGACGAAACCGGATTCGGCCAGCCGGTTGCAGAAAGCTTTGATGGTGTCGTTCAGCCCCCACCAGGCGTGGAGGACCAATACACCGGGCCCTTCTCCAGAGGTCGGAACGGCGAGGTAGCCCTGAGGCTGCTGATCTGTCATGGGAACTCCTTTCAAACGTTCTCGGGAACTAAGCTGCTCACAGAATGCAAGGACTGACCCCCATTATAGAAAAAGCATTCTATTTGTCAAGGTTTTGAGATTTGGAATAGAACTATAATATCTCAATATAGGAAAATATATCGGGCAAACCGGTGTAAGTTATTCAATTTAAGAGGCGATAGGGAGTTGCCTGTGAAAACCGTTCTAATAACTATTCGATGTAAGCCAACCTGATCGAAATATGCAGGGAGAGTATGCGCAATTAAGCGTTCCAGGTTTCTACTCCGTATCTTGCTGGGATTCGCTGGTCTGGCAGTGTTGGTCGGGCTGGCGCTCACCGGCGCGCTCTGGCGGCTGCACAGCAGGGAGGTGGTTCTGCCGGCGCCGGCGGGACCTTACCCGGTCGGGCGGGTCGAATACGATTGGGTCGATCCGAACCGGATCGACCCACTGAGCGAAACGCCGGGACAGCCGCGCAAGCTGAATGCCTGGATCTGGTATCCCAGCAAGGCGCCCGCTCCGGAGGTCACACCGGCGCCGTACCTTCCGCCGGAATGGGTCGCAGCGCGCGAGCGCTCCCTCGGGGTTGGAACCCTGTTCACGCAAGATTTCGACCACGTCCACGGGCACAGCACGGAGGGAGTTCCGCTCGCTGCAGCTCAAACAACCTACCCGGTCCTGATCATGCAGCCCGGCTTGGGCCCAGCGCTGCCAGACTACACTACGCTGTGCGAGAATCTGGCGAGCTACGGCTACATCGTGGCGGGCAGCACGCCGACCGGGAGCGCGAGCGTCGTGGCGTTTAAAGACGGGAGCGTCGTCCGCGGGACCTCGCGAGGCAACGTGCCGGACAACGCCTCGGTAGGCGAGGCGAAGCGCATCCTGGGTGACCTGATCCGCATCTGGGTCCAGGACGATGCGCTGGTGCTGGACCGGCTAGAAGGGTTGAACGCCTCCGACCCGGCGGGACGCTTCACCGGGCGGATCAACCTGGACGCCGTCGGGGTGCTGGGGCACTCCTTCGGGGGGGCTTCGGCGGCGCAGTTTTGCAGCCAGGATGCACGCTGCAAGGCGGGCGCTGACCTGGACGGCTACCCATATGGAGAGGTGGTGCAGACGGGGCTCGACCAACCCTTCCTGTTTCTATGGAGCGAGCCCGTCGATGGGAACGACGCGGCCTGGCTGCAGGCCGAGCAGGATATCGATAAAATATTCCAGGGGCTGCCGCCTGGGAGCCTCCAGGTGACCATCCAGGGAACCCGGCACTTCAATTTTACCGATTACGCCGTAGAATACCAGCCGGTGGTCCACGTCTTGGGAGGGCTTGGGCCGATCGACGGCGCCTACGCCCTGGAGATAACGGGCAGCTACCTGCGCGCTTTCTTTGACGAGACGCTTTTGGGGCAGCACGATCCCTTGCTGGAGACGGCGGATTCGCCATATCCGGAAGTGGAATTAATCCGCTCTCAAAAATAGAATAAACAGCACTGGCGCACGTGGCCAGTGCTGTTTGAATGACGCTGGAGAACTTGGTGAGCGATCAGCTGTTCGAACGAGCTTCCCGGCAGTTTCGCTCCAAAACCCAGACTAGTTCAAGGGACAACCCGCCTCGTTCTGAGCCTGCAGGAGGTCCTTGAAATCATTGAAGTTCCCGGTCGCATAAGCTTCCTGAACCAGGCTGATGACCTCAGCGGAGCTATAGAAGTAACTCACGTCCGGGTTGACCGAGTTGAGCAAGGCAGCCACGGCGTGCCGGCCGAGGGCGTTTTCCTTGCCGCCACCTTGCTTGAGGGTATCGAGCAGGGTCAACGTAAAACTGGCGTCCACGCCAAAGACGGTTTCGTAGTCATCCGAGGGGCTGTACACCATCCAGGAATCCAGGTGCTGACGCTGCTTCCAGTAGCCGGGAGTACAACCTTGACCTCCCGATGTAGGAGTGTTCGTCGAGGTCGCAGTCATCGTCGCCGTCGGTGTTGGTGTATCGGTCGGCGTCTGTTCTGTATCTGTGGGCGTCGGCGTGTCGGTGGGTGTCTCTTCTGTTGCTGTAGGCGTCGGTGTATCGGTAGGTGTCTCTTCTGTTGCTGTAGGCGTTGGTGTATCGGTAGGTTCCTCCTCGACATCAAACTCAATGTTATCGATGGCGCCAGAACCGAGCAAGGAAACGTGCATGAGGTTGACCCCCGCCACGTTGATGGGAATCACAGCAGAGGCATTATTACCTGTATTGGGGATCGGGACAATGTCTAATAGCGTGGGATAATCATACAGTACAATCATCCCGCCGCCTTCTTCGCTTTCAACATCCATGATGGTGAGGGATTTTACGGTGACATGGCCGCTGCCCACCCCGGAGAAATCGAACTCAAAATACCCTTGTGGGTTATCGGAGTCATCCGGATCGGAACTATCCCCATCGACACTGAGAATTAGAATATTTCCAAACCCTGGGAAGTATAAATCGAAGTCACCACCGGTGCAGCCGCCGTTACATTCGGCATCAAAAATCATGGCGCGGTTATCGGACGTTCTGGGCTGGAAGCCGAAAACCTTCACAGAACCGGAAACGGGGTCGCCGCTGATGCCATTCCCCGAAGAGACGCTATTGACGATTTGACCTTCCGCCAGACCTTCAAAATCGATCACCGAACCGGGGCTGGCAGTGCCGGGTGAAAACGTCGCCAGGACTACTCCCAACAGGACGACTATGCCTAGGAATTTAAGTTTGCGGTTTGTCATTATGAATCTCCTCAAAAATGAATATGTGTGATGTGTTCCAGGTTATCATCAAGGCTTGGCTGCGATGCAATGAGGGACAATACGCACCCAGCTTTTTCGAGTGCAAAAATACCTGTAATGTGCGAAGAGTAGGATTAAGGATTTGTCATTTCCCTCCCATTAAGTAGATATTTCCTGTCTATTAAGACGAAATTACGACTAAAACGTTACACTTCTGAAAGGTTAAACCTCAGGAAAGATCGAAAAAAGGAGATTAAGGACATGGAAGCACAACTTGAGAAGGCGATCGTGGAGAATATTCGCTACAACAATTGGGCGGACCAGAAGGTGCTGGAGGTTTGCCGGAAACTGGACGAGGCGGAGCTCAGGCCAAAAGCGCCGGGTGATTCGCGGGACGCTGGATCACATCGTCAAAGCCGAGGCTTTTTACATCAGCCCGTTGACCGGCGAACGCCCCCAGCCGCCGTTTTACTGGGAGGATGGGCTCAGCCTGGGCGAACTGGCAGAATACACCGATCGGGTAGTGGAGGCTCTTATCGAGACGGCTAAACGGCTCGGGGTACCGATACGGTCGCGGATGAATGGGAGGGGACTGTAAATCAGTACCACGCCATGGCGCTTTACTTCCAGATTGTCAACGACGGCGTCGAGCACCTAACGAAGTTAACCACGATACTCAGCCGGGAGGGATTAACGCCGCCGGAGGTGGATAGGTGGGCCTTTTTGATAGCGAATGGGGAGCGGTTCGATCTGAGAAGGAATTATTGATCGAATAATAAGGCTTCTTCGAAGAATTGTATCAACGCATCCGCGTACTGCTCAGGCCGCGCAGCGTAGCCTCCGCCGTGGGTAGCTTCCGGGATCTCGAGCAAGGTCTTGGGCTCTCCAGCGGCATGGTGATAGCCGGCGACGCGGCGATGTTCGAAATCGCCCGGGCCGCCGGTGGAAATCAACAACAAGGGACGCGGTGAGATCTGGGCGATGATTTCTTGGACCCCGGCAGGCGCGGGAACGTCGGTACGCAATGAGATAGCCCAGTCATCGACGCGGCCGACGACCTGGTAGAGGCGCTCTTCCAGGTCCGCCGGCGGAGGGGCGTCGGAGGTCCTGGCCACGCTGGGGCCGTCGGCGGCGACGGCGCGCAATGCCGGGTTCGCGGCTGCGGCGCGCAGTGCGACCTGCCCACCGATGGAGAAGCCAAAGATCCCAAGGCGGTCGGGATCGACCTCGCTGCGACCCACCAGCCAGGCTACCGCGGCGTCGACGTCTGCGACATCCTCCCAACCAAAGGAGCGCAGGCCTCCGCCGCTCTCACCGTGGCCGCGCTGGTCGTAGAGCAGCACGCCGAAGCCCTCCCGGACGAGGAGGGCAGCACGGTCCAGCAGCTCAAGGCGGTTGGCCCCGTAGCCGTGGAGCATGATCACGGCGGAGCGGTTTTGCGAAGGAAGATACCAGCCCGAGAGCTCGACGCCGTCCGGGCCGGTGAAGACGATCGCTTCGTAAGGGAGGCCGAGATCGGCCGGAGTCCGGCAGCACAGGGGGACCTCCGCCCGGCCGGTTACCCAGGCTACGTAAGCCGCCTCGTACCCGACCAGGAGCATGACCACCCCGCCGAGAAAACCAACCAGGAGCAGATTGAACCAGTACCTAGGCCCCCGGCGGCTTTTCGGTCTCACCAACTTACCCGGTATTTCAGGTGCTGGACTGTGGCCATTTTAAGATGATGGGTTGACAAGGTTCTCCAGTGGTAAAGTAG
>CAYNWK010000113.1:0-13970 GCA_964400875.1 uncultured Anaerolineaceae bacterium | reverse complement strand
TTCAAATCCTCCTGGACCAAACTGGCCTTTATGTCCTTCGGATCGCTGGAGAGAACGCTAGTGGTAGTTGGGACTTGCAATGGAATATTGAGTGATTGGAAAATATTGGTTAAGAGCTGTGCATCTGGGGGAGAGTGATGTATAGCAACGGGCTAAGCCCGCTGCTATACATCCTTTTCTCAATGAATTGCTTGAATCTTACGATTAAGAGGTGGGTTATCGCGAATTTCAACGCATTTTGAAGCGCTTGACATCCATTCATAGGGCAAGTATAGTTGGTTGGAACGGCGGGATAATGGAACTTTTGACGGACCGGAGGCGTTTAAGCCTCAACCAGCGACGCCATCAGAAGTTCGAGTACGATCGAGGAGAAAAAGAAGATGCATGCCACTCGCACACGTTTGCTCATCGCCCTGAGCATCGCTCTGCTAGCCCTGAGCGCCTGTAATTTCCCCGGGCCCAACGCCACCCCAACCCAGTCAGGCCCCCAGCTGATCATGACATACGCCGCCCAGACCGTCGAAGCCCAGCTGACCCTGGCGGCGACCAGCGTCCAACCGACTTTCACCCCCGGTCCGGCGGGAGAGACGCCCTCCCCAACCCCTGGAGACGGTGAGCCTGCTCCTACCGCAACCCAGGGTGCCGGCTCGAACCCCACCGCTACCAGTACCCCTGAAGCGCCTTGCGACCGGGCTGGTTTCGTTAAGGACGTCACCATCCCAGATGGCACAGATATGGAGCCGGGCGAGGATTTCACCAAGATCTGGCGGTTGAAGAACACCGGTACCTGTACCTGGGACTCCGATTACGCCATCGTGTTCGAGGACGGCGACGCCATGGGCGCGCCGGCTTCGCTGACGCTGGCGGATGAGGGTGAGAGCGTGGCCCCCGGCGAAGAAGTGGACATCGCCCTGGACCTGGAAGCTCCCGATGATGACGGCGAGTACCAGGGTTTCTTCCTGCTGCGCAACGGCGCCGGTCAAAAGTTCGGCTTGGGATCGGACGCCGAGGAAGAGTTTTGGGTGAAGATCGAGGTCGGGCTTCCCGGAGGCATCCAGGTAGACTTCATCGCTCAGGCTTCCTCCGCTGATTGGTCCGCCAGCGGCGGTGGCGATACCGTGGACATCAGCTTCGGCGGCATCGCCAACCAACCGCTGGATGACCCTAACGGAGTTGCCATGCTGGTCGAAAATATCAAGCTGGAGACCAACGCCACTGCCGGAAAGACCTTGTTTACCCGACCCAAGCAGAACGACGACGGCCAGATCCAGGGTATCTTTCCTGAATATAAAGTCAAAGCCGGCGATCGTTTCATCGCCAGCCTGGGCTTCCTGGACGATTGTGGCAATGGCAAAGTGGAATTCAAGCTGCGTTACAAGAAGGGCGATTCCATTGAAACCATTGACAGCTGGGGTGAGTCCTGCGGGGGAGGATTGACCCGGGTGAACATCGGCCTGGGAGATCTGGAGGGCGAGACCGTGCAGTTCGTCTTCGAAGTCCTGGCGGATGGTTCGCCTGAAGATGACCTGGCGATCTGGGCCTCTCCCCGGATCGAAAGATAAGCCTCCCGCAAGCCGAGCAAAATATGGAGGTTCGGTAAATCTGATGAAGATCCTGTTAAAACCTCGCCTGATGCACCTGGGCATCGCCCTATGCGCGGCCGCCCTGCTGTTGGGAGCCTGCCGCTCGGCGGGCCCTGAAGAGACGCCCACCCTGGAAGCGGAAGCGGTGCTGACCGCCGCCGCACAAACCGCCGACGCCCGCCTGACCGAGCTAGCGCTGCCCACCCCGACCGAAACGGAAACTCCCCTGCCGCCGCTGCCCAGTTCGGTTCCGGAGACCCCTACCCAGACGCAGTCGACCACGCTGACTCCCTTCATCTCTCAGACCCCGCTGCCCAACGTCACCGCCCAACCGGGCGGCCCTGACCAGGCGCTGTACGTCGCCGACGTCACTGTGCCCGATGGCACTCAGTTCTCCCCGGGAGAGGCCTTTACCAAGACCTGGCGGTTGAGCAACGCCGGTACGTCCACCTGGACGACGGCCTATTCCTTCGTCTTCATCGGCGGCGCGCAGATGAGCTCGGTCAATTCGGTCCCGCTGACGCAAGAGGTGGCGCCAGGCGGCACGGTCGAAATCTCGGTGAACATGGTAGCGCCGACTTCCGGCGGCAGCTACCGCGGTTTTTGGGAGATGCGCAACGCCGACGGCGAACTGTTCAACGAAGCCGTATACGTGGACATTCTGGTGGCAGGCGGTACGCCGGTTGCACCATCCACCTCGGCTCCCGGGGCCACTACTGCCCCCACGGCCACAGCCACCACCAGTTCCGGTGGGGGCGCGGGTGACGTCACGGGGGCCAGCCTGATCGTGGACGCGGCTTCTGCGGATACTTGTCCGCATACCTTCACGTTTACGGGCCAGATCATCCTCGATGGAGCCGCTACGGTGACCTACCAGCTGGAAGCCGGATCGGATACCTCCGGGTTCACCTACGATCTGCCTGACCCCTTCACCGTGGCTTTCGATGCGGGTACGCATAACGTGAACTATGTTCTGGATATCTCGGATTCCGTGGACGGGTGGGCGCAGCTGCACGTGACGGAGCCGAACGACGTGATCTCCGATCAGGTGACCTTTACCCTGGATTGCCCATAGCCGATTCGTGAGGTCAGCGAGAACTTACCCTGCCGCTGGCCTCGCTAAAACAGACCAAAAGCGCCGGTAGCCGTATTCGCTGCCGGCGCTTTTTTTCTGCTACAATGCGCCTGTGACTTTGAAAGAGAACGCTTTGAAGGAGCTGATCCGCGCCGAAGCGCAGCGCCTCGGGTTCGAGCTGGTTGGCTTTACCACCCCGGACCCGCCGCGGCACCTGGACGCTTACACCGGCTGGTTATCCGCCGGGCGTCATGGTGAGATGGGCTACCTGGCTACGGAGCGCGCCCGCCGTCGTCGCGCCGACCCGCGCGCGATCCTGCCCGAATGCCGATCGATTTTGGTCATGGGGGTGCGCTACCCATCGCCCGAGCTGGTCGATGACCGCGTAGATTCCGCTTTCGAAAATGGCGGCGCGCCGGCTGGGCGGCTGGCCTCGTACGCCTGGGGTGAGGATTACCACGAAGTCCTGCCTGAACGACTGCACGATCTGGTCGCCTTCATCGAGGGGTGCGTCGGCGAGCCGGTGCCAAATCGCTGGTACACGGACACCGGCCCGATCCTGGAGCGCGAGCTCGCTCAACGAGCCGGGCTGGGCTGGATCGGTAAGAACACCTGCCTGATCAATCCTGAAAAAGGTTCTTACTACCTGCTGGCGGAGGTGCTTCTAGGTCTTGAACTCGAACCCGATGAGCCCATGCGCACCGATCATTGCGGCTCGTGCACCCGCTGCCTGGAAGCCTGTCCGACCGCCTGCATCCTGCCCGACCGGACCATCGACGCCCGGCGCTGTATCTCGTACCTGACCATCGAGCTCAAAGGGTCCATCCCCCGAGCGCTGCGCCCGCAGATGGGAGACTGGGTTTTCGGCTGCGACGTTTGCCAGCAGGTCTGCCCCTGGAACCTGCGTTTTGCCGAACCGGGCGGCGACGAGGGTTTCGCGCCGCGCCCGGGCCTGCCCCGACCGGACCTGATCGCCGAGCTCTCTCTCACCCCCGAAGATTTCAACCGCAAGTTCAAAGGCAGCCCGGTCAAACGGCCCAAACGGCGAGGCTATTTGCGCAACGTCGCCGTCGCCCTGGGTAATGCGGGCGATCCCATGGCTGCGCCGGTCCTGGAACGCGCCATGTTGACCGATCCCGAAGCGCTTGTCCGGGGTCACGCCGCCTGGGCGCTGGGCCGGATCGGCGGGGAAGGTGCCCGCCAAGCCCTGCAGAAGGCCCTCGAACGGGAGGGCGACGCAGACGTCCGGGCTGAAATCAACGCCGCCCTGGGAGCCTGAAGCTTGCCCAAATTTCACCTTTCCAGCCTACTGCTTGCCGCACTGGTCTTGCTCGGCGCCTGTTCCCCCGCTTCAGCCGGATCCTCAACGCGGACCTCGCCCCTCGCGCCCGCCAATAGGCCGGCCTCAACGAATGCTCTTCCCCTCTCCCCTATCCCTTTTACCGCCTCTCCATCCCCTCCAGCCTTCACCGCTTCACCGCTTCCCTATACCCTCACCCCCTCACCATCTCCAACAGCGGCTCCGATGCCAACGGAGACGACACCTGCTACCGCTCCTCCGCTGACCACCTTGCTTTTCACCGGCGTGATCGTCCCGGCCCGCTGTGTACAGGCCGCTATCGATGAACGCGGCGACCCGGATTACCCCTACGCCGAAGTGCTGGATCTCATTCAAGCAGCGGACCTGGCGGTGGGTACGCTCAACGCGACGATCAGCGATTACCCGCCGCGTACCGGCTGCGTCTCCACCTATGTCCTGGTCGGCGGGTCGGAAAATGCCGCCGCCCTGGCCCGCGCCGGCTTCGACGTGATGAGCGTGGCTACCAACCACATCAAAAACTGCGGATTGAGCAACTGCGGCGACCGGGCATTTTTCGATACCCTGGCGAACCTGGAGAGCGCCGGGATCGTTCCGGTGGGCGCCGGTCAGGATCTGGCCGCGGCCGCTCAGCCGGTGGTGGTGGAAGCCAATGGGGTGCGTTTCGGGATCGTTTCCCTGGGCCAGATCGAGCCGCTCGCCTTCGCCGGTGAAACCTCGCCGGGGATCGCCGTCCTGGACGAAGCCAGCCTGCGCGCCGCCATCGCCGAAGCCCGCCAGGTCTCGGACGTAGTGATTGCCATGCCGCACTGGGGTCCCGAGGATGTGCCCCTGCCGAACTATTCCCAGCGCCAGCTGGCCCAGGTCGCAGTGGATGCCGGAGCCGACCTGGTCGTCGGTAACCATACACACGTCGTCCAGGCGGTGCAGGAGATCGCCGGGACGCCCGTTTTTTACGGGTTGGGCAACTTCGTTTTCGACCAGAACTGGGCCGTTGACCACCAGCAAGGGGTCATCTTGAGGGTTACCTTCGAAGGGATCAATTTCAAGGGTTTCGAGTTGATCCCCACTCACGTGGACTTCGACGGGCGGGTGCATCTGGCTGGTGATGCCGAAGCTGCCGAGATCCTGGCGCGCATCGAGGCAGCCAGCCAGGCTCTGCCAGATAACTAAGGCCAGAGGGTTTTGTGGGCGGGCGCGGATCGCGCCTACCTCCCTTTGACCTAAAAAAGGGCTGCCGATGGATATCTATCGGCAGCCCCAAATATTAATTCGCTCGCAAACTTACGGGGTGGGGGTGGCTTCTTCCGTAGCGGCCTCGGCCGTCTGGACGGTCAGGGTTGCCGCCGGGCCTGGAGTGTTGGTCGGGACCGGGGTGGCGATGTTCACCGGCACGATCAAGATTTGTCCAACGAAAATCTCGTTTTCATTTTCCAGGTCTTCGTTGGCGTCCAGGATAGCATCCACCGTGCTGTTGAACCTTGTGGCGATGCCTTCCAGGCTGTCGCCGGTCTGCACGCGGTATTCGATGGTGCCGGTCGCCCCCTCAGGGAGCGGCGTGGCAGTGGGCAGTTCCAGTCCGGGCGGCGGGACCAGGATTTCGTCGCCAACCCGGATGATGCTTTCAAAAGTCAAGTTGTTGAGTTCCATGAGCACGAGAACGTCAACGCCGAATTGTGCGGCGATGCTCTCTAACGTATCGCCCTCCTGGATTTCGTAAACGAACGGTCCGGATGCCGTGGCGGTGGGGGTATTCGTGGGAGTTTCCGTCGGGATGGGGGTCTCGGTGGCTGTTGGAGAGGCGGTCGCCGTCGCCGTCTCCGTGGCTGTTGCGGTCGGGGTGGGCGTCTCGGTGGCGAAGAAGGAAATCGCCGGCCGGTTGGGTCCCGTCAGCCAGACCACCAGGACGACGATGCCGATGGCGACCAGCAGAATGGCAATACCGCCGATCAAAAAGGGCGTGGTTTGTTGGCGCTTTTTGCGGTAAGAGTCGATCACGTTCTGGGCAGAATCTTTATCGCTCATGCTCATTTGACCTCGTTGTTTGCCTGCGGACCGTCGCTTCAAAGCGTTAGAAGAATGGAGATCAACCTCGACAAGGTCTGCTGGCTGGGTAAGTCAGCGTGATTCTACCCGATAATGGGTATAATGCCAAATCCCCCGGTAAGTGAAAAACCCCACAATAAAAGGATATTTCCTCCCCAAAGCTGGCGATCGGATACAATTTCTGTGCGGATAATGCGGGTTTAACGCTTCAGCAAGTCTTCAAAGCTCCCCTGGAACGGGGGTGCGGGCATCAACGTGGAGGTTGACATGCGTATTTGTGTGTTCGGCGCCGGCGGCGTGGGCGGTTATTTTGGCGGGCGGCTTGCAAAATTGGCCGAGGGTGAGCCGGGCCTGCAAGTGGGTTTCATCGCCCGGGGCGATCATCTCGCCGCGCTGCGGGACACCGGTTTGCAGGTGGGCAGCCTGGAGGGAGATTTTCACGTTCAGCCTGTCCAGGCCTCCGCCGATCCAGCCGAGATCGGCGAGGTCGACGTGGTGCTGGTTGCGGTGAAAGCCTGGCAGGTGCCGGGCGCCGCCCAGGCCATGGGGCCAATGGTCGGTCCGGACACGTTCGTGGTTCCCCTGCAGAACGGCGTCGATGCTCCTGGGGAATTGTCCAGGGTGCTGGGCGAGGCGCGCGTCCTGGGCGGCTTGTGCCATATCGTCAGCTACATCCAGGCGCCGGGGCAGATCCGCCACGCCGGGATCAAGCCGCATATCGCCTTTGGCGAGCTAGCCGGAGGCGTCTCCATGCGCGCCGCGCAGTTGCGCGAACTTTTCGAGCGCGCTGGCGTCTGGGCGGAGACCCCGGAGGATATCCAGGCTGCCATGTGGGAAAAGTTCTTGTTCATCGCTGCGTTCAGCGGGCTGGGCGCGGTGACGCGTGTCCCGGCCGGCGCCATGCGGTCGCTGGAGGGCACGCGCGCGCTGCTGGCGGAGGCGATGCGCGAGATCGAAGCGGTGGCTCGCGCGCGCGGCGTTGATCTGGCGGAGGAAGTGGTTGAGAAGACCATGGCCTTCGTCGATAATTTACCGGAGCAGGCGACAGCCTCCATGCAGCGGGATATCATCGCCGGGGTTCCTTCGGAGCTGGAAACGCAAAACGGCGCGGTTGCGCGCCTGGGGAGCGCAGCCGGGGTGCCCGTACCGGTGAACGACTTCATCTACCACTGCTTGCTGCCGCAGGAATTGGCCGCCCGCCGGTCAGCTTAAAGCATCATCTTTTGCAGTTCGTCAGCCCGGCGGCTCATCGACAGGTCCGGGATGTCTTTGATCGCCTCATAGGTCAGGCCGTTGACGATATAGCGGGTCTGTTTGCCTTCTCGTTGGATGCTGATGGTGTAATCCGGGCTGCGCGCTTCCAGCGTCGTTTGGTTGCCGGTCTTCACCTGGCGCAGCGTTTCCCCCCTATCCCCCAGCCGGTCCAGGGTGAAGGTTTTATCCATCAATTTTTGCGTCATCTGGCGCAGCTCGCCTTCGGGGATGTTCTCCAGGCTGAGGTAGTTTACCCCGTTGACCACAAAGCGCGTCTGGTTGCCCACCTGTTCGATGCGGATGTTGTATCCGGCGGTTTGTAATTGGGAAGAGTAGCCTTCATCGGCGATATGGGGGTTGATCCGGTCCTCGTAAGCCGGGAAGTCGATCTCCATCGGTTCCGGCAGTGGCCGCTGGCGTTTGGTCGGGGTGGGAGCCTGGGGCGGCTTGGTGATGGTGTACTCCGAGCGGGCGCGCCAGAAGATCACCGCGCCGATCACGACGAGAACGACCACTCCGCCCAAGATTATCAAGACGGTGTTGCTAATTGCCGGCATTTGACCTTACCCTCCTTTCTGAGGAGCTTTTTCAAAATAAGCGGTTGCCATTCGAATTTAAGGCGCGTGGCGCACCAGCGTACACCCATAAGACGGGGTTTCCGCGGGGTCGGGTTCCCGCCCGGCGAGCACGGCGCGCATGGCATCTTGTAAATAGGGGCGGGTTGGCTCGCGCTGGCGGAAGGTAACGTCGTTGAGGGCCCCCTGGTAGCGCAAGACGCCCTGCGAATCGACCACGAACAGGTGCGGGGTCGTCTTGGCCCCATATAAGTCGGCGACGCGCTGGTCTTCATCGCGCAGCACGACCGGCAGGCCGCGTTCTGCGGCGACCTTTTTCAGGAGATCCACCGGTTCGTTCGCGTTCGCAGCGATGGCGAGCAGGATCACCTGCTCGCCCCACTTTTCCAGCATCGGCAGGATCTCCTGGTCGGCGCGCTCGGCCCAGGGGCATTCGGCGGACCAGAAGTTGATTACCACGACCTGCCCGCGATAATCGCCCAGCGCGTGCACGTTCCCGTTCAGGTCGGGCAGGCTGAATGAGGGGGCCTGCTGGCCGGTTTCTATCAGGGTAGCCATTGCGGATCGTAACCTCCGATCACAAGTTGGACGGGATCGCTCCCGTCTGCGTTCACCATCCATAGTTCGGGCGGGTTGGTAAAGGCAGCCTGGTTGTAGCGTACGAAAGCCAGCGTGTCTCCTCCGGGGCTCCAGGTTATGGCCGAGTGCCCGATGAACGGGTCATCGGTTACCGCCTGGGCCCCGCTGCCGTCGGGACGCATCGTCCAGATCTGCCTGCCAGGAGTCCAGCGGGCGACGTCCAGGTAGCGCCGGGCGAAGACCAGGCTCTCACCATCCGGGGAAAAAGCCGGCAGGCTGTCGTCCACGAACGGTCCCTGGCTGATCCGCCGGCTGCTCCCGTCAGGGCGGTCGAAACGGATCAAATAGCTGGCGGTTAAATCCTGTTGGTTCTGCAGTCCGGCCTCGCTCCCTGCTGAAATGAATTCCACCTCCGGGGCGACGAAATAGCTCCCGTCAGGCGCCCATGCGCCTGGTTCACCGGTCTCGTTAGGGAAGGCCGCCCTCTCTCCGCCGCGCGGGTCGCTGAGTATGAAAGCCATCTCGGCCGCGTCGTAATAAGCTAACCACCCGTCCGCGGACCACGACGGCAGCCTGGTGGGATGGGTCGGGTCGCCCGCCGGTTTTTCGGCTGTGCCGGAGTCGCCCGCTTCCGTAAACTCTGGAAGGGTGAGCAGGTAGACCTGGGGGATGAGGTCTTCCTCTCTTCCCGGCAGCGGCTGGCGCTCGAAGGCGACGAACTCGCCATCCGGAGAGCGCTGCGGGTTGCGGCAGATCGCTTGAGGGCAAGCCAGCAAGGGGATCGGCTGGGCACCCAGGCCCGCGCCGGGGACCCGGTCCAGGCGCTGGAGGTCGCTGCCGCCGCGGGCGTTGCGCTGGCTGAAGTAGATCGCCTGTCCGTCCGGGGTGATGCTGAAATCGAGCACGCCAAACGGTGAGCTGGTCAGCCGCTCGACATCCCCGCTGAGCGGATCGAGCGCGTACAGGTCGGCTTGTCCGGCGGAAGGCCACAGGTAAACCAGCCGCGGGCTGCTCACCGTGAACGTCCAGGCGCGCGTCCCCAACAGCGGCAGGGGAACCAGGAATTGCGACTGGGCGCCGGACGCCAGGCGCACGGTGATGGTAGCGCCGGCGGGCCAGTTCTGCGCGGGCTTGAACACCAGGGTGTCGCCCTCCCACGTGAAGTCGCCCGGCGTCTCGGGTTCGATCGTCAAGCGATCTTCCACAGAGCCCGGCTGCATGGGTCGTGAGAATTGCAGGCGCAGCGCAGTTCCGGGGGGGATATCCACCGAGTCCTGGGCCGGCGTGATTGCAACCAGCTTCGGGGTGAGGAACAGGTAAGCGTAACCCGCCCCCAGGATCACCCCCAGGCCCAGCAGATAGAAAACCGCTCTGCGGACGTTCATAGCAATATTATACTCATAGGAGTTACGCAGTTCTCCGGGGAAGTGGGGGTGTTTGGGGTGTCTCACTGAGGCTGCAGCCTGTGTGGAACACCCCGGCTTTTCCAAAATGCCAGGCTGCTTTTCACGGTCGGATGGGGTTGAGTGGTAGAATCGGCGGGATGAAACGCTGGCAGTTCTGGGCTGGTGTCGCCATCAGCCTGATCTTTTTATACCTGGCCTTGCGCGGTTTGCACCTGGGAGATTTGTGGGGTGCGCTGCAAGGGGCGAATTACTGGTGGTTGCTCCCCGGCGTGGCGGTATATTTCCTGGGCGTCTGGGTGCGCGCTTGGCGCTGGCACTACCTGCTCCGCCCGGTGAAATCCATTTCCACCGGTACGATGTTCCCCATCGTCGCCATTGGTTATATGGGCAATAACATCTACCCGGCGCGCGCTGGCGAGGTGTTGCGCGCAGTAGTTTTGAAACGGCGGGAGGCGGTGCCGATATCGGCCTCCCTGGCCACCATCATCGTCGAGCGTGTCTTCGATGGCGTGGTCATGCTCGCGTTCGTGTTCTTGAACTTGCCCGAACTGGCGCAGTTAACCGCCAATTCCGGGTTTGTCGGGGACATCCAGACCCTGGCGATCTGGGGGGCGGGGGCTTTCTTGGGCGTGCTGGCGGTTTTTTTACTGGCTGCCATGTTCCCGGAACGGGCCGAACAGGCGGTCTCCCGATTGATCAAGGCGCTCGTGCCGGGGCGTTTTCGCGAGCAGGCCTTGGACCTCTCTATGCGCTTCTTGGGTGGGCTTGAATCCCTGCGTTCGCCGCGCGAGGCTCTGATGGTTTTCCTCACCTCCGTGGCCATCTGGCTGCTGGAGACCGGCAAATACTGGTTCGTCATGCACGCCTTCCCCTTCGAGGTCAGCTTCTTCGCCTTGATGCTGATGAACGGCATCGTCAACCTGGCGACCACCATCCCCTCGGCGCCGGGCTACGTCGGCACCTTCGATGCCCCGGGTATCGCTGTGCTGGTGGCCTACGGGGTAAGCCAGGCTCTGGCCGCAGGTTATACGCTGGTGCTGCACGTCGCCTTGTGGGTGCCGATCACGGCGTTGGGCGCTTATTACCTGGCGCGTGAAGGCGTTCAGTGGGAGCGCGCCGTAGACCAGGTGGAGCTGGCTAAACAGCTCGAGGAGCCCGGCCGGTGAAGCCAGGTGACACGGTGGCCATTGTCGGCGCTGGCATCGGCGGCATGGCGGCCGCTTACGATCTCGTCCGGGCTGGAAAAAAGGTCACCATCTATGAAGCTGCCGACTACGTGGGCGGCCTGGCCAGCGGGTTCAAAGAGCCGGATTGGGAATGGACCGTGGAAAAGTTCTACCACCACTGGTTCGCCACGGACCGCCACATCTTGGGCCTGATCGAGGAGCTCGGCTGGCGCGATGACGTGATCTTTCGCCGCCCGTACACGGTGATGTATCATCAGGGCAACTTCTATCCGTTCGACTCGATCCCGGCTGCGCTGATGTTCCCAGGCCTGGGTTGGGGGATCGACAAAGCGCGCTTCGGCCTGGTGGGGCTGTACCTGCGCTTGACCAACAACTGGAAGGCCCTGGAAAAAACCACCGTGGATGAATGGATGCGCAGGTGGGCCGGGGAGCGAGTCTACGAGCTCATGTGGCAGCCGTTGATGGTGGGCAAGTTTGGACCGCACTACCAGGAAGTCAACATGGCCTGGATGTGGGCGCGCCTCAAGGCGCGCAGCACTCGCCTGGGCACTTTCAAAGGCGGTTTCCAGGCGTTTGCCGATCGTTTTGCGGAGCGTTTGCAAAAAATGGGCGTCGAGATCCGCCTGTCTACGCCGGTCGAGCGCATCACGCCCACTGACGACGACGGATTGAAGGTGGAGGTAGGGGCTGGGAAGCGCCGTTTCGACGCTTGTCTGGCGACTACTTCCCCCGGGCTCCTGGCCAAATTGGCGCCGTCCCTGCCGGATGAATACCTGAGTGGCCTGCTCTCCTTGAAGAGCATGGGGGCGGTCGTGCTGGTGTTATCGCTCCAACAGCAGCTCTCCGAGCAGGGCTACTACTGGTACAATATCCCCAAAGCGGCCGGATTCCCTTTCCTGGCTCTGGTGGAGCATACCAATTTTCTCTCACCAGAATATTTTGGGGGCGAGCACATCGTCTACTGCGGCGATTACCTGGAACCCGATCACGAATATTTTCGGCTGACCAAAGAAGAGCTGCTCGAGCGCTTTCTGCCTGCGCTTTCTCGCATCAACCCGCGCTTTTCTCCTGATTGGGTGCGCAAGACCTGGTTGTTCCGTACGAAGTATGCCCAACCGGTGCCGCTGGTGAACCACTCGCGCAAAATCCCCTCGATACCCACACCGATTCCGGGTTTGTATTTCGCCAGCATGAGCCAGGTCTATCCTTGGGACCGGGGTACGAATTTTGCGGTGGAGATCGGCCGGGAAGCAGCGCGGTTGATGCTGGCGTCTGGATAATCCCCCTTAAATAATCTAAAAAAACAACCGCATCTCATCTTCGACGAGCGTGTTCTACCAGCATGCAGGCGTCCATCACCACGTCCAACCCTGCTGCCCTAGCTTTTTCAGCGGCCGCTTCGTTGGCGATCCCCAGCTGCATCCAGACTGCGTCCGCGCCGATGGCGATCGCCTGCTCGACGAAAGGTGGGACATCCTCGCTGCGCCGGAAGAGCAGCACCAGGTCAACCGGATCGGGGATTTCCGCCAGCTCGGCGTAAGCTTTTTCCCCCAGCGCTTCCTCCAGATATGGGTTGACCGGGATAATCCGGTAGCCGTGTTTCTGCAGGTATGCCGGGACATAATAGCCGGCGCGCGCTTTCTTCGAGGACAGCCCGACGACGGCGATGGTGTTCACCGTTTCCAGCAACTTTGCGATCGTTTGGTCCTGTTCCTTCGACATCCTTAACTGCGCCTTTCACGTTAAAGGTATACATTTTCGGCTTCGGCAGATCGCGGTCTTCGAATAGACCGCGTGGCTTTAATCCGATTGACAAAAAAGGTATTTTTGCTATACTCGATATGACGATAAACGATATATACAGCGTTAAATCTCTTTTGAAATGAAAATCCGTAAGGCTTCGGATGGGGTCAATCGCCGGGAGGGGCGTTAACGTGAATTCTATCGCGCGAAACCATTATCTGCTCGGCGGTTTCATCGCCTTGGTCTTGCTGTTCACGGTATTTTTCCTGCGGCGGCTTTGGCAGGCGCAAGGGCGAACAGCCAGGCGGTTCTTCTGGTTGATCGCTCTCATCGTGGCGCTGGGGGGTGTGATTCTCTTGGGCTATCCTAACAGCACAGAGGCGTACTCTCAGTTTTTCGCTACTTTGCTCTGCCTAACGATGCCTTTGCTCTCGATTGCCCTGGCTGTGCTTATCTATCTGCTCTTGAATCCGGATTTTTGGAGACAGAAATTTGCCGTCGCGGTCGGTGTCCCGGTTTTCCTGGTGCTTACCGTCCTTTTTGCCTTGTTCACCTTGCTGGCGAATGTGTACTACTTCTTCCTCGCGTTGGTCGGTGTTGCCTCGGCGGTAATCTGGAAAGCGCTCTCCTGGCGGTGGTCGCGAGTGGTATCCTTGCTGGTTGCCTTTGCAGTAACGGCTGCCCTGGTGTTGGTTCCCGAAACTCATCCTTTGGTCAATGGCGCACGGGTGCCTATGAAGGAAATCTGGAGCGGGGTCGCCCTGCTGCTGGCGGCCAACTTGTTAGCCTCGGGTTTAGCCGTTCAAAACCCCTGGTATCTGCGTGGGGTGTATTTGGCGCTGTCCACGCTCCCTCTAGGGGGGATTGTCTTCCACTTGTATGACACTTTGTTGTGGGATGGCATCACCGACGGGCTGGGCATAGCAGTTATATTGCCCGTCATCATCCTGATCGGCATCATTGCGGCCATTTATATCGGTATCGAGAGACCGGACAGCCTCCAGGTCGCCGCTTGGTTTGCTGCCCTGGTCGTTTTATCGTTCTTCTTGATATTTATTGTATTCCCATCGGAGCTTCGGGCGTCGGCGGTCACCGCCCGGCGCGCTGAGGCGATCAACCAGGCCATTCTCCGTTATCACGACCGCCACGGAAGTTATCCGGGTTCACTGGCCGAACTCGGAATTTGGTATCAAACCCGCTTGTA
>CAYNWK010000112.1:0-14237 GCA_964400875.1 uncultured Anaerolineaceae bacterium | reverse complement strand
GTCTTTGCAGCTCCGAGCATTAGGATGGCATGTTCACAGGTCTTTGCAGGTCACAGTTAGGAATTACGCAGTCCGTCGGTGATGTGGGGATATCTGGTCGGGTTTCGCTTGATCAGACACCCCCTTTACTCACCCAAGTGTTTAAATCCTGATAGTAAAAAATCCCCGGTTCCGGGGATTTTTTTCATTTGCTGGAAGTATCTATTTCGACTAGGCTCAACCAATAACCGATCGCCAGGAACAAGAAACTGCCGACCGTGGCAGCTCCAAGTCGAAGCGTACCCAGGCTGGCGAACGTCCAGCCCCAGAAGTTCGCCAGCACGTGTCCTGCCCAAAATCCGAGCCAGCCTAACACCAGATACAGGATCAACCGCGCCAGGCTGCCGCCGCGCCACAGGTGGAACAGCGAACCGTAGAGAGTAGAAATCAGAACACCGAGAATCAACGTTTGGATTGGCATGGACACCTGCGCTTGATTACCAGGTATAAAGATCAAGTATGATGTGTTCGGGGATGATAATAAATCTATCACTTCTACCCGTCAAGGGAAAGCGCTTTTTTTCACTCAAACTCAGAGCCCGTGATTGCCCAATGTTATAATCTACGGGACTTGAACAAGGTAAATTTTGTTTTCCATCGCGTATATCAAACTTGCTGGAGCTAATCCTGGATTGATGATGTGATTTTGTCTGTGCGTTCGCCGTCACGAATGATCCAGATCTTTTCATGCCAGATATCAATGAGTTGAGCGATCGTGAGCGAGAGATCCTGCACTTGGTCGCAACCGGTGCAAGTAATAAAGAAATCGCTCGTGATTTGTATATCAGTTCCAATACCGTAAAAGTCCACTTGCGCAATATTTTTGCCAAGATTGGAGTCGCTTCGCGAACTGAGGCGGCGATGTACGCTGTCAGCGCGGGTTTGGTCGAGCCGATCACATCACCGGATGGTGAGGGCATGACCGTTAAACCTGGTGACGGCAACCTCAATACTGGAACAGGTGCCCTGGCTGAGCGCCCGAGGAAGGCCGGATTAACCCCTTCCTGGACAGTGTTAATAGGGATATTGCTTGTAGCTCTCGTGGTCGTTATCTCCCTGTTCATCTCGCGCCAGGCGAACCCGGTATCGCCTGGCGATGAAGGGAATGCGGTACAAATCGTGCCTCGTTGGCGCGAACTGAGTTCACTGCCGGTTCCCAGCCAGGGGTCTGCAGTCGCAGCTTTTGAAAACAGTATTTTTTCCATTGGGGGAAAATCTCCGCAGGAAGTTACTGGTTCCGTTCTGCGATTTAATTTGGAAACGAATTCATGGAACACCATGCATCCCAAGCCTACAGCAGTCAAGGACGCCCAGGCTGCGGTGCTAGGTGGAAAAATCTACGTCCCTGGCGGATGTGGGAATGACAGCCAGCCAACTGACCTTCTTGAGATCTACGACCCTCGTAAGGATACCTGGGAGAACGGCGCTCCCTTACCAGGCCCGCTTTGTGGTTATGCGTTGGCTCCATTTGAAGGGAAAATTTATATCTTTGGTGGATGGGATGGGGAGAATTACCTGGGAACCGTGTTGGTCTACGATCCGGACTTGGACGAGTGGGATGCAAATGCTTCGCCAATGCCTACAGCGCGAGCTTACGCCGGCGCAGCAGTCGCGGGCGGCAATATTTATGTTATTGGCGGCACCAATGGTGAAAAAACGCTGGAGGTGAACGAGGTTTACCAACCCGATCTGGAAGGCGGCGAGTTGAATCCCTGGAATGAAGCCGAGCCGATGCCTGAGGGACGGGCTCAGATGGGCGTATCCAGCCTGGCCGATATCGTCTACGTATTTGGAGGGGTTAGCGAAGATCGACAACCTGTTCCGGCCATTAAATACTCCCCTTCCCTGGATAGCTGGGAAGCGCTCGAGGAACCGCGGACGGAGGATCTCTCCGATCTAGGTCTGGTGCACGCGGAAACGAAACTTTATCTCGTTGGGGGTAACTTGGACGGCGAGCCAACGGATCGAGTCCTGGAATACCAGGCGATCTATACCGTCGTTTTTCCGGTCGTTCGTTAGCTCAAGGAATCGGCAGGTCTTCGTGATCCATTTCACCCAGAGCGGTTACTTCGCCGCCTTTGACGGTGAAAAGAAATTGTTCGCCAGTCTCCGGGTCTAATAAGAGATAAGAGCTGACCACCACATCGAGAACCAGCCCATATTTTCCTGGTGGAATATCGGTAAAAGCGAAGGTTCCCTGGCTATCGGTGACCGACTTCGGGGAATTGACTCGATCATAAGAGGCGACACGTTCTTGCCCCTGATCATCTTCGATCACCTCTGCCAGGTAGAGGATCGCGTTCCTGGCGGGTTCGCCATTCTGGAGCAGCGTACCGGTGACGTGACCTGAATCCGATTTTGGTTCGGGCAATGCAGTCGGTGAGACGAGGGGTTGAGCTGTTGGCGCTTCACCCTGGGGTTCCGGGTAAGCAGATTGAGGGACCGCAGTTGGAGCCGGGTAGGCTGATCCAGATTCTAAGTCCGGAGGGGGATAGGCTGCCTGCGAAGTCCCGGTTGATTGGGGTTCTTGCGGGGCAGAGGTTGCAACCGGGGTTGGGCTGGAACAGGCGCTCAGGAAGATTATCAAAGTTAAGAACAGGGCGATTTGTTTCATAGGTCTCCCCTATGATGAGCTCTTCGGTAACACAAATATAAGGGGCGACGATCGTCGCCCCTTATATTTTATACGATTATTAGAATTGTCGCTAATTTACGGGGTGATCCCCTCGTAAACCAGGAGCTGATCGGCGGTTGAGCTGCCGCCAAGCTCATTGACCACAGCGACAATCGAGCCGCCGCTACCAGCCGTGCAGGTCGCCGAACCAACATAGCTGCTGGCGATTTTGTTCATCTGAAGATCGTTCAGGGCTTCGCCCGCAGCCAACGTCTTGGAGACGGAATAGGTGGTGCCGGTGAAGTTACAGGTAACCGATGTCGAGGAACCACCGACGTTCATGACGTTGAAGCCGGTGAAGTAGCCGCCGTTGCGGTCCATGATCAAGGGGAGCACAACCGTCGAGGTGGCGTTGGCAGGATCGAAGCTGCCATAAGCCTCACCATTGACGCCAGACTTGAGCTGGTTGACGATCGCAACCAGGTCCTGGTTGTTCGAATTACCCGTCACTTGAGCGCCACCGACGAACTTCTGCCCACCGACGCAATTCGTGGTCGCTCCACCGGGAGGGGAGCCAGCGAAGGCGCCCAAGGCGAAGGTCTTCGATTGACCGGCAGGGATGGACTGCGTTTCGGTGCAGGCGGTGCCAGCCGTAGAAGGTGTGTAACTCAAGGTAACCGAGGTCGAAGAGGTACCCGCGTTTTGGATCTGGACGCCGGTAACGTAGCCGCTATTATTGGCATTGATCAGCGGTAAGACTGGTTCGGTGCTGCCGCTGTTGAAGCCGCTGTAGGCGAACATTACGCTCGAGCTTTCTTCGATCACGGCCGCGGCGACGGGTTTATCGCTGGTGATGGTCGCCGAGAAGACTTTGGCGGTGTGGGTCTCGAGAGACTGGTCGAAGGTATTAGCAGCGCCCTCGGGGATCGTTGCATTCGCGGTGGTGCCGTCACTGTAGTTCACGGTAACACTGGCGTCGCCGGTGCCGGTATTCTGGACGGAGAACCAGGTGTTATAGCCGGAGTTGTTTTGCATCAAGAGAGGCAGAAGCACTTCGGTGCTGCCTCCGGAGGAGGCCACGTAAGAGGCGGCAGCAGCACCGTTATTGCCCAGGACGTTGCTGACGGCAGCAACCTGGGTAGTGGCTGAGATAACTGCCGAACCGTTGAACCCATCGGGAACAGAGGTCAGTGGGAAGTAGGTCTTAGAACCACTGCCTGGAATGGTGTCGCTGATCACACCTGCCGTCGTGCCATCCTGGTTGTAGAAAGTAATACCGACGGTGGATGCCCCGGACTCCAGGTTTTGTACCTGGAAACCGGATGTGTAGGTGTATGCCAGTGCAGAAACCGATGACTGGCTGGCTCCTAAAGCGACAAGAGCGATAGCCAAAATTAACAAGACACGTAAAGCTTTCATTCAAACCTCCTGGTCCAAGGACAAGATAATAGATTTGAACAAATTATGGCAGAGATTCGAGCACAACTCAATACCACACATGGGTAATCCTGCGGATAAACACCCTTCTTGCAGTAATACTTATGGGTTAATTCCCTGAAATCACCGAGATCCATCGTTCGAATTGGTTTTTACACCAATATTTTGGAAAATTTCCTGGAGTTTCAGCCTCCATTGGTCGTTCCTTGGTCATTGCTTTCCGGCCGGAACTTTAATCCCATAGAGGACGAGCGCCCAAAATAGCTCGTATATAATTAATCCAATACGAGTGATGATTGTAATAACCACAGCCGTTGGGGCCGGCATGATATTGGACAACAGCAAGCTCAAACCTACCTCTGTGACTCCGAAATTGCTGGGGGAGAAAAAAAATGCGGTCGAGAGGACGCCGACGAATACCCAGCTGCCGATGACGTAAGAAATATTCCTGATTGGGATGGGCGTTAACGCTGCGCTGAAGGCATACAGGACGATACCACCCAATGCCCAAACTACCGAATACGCCAGGATCCAGCCAAGAAGATTGCGGTATTGGATGGCAGGCGCCTCAATATTTAGTGCCGAGAACACCCTTTTTACCACAGCCGGATGGAGAAAGATGACGCCGGCGGCTAGTATGAGGGCCAAAACCCAAAGACTGAAGCGGTACTGCAGGACTATCGGGATGGCAAACAATGCGCTGACAAGGACCCCCGACAAGATGAATACTGCCAGCTCTAAGCCGCTTGCCAGGGAGGTGATCCTTCTGCTGATGCCTTGCTCTTTATAGAGCTGCGCCCGATTAGCAATGTACCAGACCGTGCCAGGGATGCGTTTGGATAAATTTGAAATGCAGTAATAGCGGATATGCCTTAAATAAGAAACTCGCTGACCGACGGAGTTCATGATCCAAGCCCAGGTCAGCGCGGCGATCAGCAAGGCGAGGCTAAAAATCAGGAAGGAGATGACCAGCGCATCCCAGCGGAAGCGCCAGGTCTGCGCAAACAAGAGCTCCCTTTGTTGATAAACCAGGTAGCCCAGGACCACTGCCGCGATCAAGAGAGGGATGACAGTGATCAGTTTCTGAAAAGTACTGCCCTTGGGGGATGACAACCTCGCCAGTATGGATTGGATTCTCGGTTTCAAGGAATTAAACACGGCGGCAAATGAAGACGAAATGATTGGTGAAGTTAAGCGGGATCAGAGCTGAAAGGGCTAATCGAATGATCTTCTTAGGCCTGCTCAGCCACCAGCCCATATCTTGTGTGGTGCGGGGGAAGTTCACTTCACTGTAACCGACCCTTTTTATGGTTTCCAAACCATTGGCCGCCAGCAACGATTCCCAATAATTACGGGTCCCATAGCGCTGGAGGGGCTGCCCATCGTCGTGGACGTCCCCTTTCCGCAGAACGTTGAGAATGTTACCCAGAAGCCCGAACGCGTTCGGGAGCAAGATACAAGCTCTCCCCTCCGGTTTGAGCACCCTTGAAATCTCCCGAACACCTCGCTCCGGATGGATATAGTGCTCTAAGCTGCCGATATGGGTCACGTAGTCCAGAGAAGATTCCGCCAGCGGTAACGCTTCTCCATCTCCAACGACCCAATCGGAGGCGGGCGAATCCTTCGAGCCAATCAGGACTCCCTCGAAGGCGAAGTCCACTCCCAATGCGTGCAGGCCTCTTTCTCTTGCCAGCGCAGTCAAGCGCCCTTCTCCACAGGAGATATCCGCAAGGTATTTGCCAGGCTGCGGTTTTAAAAGTTCGATTAACCACAAATAGAAAGAATCCCTTTGCATAAGGCCTTGATCGCGGTAAATGCGATTATAAGCGTCTTGCGTTGAGGTAGTATCGGTGATCTGCTCGTGGCGGATTTCAATCATTTCAACGGATAATTTTTTCTGCGGTGATGGTAAGCAGTGGGCCGTGTAATCCGAAATCCCGGATGTAGAACAATGGGGCTGTAATCAGGCGCAGGGCGGGATGAGTGAGTATTTTGTATACCGATTTTACTGTGTCCGCTTGCGTCCCTCTGGCAGTCAACCAGAAACGCACGCTCAGCGCAAAGGTTAAATAGCTTCCACCCCTTGTGCTCAGTTCTAACAACCGGAATCCATTGGCTTCAAGCATTCGACTCAGGGTGTCACTGTTGAAAACATACAGGTGCCGGGGGGCATCCAACCCCGCCCAATAGCGACCGAAAAACCGGGCATCCCAGCTATCCAAGTTGGGGACACGGACAACAAGCACCCCCTTCGGCTTCATGATGCGGTTAATCTCCTTAAGGCTCCCCTGGGGGTCGTGTAAGTGCTCAAAGACATCCCACATCGTGACAGCGTCGAACGAGCCAGCAGGAAATTCAGCTTCCTCCAAAGTGCCGGTAAAGACCTGCAGTTCGTATCGTTCCCGAGCGATCCGGGCCGCATGTGGACTAATTTCTACTCCCTGCACCTCCCAGCCCTGACGCTCGCCAGCCTTTTTAAGAAAGACGCCGGTCGCGCAGCCGATATCCAGCAGCCTGCCTGCCGGTCTATGCTTGAAAACAAACTGGCTCCTTTTCTCGAGCCCGTATTCAACGGCTTGTTTGATCAACCAGGGAGTGTTCTGTTTATCAGAGGCGGGATTGTAGGACTCGTATTCCGGTGGGTAATGTGCTCCCATCTCCGCGATCTCGGTTCGCGGATTCTGGTAAACCAGGCCGCAATGCTGGCACTTTACCAACGTGGTGACAAGTTCTTCCCTGGATAAGAGGTAATCTGGCAGCCGGTAAAGGAGGCGGGCATTATTCTTGTGGCAGAGGTTGCAGACGACAGTTTCCATTGAGCTTTACGTAGGAGAACGATTCAATTT
Source organism: uncultured Anaerolineaceae bacterium (assembly GCA_964400875.1). Lineage (GTDB taxonomy): Bacteria > Chloroflexota > Anaerolineae > Anaerolineales > UBA4823 > CAYNWK01. The sequence continues at coordinate 7,301 of CAYNWK010000112.1, read as the reverse complement.
CGCCACCAACCTTCAAACCAGCCTCGGGCCAGCGGGGCGAGCAATTCGAAACGACGAGCGATTATATCACCGACGCTCAGCCATAAAGCCCGTAAGGATGAGAACAGGAACAAGATGGGGAGCAGTGCATTGCGGGAATATTTTCGGTAAAACCGAATTTGATTCCTTATGCGTAAATAACGAGCCAACGGTTTGACCCGGTTCGCGCTTTGAGAGACCTTGTGCCTTATCTCTGCCGTGGTAATGCAAGCCAGACGAAAACCGGCCTGCCGAGCTCGCCAGCAAAAATCAATCTCTTCCCCGTACATAACGTATGTAGGATCGAGCTTGCCGACTGCTTCGAAAACATCCCTCCGCACGAGCAAGGCGGCACCGCTGAGAAAATCGACCGGGTAAAATTCCGGAAGCGCCGGGTTATTCAACTTACCAGTATGTTTTCTGCTGGTGATTAGCGTGCCCAGTATCTGCTTATCCCCGGCAGACCAGATGGTCTTGGGCTCATCGAAATAATAAATTATTGGGGAAAGTAGGGCATAATCTCCTAGCTGCTGCATGTACTTGCCCAATTCGTCAAAGGCGCCCTTGGCAACGATGGTATCGTTATTGAGAAGCATGATCCATCCCGCGCCGTGGCTCAAGGCAAAATCGATCCCCTGGTTGCTCGCGGCCGCGAAACCTATATTGGTTTGGTTTTCAATAAGCGCTATTTTTCCGGAATACCGGGCTTTGATTGACGACAGGGAATTGTCAACCGAACCGTTGTCTACTACAATGATTTGATTTTCAGAAATCCGAGCTGAAAGTAAAGAGTCGATGCAAGCGAGCGTATCCTGCTCTGAGTTCCAATTAATTAAGACGATGTAAGTATTTGCGACCATCAAGCTGCACAATGAGAATATTATTTTTATCCGGTCGAGAACTGCCATACCAACGGAACGATGTCATCGTGCGAGCCCTGGAAAGGTTGGGGACCGTCACGGTGATCGGTCCGCAAGCGCAAGCCCGGTCGCTCCTCTGGAGCAGTTTTGTCATCGCGCTCAGGTCGATGCCCCACTTGGTATTCGGTCAATTCGATCTCATCTTCGTTGGTTTTTTTGGGCATTTACTGATGTTTCCGGTGAAGTTGCTATCCTCCAAGCCTGTGCTCTTTGATGCCTTCATCTCGGTGTATGATTCTTTATCCGGCGACAGGAACGTATTTCCCCAGGGTTCTTGGAGAGGAAAACTGGCATACTGGCTGGATCAGACCGCTTGCCGCCGGGCAAACCACGTACTGCTGGATACCCGCCAACAGGTGGAATTTTTTACTAGTGTCTTCGACCTGCCAAGTTCTAAGCTTAGTTCCCTGCCGGTGGGGTGCAACGAGGATCTTTTCTATCCGAAGCCGAGCCCATCGGCCGATGCCCGAACAAACCTCCTGTATTATAGTACCTACCAACCGCTGCACGGCGTCGAGAGCGTCGTCCGTGCGGCCGAGCAGATTTCGTACGAATCTAATATTTCGTTTAAGTTGATCGGACGCGGGCAGGAGTACGCCAAAGTCAACCATCTGGCTCACGAATTGAATTTGTCCAATGTCACCTTCACGGCCTCCGTGCCGATCGAGCAGTTGCCAGGCGAGATTGCTGCTGCGGATATCTGTTTGGGGGGACATTTTGGGACAAGCGAGAAAGCCGGCCGGGTCGTTCCGGGTAAGATCTACCAGATCCTGGCTATGGAAAGGGCAGTAATCGCGGCGGACTCACAGGCAAACAGCGCTCTGTTGACTCATGGGGAAACCGCCTATCTGGTTCCACCGTCTGATCCACAATCCCTGGCGGAAGCAATTTTAACCTTGCATAAAGATATCCGGCTTCGCCAACGCCTGGCTGAGGGCGGCCGTCAGCTGTTCGTGGATTGTTGCAGCGAAGCGAGCATAACCCAGCGGTTATTGGAAATCTTGCAAAAGGTGGACTGATCAACGAAATCGAGCCCCATCAATGACGGTTTCAAAGACACGGTAATTGCAAGACATAACGTCTGCCGCCTTGAACTTCTCAACGGTATTCAATCCGGCCTGCTGGAATTGGCTGGCTAACTCGGGATCGCTCAGAATCTGAATGACCGCCCTGGCTAATTCCTGGGGGTTATTTGGTTCCACCAGGAGACCGTTGGTACCGTGATCGATGATCTCGGGAATCCCACCAACGCAAGTTCCGACTACGGGTACACCAGCTGCCATTGCTTCAAGCAACACAATCCCGAACGCTTCGGTGAGGGAGGGCAGCACAAAGACGGCCGATTCGCTAAGAAATTTCGGGATCTCTTGATGAGGTTGGTGACCCCAAAATTTGAAATGCTCACTAATTCCCAATTTTGCGCCGAGCTCCTGCATACCCGATTCCATGCGGTCCTTTCCGATCACCCAGAACTCCGCTTGGGGAATGGCGGCCAGAATCGCGGGCGCCGCCTCGAGCAGGGTAGGCAAGCCTTTCCGCTGCATATTGCCCCCGATGAAAAGAATGCGAAGGTTCTGCGCGCGCGGAGTTCCTTGAGTATGCGAAGTGTATTCCTGGGGTACGATCCCGCAGTAGCAAACGTGAATCTTTGCGGAATTCAGGTCATAAATCCTTTGGAGCGACTTCGCCGTGTGCTGGCTGTTTGTAACCAGAGCGGATAAACGGGGGTAAGTATAGCGCTCGATTTGACGTACCAGGTGGTAATACACCCAACGGCTTGACCAGTCGCCGTAAAACTTGCGGTAGTAGCCCAACGTCTTGATTTCTGCCGCATAAGTATCGTTAACCATGCCGATGACGGGCGAATAACGAGTAGAAAAAAACGCCTCACGGGCATCGGTGAAGTAAGTCAGGTCGAACTGGCGGTTGCCCAGCTGCTCGAGAGCCCGCTTGAAATTCCAGCTAAGCGAGAGCCAGCGCGCCTGGGAGTTTGCCCCGAAGGGTTTAGGGACTCCGATGAATTGGAAGTTTAATTGACCCTCCGGCTTCTGATCGATCGGAGCAATAACAGTTACATCATGTTGATCGTCCAGCAACCGGGCCAGCATAGTCCTGGTGATATGCCCGATCCCGCTGATGATGCTGCCTAGCTGTTGGGTGACCAAACAAACCTTAAGTCGTTTATGCATAAGAATTCGGCGTTTGAATCCTGACCCATCTTTCTTGTTAGAGGCCAAACCGGAAACAGCCAGTCGAGGTAGGAGTGCGCCGGGTTATTGCTCGACGAGTTCGAAAATCCAGACTTGATCCTGATGATAGACCGGGCGGTAAAGCGGGCTGGAAACCAGCGTCTCCGCGTTCAACCCCGGATTGGGGTTGTTCACTCGTCCTTGCAGTTGTCCCAAATACACGTGTGTAGTGCCGAGATCGCGTAGTTGTGCGTAGACTTGGGGATCCTCGATCCCTTCAGTCAGCACTATTTCAACCAACCCGTTAATCTGCTCCCGGTAGTCGGGGTTGAAGCTGCTTTCCGCACTGTAATTTAAAGGGGGCAGATTTGTCGCCCTTTCCGCCAACAGCGGCAGCCACCAACCGCCATCCGACCCAACGACCGATGTTCCGCCATAGGCGAAGAAGCTGTTGACGTAAAAGCGCGCATCCGGCTCGGTGTGGTTACGGATCCAGCTGGCCGCGCGCAGGTCCGGGCGGGTGACCAGGGCGTGAGAAGATATCTGCACATCTTGAATTCTCGCCAGCGTGCCCCAGAAAGAGAGCCCCGCCAGGATTACTAGCAACCCCATCATGGTGAACTTAGCAGTCGATTGTGTCAATCGTCTTGAGGCGCTAACAAGTTTCTCGAACATTAATTTAGCTAAAGAGACCATCGAAGCGCTGATGAGCAAACCAGCCGGGATGTACGTGGCAATCAATATCGCGAAATTACTCAATGCCCCCGTCCCCGGCAGACCGATCAGCGCTGGATTTGCGAATAAGAAATTAGCCAGCCACCAGAGCCCGATTAATATCCCGTCTCTGTTTTTTTGAAAGATCTGGAAGCCAAAGGAGAGTACAAGAGCGACCCAAGCCCACGCAGGGAGATAATTTGATAACGCACCGACGGAGTTATATTCCGCCAGGAAATTCGCAGCGGCCGCGCTGCTCGGCGCTAGATGGCCTTGTAAGATAACGAACAATTTTCCGGCGAATAAATTAATGAACCAGGGAATGAAAAGCAAGAACGAGCCGGCGCCTAGAATCAGAGCATGGGTGAATAGTACGCGTACTCTCATTTTCCGGAGTGAGGCAATCAATAATACCAGTAGAAAGACGAGCGCGACAAACAAAACCCTGTAATGGGTTAGAGCTAGTCCGCTTAAGCTGATCCACCCTAAAATGATGAGAGGCCAGCCGACATGTTCTTTTTCAAACACTTTCAAGATGAGCAGCACAGCAATTGGCAGGATAGCCTGACCGGCAAGTTGCGTGTAGCGCCCCCAGTTAAGGTAAGCCATAGGCATCGGGAGCAGCAACCCGGCGATGGTAATAGAAATTATCCCGGTCCAGGGATGGTCAAAAATTTTCAGCGCTAAGGGCACCAGGCTGAGAATTGCCAGGCCATTGAGCAGCTGACCGACCCACAAGGTGGATGCCGGCATCGCCAACCCAGTGAGCCAATGGAAAACAGCGACCAGGCTGTGAAAACCGAAATGATAGGTAAACGAGTTCAGGTCGGCCAATGGCCGCCAGGACTCAAACAGGCCGTTATGCTGAACCAGTAGCTGCGCGATTACCGTATGCTGGTAGGAATCCCCCCATAAAGGGACCTCGATGCCTTTGATGACCCAAAATCTGACTCCAAAGATCGCCAGGGTTACAAGGATATAGGCAAAGTTGGTGGCTGAGAAAATAGCTTTAAACCGGACGGAAGATAGATTAGATCGAAAAAATGTTTGCAGGGAGGCTGCCCTCAGGCTGCCCATATTCGGCCGGATTTTAAACAACAATAGCAGCGCGCCAAGCAGTGGGGGCAGCCAGGCGTAGAAAAGCCCGATATTTAATCCTACAAGGTGTGTCCATAGAAAAAGCAATGGATAAAGACACAGGCTGATCCCCCCGGAAAGCGCCAGCTTCACCGCTCCGGGGGTTTCTTTCCATTCAGGCCATGACCAGGCCAATATTCCCCAACCTGGCAAGGTGAAAAGAAAAGCCCCAGCCGCCAACAGGATGAGCCAGGATCCGCTGAGCTGGATCAAACCGAACGCCAGCTGAGCTGGAGCATATGCCAGTCGAAAGGTACTCTGGGCGTCTTGCGGCTTGTCGGCTTTATACAGCGAACCGTCGATATAGCTGGAGGCGGAGCCTGAGCCGACCCGCAATCTACCCTGTCCCACGACCTCGAGTGAGGCATAGTAATCATGATTGAAAGAATCCGCCAGGGGAGGGAAAGAGAACCGGTAGAACCCAAGATTGTTGATCGCTTGAATGGGCACGAGGTCAGTAGCGAGCAAAGCCGGATCTTCTGGGCTGTTTCTCAACGTAAATTTAACCTGACCTTCGGATTGGTTGGTTCGTTTGAAGTAAAAATCAACCGCCGTTAACCCCCGTTGTTCGACGGCAAAGGTTTGGCCGACTGAAGTAGCTTCGTTGAGTAAGATATAAGCTGTTTGTTCCGGTTGTTCAATTTGGGGAAGCGAAGAGCAACTCGTGAGCGTTGACAGGCACAGTATGGCGCACACGAATATGAAGATTCGGCCGGCTTTCATCCGATTAAAGTTCTTCGGTTGGAGGGGGGCGATCCGCCTGATCCCCTAATTCCAGCCGCCTGATGCGATAGAGCGCTTCCTCGGCGATCTTGCGGTTGAAGCTGATCAGATCGGCGACCAAACCGATCAGCAAGACCTGGAATCCGACGATAAGCAAGATCGCCGAAAGGATCAGCGACTGGATATGCCCCGCGCCGGTGCCGGTCAAGAAGAAGTACACGAAGCGAATCCCGGGGATGAGTCCAGCGCCGATCAGGATCATACCCAAGGCTGAAAATACACGCAACGGGCGGTACATGGTATAGGCGCGCAGGATCGTCACGGTTGAATTGATCAGATAATGCGGAATACTTCGCATCAAACGGGAGGGCCTGGTTTGAGGATTGGTGCGCACCGGGACGTATTCGACCGAGATCTTCTGGGCGCCAGCCTGGATCAGCGTCTCTAAAGTATAGGAATAATTGCTCAGCACCAGCGTGCGCAAGGCAGCTTCTCGATTGAGCGCCCGAAATCCGCTGGTTGCATCGGGAGTGCTCATTCCGGCTGCCCGGCCGATCACCCAGCTGCCCAGGCGCTGGAGCTGCCGTTTGAACGGCGAAAAGCTCTCCATCTCTCCCACGCCTCGGTCGCCGATGACCATTTCAGCCCTTCCTGACAGGATCGGCTGGATAAGATGGTAAATATCATCGGCGTGATATTGATTGTCGGCGTCGGTGTTGACGATGATGTCGGCGCCGTGCGAAAGGCTGGCTTCCAGGCCTAATCTAAACGCGGTCGCCAACCCGGCATGATGGGGTAGGCGCAATACATGGTGAACGCCCAGATCACGGGCTATCTGGGAAGTCTGATCGCTGCTGCCGTCGTCGATCACCAGAACTTCTATCTTGTTTACCTGGGGCAGCTCCTGGGGCAAGGCGGAGACCGTCACCGGAAGGTTCTGGGCTTCGTTGTAGCAGGGGATCTGGATAATGAGGTTCACAGTTTGGGGGATTGAGAGCAAGCTTGGATAAAATCTGCCGAAGTATACCATCCTTTTACTGGATAAAATTCACCTCCGTTTTTCAATCAAAAACAGATTGGGCGAGAATTTTCTCGCCCAATCTGCCATTTCCTTCCAGGAAGGGGGGTTCGCGTACGGCTCTATCTGGAAATGAGCGGCAAGAATGCCAGGTTGTCGCCTACCAGCAACTGGTAGGTGACATCGTTGCCGATGACGCGGCCATCCACATGGCGCATGCGCAGGTAAACCAGTTCGTTTCGATCGGATTGCCAGTACATCACTGCCGGTTGAGCCCAGGTTGTTGAGCTCGCCGAGGCCAGTAAGGACGCGCCGTTGGTTGCAAACAACTCGAGCTGGACAGAGGTAGCTCCGTTGGTCGGAAACGCAGTGATGGCGTACAGAACCCCCGTCTGTACGTTGAACTTACGCCAGTCCTCGTCATTGAGCCATCCGGAGCCGGACGGGTTGCAGAAGTTGTGGGTGTTCGCCACCGGGGTGTCCGACACCCAATTCGCTGCCGCGGCGCTGTTGTCAGGTTCACGAGCATCCGGGTTAGAGCACAACACGTTGGCGGAGGGGATCGACCAGCTGATCTCAGCA
>CAYNWK010000111.1:8404-14349 GCA_964400875.1 uncultured Anaerolineaceae bacterium | reverse complement strand
CGGCTGGCTCCGTTGGGGCCGGAGGCTCGGTGGGCTGCTCCGTGACCGGAACGGTTGCGCTGACCGTAGGCGTTGGCGTTTCGGTGGGTATCGTTGTCGGCTCCGGCGTTTCCGTCGGTGGGGCACAACCCTCTACTGCATCGGCGATCTTGGCCTGCAAAGCCTCATCGTCGCGGATCGTGGCTGCCAGGCGGTACTGCTCCTCGGCTGCGCACCAGTCGCCCTGGTTGGCCAGCTGGTCGCCGTACTGGACCAGCACCTCCCGGTAGCGGTTTCGGGCGTTCCAGCCTGTGCCGTCGCTCAGGTAGGGCAGCGCTGAGGCCACCTGCTGGAAATAAAAAAGCGCCGTCTGCGGGTCCGCGCCCCAGAAGGCCATGCCGTACATATACGTGCGCGCCCAGTACCGGGCCGCAGAAGCGTCCGCGTCCAGCGGGCCAAAATGCTCGGCCAGCGCCAGATCGTACGAACCACCCACCAGGTCGCCGCCTTGCAGGATCCGGTCCACGCCGCGGTTGCGCAGGGCGATATACAGCATGCGGTCCACCTGGGTCACCTGGTATTGGGGGTCGGCGCTGCGCAGGTTGACGATCTGGCTGATAGCGGCGTCCCAATCGCCGCGGTTGAAGGCCTCCTGAGCGCTGGTGAACAGGTCTTGTACGGGGCGCAGGTCGGGCGTTGCGGTCGGTTCAGGGGTTCCGGTGACGGTTGGTTTCGGCGTCGGCGTTGCCGTCGAGTAGAGCACGGTGTAGATTTCTACCAGCCGGTCGGCCGCCCCGGGGAAGTCGGGCGCCTGGTTGAGCACCCACTCGAGGCGCTGGCGGGCGACTTCGTAGTTCCCCGCTTCGAGGTCTTGCAAGCCGAGCTGGTATTGTTCGGCCAAGGATTGCATCTCATACTGGACCCGCGCAGCCTGGCGGGCTTTGACCGCCGAGCGGTAGCCGCTCCACCCTCCCAAGAAGACCGCCAAGACGATCAGCGCCAGTGCGCCTATGATCCAGCGAGTTCTCGGGGAGCGGAGCAGCGCGCGCGCCTTTTGCCCGATGCCGGAACGTTTACCAGAAACTTTGGCCTGCGCCGGTGTAGAAGAGGGCTGTCGGGGGGAGGCGGGCGCACGGCCGGGATCTTCTGCCTGCCCTCCCTGGTGGAGGCGCGCAGGCATGGTCGCTCCCTCGGGTACGGGGAGTTCGCCCGGGCTGCCGGTTCCGGACTGGTCCGGTTCGACCTTGCTCGGCCGGGTGCTGCCCGAGCTATTTGGTTGGGTGTGCGCCAAGCGATCGTCCATGTTTCTCAGTGGCCGCGGCCGGTCGCCGCGGTCATTGCCTCGATTTAAGACGCTAAAAATCGCCAGGAAGTTCCATGGAATGGTTCCTCCTGGCGGCAGCGTGGATGTGGAGTCTATAATACTTGGGAAGAATTGACAAGGGTTATGTTAAGAAACCCTTAAATAGCCGATCGAGGTAAACAGGGGCTTCGGTGTGGGATTTACCTGCCCCGAAGCCCCTGAGAATTTTCTCAACTGCTTTTCTCGCCGTTGGCGTTGAACATCGTGCTGGCCATGGTGCGCAGCCAGATCAACGCATCGCGCATGCCGAAACCGATCAGCGAGCCTACCCCAAAGACGGCGAAGTTATTGGTGCTGGTCGTGATCGGGCCGGACTGCCCGCCGAACAGGGCAACGCCGCCGCGGATCAGGGCGAGCACCACCAGGGCCAGCGCGGCGCTCTCAAAAGGGCCGATCAGGTATTTACCCAGCCAGCGCTCGTCGTAATCTTTACCATCATTCTCCAGGTAGAAGGTGAACAGGGAGCGGATCTGGAACAGCACGTTGCCGAACATCGCGCCAACGACCGTGTAATTGATGGTTTTAAGCAGCGGTTGTTGGAGCTGGCTGCCGCTGACCCCCAAAGCTTGCATCGCTTTGAAATTGCCGCTCCACACATCCACCAGCAACCAGAACAACCCGATGATCAGCGCCAGGTAATAGAGGATCATCCCGTTCACCTGCCAGAAATAGCGTCGGTTTTTGGCCTCAGAGTCCTCAACTGTGCTTTGCCTTTGAACTGCGGCAGTCCTGGTCGAACCTTTGAGAGGTATTGCTTGTTCCGTCATGGCCTACCTGCCTCGTAAGTTGGAGATATCGAGCTTTACGCAGTTGATGGGGAACTTCTCTATGCTTGCGATCTGCGCTTTTAACCCTATAAACGAGCGCGGGCGGGTTTTTACGGCATCTGCAACAAACTCCAGCGATCTTGGTTCGCCAACCTGGAGCGACGGCCGGACCAACTCGCGGGCGTCGCGCAACTCCGGGATGTGGACTTACTCGGGATAGGCGGCTGGGGATTAATGGTCCGGACCGGGCAGCGCTCCGGTTGGCGGCGGTGCCTGCGGGAGGGTATCCCAAAAGCCGAGGATCAACTGCATCCCGGGTTCCAGGGCGCAGCCTGCTGCTTCTATGTCTGGGCCAGCCGCGCAGCTTTCGGGCAGGTTGTTGCGCTTGGCGAGGATCGATCTCGATAAGCCGGCTTTTTCGGCGATGCTCGCCAGCGTGTCGCCTGACTGGACGGGGTAGTAGACGATATCTTCCGGGTAAGGCGAGAGCGTTGCTGTTGCGCCCGGCATTTCCGGGCCGCCTGCCGCAGGCGCTAATCCGGGCCGCAAGCGCCTGATCCCCCAGACCACCACCAGGACCAAAGCCAGGAAGGCGATTCCCCAGGCGGCCGTCTTCAATGTGGAGATGATCTTCGATGGTTGGGCTGTAGGCTGATTAGTCGGTATTCCTTGATCGTTCATCTGCGGACTCCAGCGGCGGCTGCCGGCATGCTTAGCATCGCCCGGCTAAGGCGCTCGAATAGGGATACCGTTCGGGTCTCCCACAATTCGCTCGCGGTAAACACGGCATGACATTCCTATTCTTTAGACGGGATTCGCTGCGTTGAGGTTCCAACAAGGTTCTACGGTATATCGACGATTCCCGATCTCGAAACCGCTATAATATATCCGTCGTCATCGCCGAACTCCTTGCTTTTCCCAACCAGCGGGTATATTATTTCGCTGGACACCCCAACTGGAATACGTTGTAACTTTTAGGAGTTTCGCAGTTATTTGAGAAAGTGGATTAGTTTGGGCGGGCGAAGCCCGCCCAAACTAATCCTATCTTTCCTCAAGTGCGTAAGTCCTGACTTTAATACTTCCCGCGCAGCGCCTGACTAGTGGATTGAGGCCGGGTAGAACAGGAAGAAATGTGTCATGAATACTATCAAGTTAGATTTAGACGTTCTCCTGGAACAGGTGCGCTTTGCGCTGGAGCGCGGTGATCTCAAATCCGCGATCGCGTTGCTGGATAGTCTGCGCGTCCCCGACCGGGCAGAGGTCTTCGAGGAGCTGGACGATGACGACCAGAGCACACTACTGCCCCAATTGGAACCGGCCGATTCGGCCGACCTTTTAGAAGAGCTGGAGGACGAAGACGCCGCCCGCCTGGTTGAATCTCTGCCGACCGAGACGGCCATCCGCATCGTCGAAGAGATGGAGCCCGACGAGGCGGCGGACCTTTTAGGCGAGATTCCGACCAAGAAGGCCGAAATGATCCTCGCTGGCCTGGAGGACCCCGAAGAAGTACGCCCGCTGCTGCTGCACCCGGAGGACAGCGCCGGGGGTCTGATGACTTCCGAGTTCCTGGTGCTGCGCCGGCGCATGACCGCGCAGGACGCCATCGACGCCCTGCGCCAGTGGAAACCGGAGATGGAGACGATCTACTATCTCTATGTAGTAGACCGTTTCAATTATTTGAGCGGGGTGCTCAACTTGCGCCAGCTGATCATCGCCGACCCGCATACGCCGGTTGAAGATCTCATGGATGAGGAGGTGATCACCGTACCGGTGGGCGCCGATCAGGAGGAAGTCGCCCGTGTGATGTCCCGCTACGATCTGCTAGCCGTGCCGGTGGTTGACGACCAGCACACCTTGCTGGGTGTGATCACCGTGGACGACATCATCGAAGTGCTGGAAGACGAGGCCACCGAAGATATCCAGCGCTTCGGCGGCGCCCAACCCCTGGAGCGCGATTACCTGGATACCAGCAGCTGGGAGGTGACCCGCAAGCGCATCGGTTGGCTGATGCTCCTGTTCGTCACCGGCAGCCTGACCGGCACGGTGATGCGCCTGTTCGAAACCGATCTGCAGACGGTAGTAGCCCTGGCCGTCTTCATACCGCTGCTGATCGGCACAGGGGGCAACGCTGGCTCGCAAACCACCAGCACCATCATTCGCGCCCTGGCGGTCGGCGATATCGACCTGGGTGACGCCTTGCTCACCTTATGGCACGAGCTGCGCGTTGGCCTGATCCTGGGATTGGGTATGGCGGTTGTGGCATATCTGCGCGCCATCACCTGGGGTTACACCGGTGGGTTAGCGCTGACCATCTCGCTGGCGGTCTTCACCATTGTTGTATGGGCCAACAGCCTTGGGGCAGTGCTGCCCTTGCTGGCCGCGCGCTTGCGGATCGATCCCACGGTAGTCTCCGGCCCGGTGATGAGCACCCTGGTGGACGCGACCGGATTGTTCATCTACTTCTCCATTGCACGTTGGATCCTGGGGCTTTAAGATTGCCGCGTCGTCGCCTCCATCCAAATCTTGAAAGTTTTATAAACATTTCCAAAAAAGTTACACTATTCTTATCCATTTTGTAAGCTCAGCAGTTCTGCTACTCTGCTATAGTTGGTCGTGTTCCTTCGAAGCAGGTTAGCAGGATTATTGTAGAAGTTACGCAGTTCAGGGAAAAATTGGGGGCAGTTGAAAACGTGATATTCTTGGCGGCTTCGCTCGCCCAGTATAACCTGAAGGATGCGGTTGGTCATGGAACAGGACGAGAATTTTTACAAACGAATACTGGAAAACTTGTTTGACGGGGTCTATTTCGTCGATCGCCGCCGCCGGATCACCTATTGGAACAAAGGCGCGGAACGCATCTCCGGGTTCAAGCCGAGTGAGGTCCTCGGCAGGTCATGCGCCGACAATTTGTTGATGCACGTGGATAACGCCGGGACGGTCTTGTGCTCCTCCGGCTGTCCCCTGCGGGCGACCATGCAGGATGGGGAAGTGCGCGAGGTGGAGGTCTTCCTGCACCACGCCGAGGGGCACCGCGTGCCGGTGGTGGTGCGCGCCACCCCGCTGCGGGATGAGCAGGGTGAGATCGTCGGCGCCGTCGAGACCTTCAGCGACAACAGCAATATGATCGAGGCGCTCAAGCGGGTTGATCAGCTCAATCAAGAAGCCCACCAGGATCCTTTGACCGGAATCGGGAACCGCCGTTACATCGAAATGAAAATCAAGACCAGCCTGGCTGAATTTAACCAGAACTACCAGCCATTTGGTTTACTCATGTTGGATATCGACCGCTTCAAACGGGTAAACGATGAATATGGTCATGATGTCGGCGACCAGGTGTTGAAAATGATCGCCAGCACCATCGAAAAGAACATCCGCACCACCGACAATATCGGCCGCTGGGGCGGGGAGGAATTCCTCGTCCTCGTCCACAACCTCGATCTCAATCACCTGCATTGGATCTCCGACAAGCTGCGCGCCTTGGTCGCCAGCTCCTACCTGCCCGTCTCCGGCAAACTCGTCCAGGTAACCGTTTCCGTCGGTGCGACGCTGGTTAAGCCGGCGGATACCCTGGCGACTCTGGTGAAGCGGGCCGACCGGCTGCTTTATAAGAGCAAAGCCGAGGGTCGCGACCGCGTCACCGGCGATCTTTGATCGCCCAATCATCGATCGCCCGATCCTCGATTGTCCGATTCTCGATCGCGGTTTCCCCAGCCCCCGGGCTCGGGTGCAAGCTTAAAACACCCCAAGCGCGTAAATTCTCTTAATAGTGGAACGTAATGAAAGAAAAATGCGCTATGCTCGTGTCAGCGAGAGACGGAGAAGAGCCGCGGCCGGTT
>CAYNWK010000111.1:0-8304 GCA_964400875.1 uncultured Anaerolineaceae bacterium | reverse complement strand
TACCGGCAGCAGAGGTAGGGTGAAGGAAGTTTCCATTCTAATGAGTACCTTTCCTCTTCAGTCTACCAATCCTTCACACGTTCGTCAGCGGGGAGTTTCCCTACACTCGGGTAGGGATTTCCCCCATAGTACGCTGGTTTGCTGGCCGGATGAACGATGAAAACTGCGTGTGAGAGCCAGACGGCCGTTTGGTCAGAACCCTTTGCAGGTTTGATCCGGTCGAGCCATCGATCGAATCGGGAAAGGTTTAGAAGGAGATGGTCATGGGCAATAGGAAGAAAACCGCCTTTTTGTTCATCGGCGGTCTGATGTTATTGGTGACCGCATGTGGAGGGGGGCAGGCGCAGCTGCCGGCCAGCACGCCGGGTGCGGCATACTTGGGTGCAGTCGGTGGGCTTGCCGATATCGTAGAAGCTTTGCGATCGCGCGGCGCCACGGTGGAGACAGGCGAGATGGTGGATCAGCCGTTCATGCCTGTCCAGGGACAGATTCTCGTCGTTGATGGGGTGGAAGTGCAGGTCTATGAGTTCGCCACTTTGGACGCTCGCCAGGAAGTGTCGGCGACCATCACGGAAAGCGGCGAGGTGATCGGCGCCGTCGTACCGGACTGGATCGACCAGCCCAATTTCTGGGCCCAGGGGCGTTTGATCGTTTTATATATCGGCCGGGACGAACCCACCATCAATCTTCTGTCGTTTGTCCTTGGGTCACCGCTCACCGGCGAAGGACTGAGCGACCTGCCGCCGCGGCCTATCCAGATCGCACTGGAGCAAATGGCCGCCTATTTAGGGGTCGCTCCCGAGCAGCTCAGCGTCGAGGAGATCGACGAGACCGAGTGGCCTGACGCATGCCTGGGGCTTCCGGAACCGAACGAGGAATGCGCCGAAGAGGTCACACCCGGCTGGCTGGTGCTGGTTGACCTCAACGGCCAGAGCTACGAGCTGCACACGAATGCGTCAGGTGAAGTCGCTCGCTGGCGTGAATTCGAAGGTGATTTGGGTTGATAAATACCCGATCCTCGATACCATCGCATTCCATTTAACTCTCTAAATGGAAGGTGTGGTACGCGCTTTCACAAGGGTTGCCCCAGGCGATGTGCATCACCCGGGCAGAGAGGTCGATCACCAGGGCGTTGATCGTCTTCTCCCGGTCCATGGGGATCTCGTCCTCGATCGCATGGTTGCAGATTGAGTTTGGAAAATTGATGTGGTCCCGCTGAATGCTCTTAAGCGATTTAATCGTGTGAAGCGGGGTTTCTCTTAACAAGCGCATGGCGCGAAAGTAGCGCACGCGCGTACCGACCAGTTCGTCTGGCTCCTTTTCGATTGCCTGCATGCCCCGGTCAAGATAGTGGTTGGTATGGGCCAGGTAGCCTTCCTCGGCGTATAACAGTCCAAAACGCCGCGCGGACACTTCGACGTTGTACATCTCACCGCTTTCGTGCGCCAGCAAGTGATTGTATCCGGCCGCGCGCTTGGGCACCAGCGCCTGGCGGATGGCTTCCGCCGGGGTGGTCGCAGCCAGCACCGCCCGGGAGACGAATACACGCGGCACCCCGATGCGCGAATCGGTGGGGTAGACCGAATCGCAGCATTGGGCGATCCCGGCCGCGTTGAAACCGACGTTAGGCAGCAAGCCTCCGTAAGTCATCGCCAGGAAGGGCGGTTCGTTGTCCGGTTGGGCGTGCACCAGGTAAACGTCCGGTTCATCCTCGGGCAGCCAGTCTTCATTGTGCGCGACCAGCACGGCCTCATCGCTGGTGCGGGTCTCGTTAACCGCCATGCTGGTGCACTTGGTGAGATGCAGCGCATCCATGGTGACCGCTTCCATGGCGTTGAGCACCGCCAGGTCATCGAAAGGCAGGTCAGCGCCTTCGGCGATGCCAGCCAGTTCATCGACGTACTGCGGATAGCGTTCCTGCGCGAAAGGAATGTACTTACGGGCCTGGTTTTTGGCCCCTTCCCAGTCCAGCAGCAGCTGGTCGCGAGCGCCTTCGATCAGCTGTTGTGCGCTGGCTACGCTGCGGCGCACCTGGGCGCGGCAGGCATCGCCGATCTGCGTGCCCATCTCGTGGTGTGAACCGGAGACGCGCACCAGCAGGGGCGGTTGGTTCTGGTTGGTCGTTTGCGATACCATGTTGCCGGCTCCGTTGAATGTGGTTGTCCGTTCCATTATCGGCTAAATTCAGACAGCACGCAAGGGTGGAAGCCAACCGGATGTGATAGGCGCGCTTGAACCCCAGGCAGGAAGAAACACCGCGGAACAAACCCAACCCGGTCGGCGTCTGATATAATGCGCGTCGCGTTCGATTTCTTTCGCTCCACCTGGGAGAGGGCTTTCATGAGATTAATCCGCAACCGTTTTAGTTTTGTCGTACTGCTTATGCTGATCTCGGCCCTGGCTGCCTGCACCTTTACCGCACCGGGGCAGAACCAGGCCGAGGCGCCCACTCCGGAATTACCATCGGAGGAATACACGGCTGCTGCGGAGACTATCATCGCCCAGCTTACCGAGGCCGCCGTCACGCTGACGCCCGAATCAGGGGGCAGTGGGACGCCTGCGGGGGGCACGCCGGTTGAAGGCACCTCACCGGCCGAGCCGGTGGAGACCGAAGCCCAGCCTACTGAGACCCAGGTCGCGCCTACGGAAACGCTCACGCCAACCAGCGCAGCCAGCCCGACTCCGGTCGCCTCCCCAACGGCGACGATCTCGGCGGACGATCCCAAGGCCAGCCTCGGCGACGCGGATTTCTCGGATAATTTCTCCTCCGCAGCGAACTGGCCACTCTACCAGGACGATCACGTCGCCTTTGCCGTGGACACCGACGCCGACGAGCTGGTCATGACCGGCTTCAATGCCGATAAATGGGATGGCTGGATGCTCACCTGGCCGATCGTCGAAGATGATTACGTCGAAGCCAGTGGAGAATTCCAAAAGTGCTCCGGCCTGGATCGCTGGGGGCTGGTCGTACGCTCGGTTAAAAACGACGATGGAATCTACGTGGGGTATCTGTTCGGCGTTTCCTGCGACGGGCGCTACTCCCTGCGCAGCTGGGACGGCGACAAATTCACCCGGGTCATCGACTGGACCGAGGACGAAGCCATCAACGGCGGGTCGAACCAGTCCAACTTGCTAGGCGTGCTCGCCGACGGTGAAAGCCTGGCGCTTTACGCCAACGGCGAGCTGCTGGCCGAGGTCAGCGACAGCGCCCACACCGAACCCGGCCGTTTCGGGTTGTCCGTGGGCTCGGCAGAGACGCTCGACTTCAAAGTTCGGGTGAGCGAGATCGACATGTGGGAGCTGCCCTGAGGTTAGGTTCACGAAAACGAAAGCCGCCGGAGACGGCGGCTTTTTTGATCCACGGGTAGGGATTTCCCCCGTAGGACTGGGATTTCCCGCATTGACGCAATTGTTGCTCCGACTTATGCTAGAGGAGTGTTGATCCCGTAAATTTATCAGAAGGAGCGCAATTTATAGATGAAATTCCTTCGACGTATAAGCCTGGTATCACTCTTGATCGCCCTCGCCTTGATCGCGGCGGGCTGCGCTTCCGCCCAGTCGGAAACCGAGACGGTGGTGTTCAATCAAGAACAGATCACGCCCACCCGGCTTGAGATCCAGCCGGGTACAACGGTCATTTGGATGAACGATGATACCGTTCCACATACCGTCACTGCCGGAGCGCGCCAGGAACCCAGCGGTTTATTTGACTTCGAACTCGTGCCCGGCGGAGAGTTTGAGTTCACCTTCGATGAGCAGGGGGTCTACGAGTACTACTGCCGCTACCACCCGGAAACTGCCGAGATCATCGTCACAGAATAGCGCTTTGCTGCCGCGGTTACCTGCTCTAACTTGTTGAAGATGAGCTGATCTCAAGATCATTTCGGATCCCCTTTGTGCGGGGCTTTGCCAAAGCGCCCTTTCACCCAGCTAACCGCCGCCTGGCCTGCCCGGCCGACTATTCGGCCGACCGCTGGCGTGGCGAACAAACCGGTTAACGCTTCAGCGATGTCGGGGACGTTGTCCAACAGCCAGTCGCCCACCTGAGTGATGGTGTTGGCGCTGGGTTTCTCCTCTTCGTCGGTTTTGCTGAGTTCGCCTTCGAGCAGCTTGACCTGGAATGCAGCCATCTCGGCAGTGCTCTTCTCGATTTTAACCCGCGCCTGCTCCAGGGCGGTGTTTACTGCTTGGAACTGTTCTGCAATGACTTCTTGATCCTTGGGGGTGGCCTCGCCCAGTATGTTGTGCACGGTCTGGGTGACGTTCTTGCCGACGGCGACGCCGGTAGCGTTATCGCCGATTTGGGCGCTGATCACGTCTCCACCGACGCGATCCGGGACCTCTTCCCACCAGGCTCTCCGCTTTTCATCTGCCATTTTTTCCTCGCAACAGTTGGTTTATGTTGTATCCCTAATCCAATAGGACTTACGCCCTTGAGAAAAGAAGGGGGTGTTTGGACGGGCTTCGTCCGCCCAAACACCCCCGCTTTCTCGGAGAACAGCGTAACTCCTTTGTAATTAACCTTACGACAATTAACCCTCATAAGTCAACATTGATCGTTCCGGCACATAGCAGCCAATCAATGCGTCACCCTGTCGAGCCAAAACTGGCTGAAGCGCGCCCCATCAACCCTTGTAACGACTCGGGTGGGTTGACCGGCAGGATCGACGTTTGTCCTGAGCCAGCCCTCTTGCTCTTCCAGTAGTAAGGAGGCTGTTTCTATTTCAACCGCCTCATCCCAACCCAGGGCGATGGCGCAGGCGAGCGGATCGTGCAGGAAGTTGATGAAATCTAGGGGCAGACTCGCGTAGCGTACCCCGAATCCGCTCAGCTCCTTTTCGTCGGCGGCGAAAGCCTCTGCTTGCCGGGCGATTAATTTTCCTAAAGCGCCTGCCCTGCGCAAAGCGTTCAGGTGCCCGCTTCGCAGGTAAGTCTCGACGGTCGCCGAGAGCGGGACCAGCGTGGGGTTGGCATTCTCCAGCACGTGCCGGGCCGACTTCACGTCCACCTGGATGTTGTAATCCATCTCGTGGCCCCAGTTCGGGTAACCGGATCTCGGAGGATGGATGGAACCGCCCATCAAGAAAATCTTGGTGCGCTTCAAGATGCCGGGATGACGAGCTTCGAGCAGGGCCAGGTTGGTGTACGGCCCGATCGCGATGACCGTCGCGCCGCTTTCGATGTTGCTCTTAAGAAGGTCAAGCGCTTCATCGATCGGGTTTGGCGAAGGGGCGACCGGTTCAGACCAGTAGCGATCCTCCGGCGGGTACTCCATCTTCCAGCGGTAGTATCCGCCGGAGACATCGGCGCCGGCCGCGACCGGGATACCGCCGATCCCTTCCAGGCTTAACACATAACGGACATACCCAGCCCGTCTGCCGCAGTCTTCTCCGGTCGTGGTAACCCCGACCAGCTCGACCCCCGGCCAGCGCAGCAGCATCGCCAGGGCGCACAGGTCGTCGATGTCCCCGCCCAGGTCGGTATCCAGGTGGATCTTTGGCCCTGGAGCCGGGCGGCTCACGGGGTTTCGGTAACGGTTGGGGTTGCCGACTCGGTTGGCGTGAGCGTATCGGTTGGCGTTATTGTTGGGGTGGGCGTCGGAGGCGGGTTCAGCACGGGCACGGTGTCCAGGTTCCCGCTCAACGAGAGCAGATTGCCGGAGATCCAGCAGCTGCCCCCTGTGGAGGGGATCACCACCCGCCACCAGGTGCGCTCGGGGTTGACCCCGTCTACTTCTAAGAACGTACCCACCGGGAAGGCAGTGATGTCGCGGTAGACCGTGCCCGGACCCTCGCGGCAGAAAGCGTTGGTGATCACCTCGGCGGTGACCGTCTCGGGGGTCTCCGTAGCCTGCGGGGTCTCCGGCGTCGCGCTGGGTGTAGCGGAGGGGATTTCAGTGGGCGGCTCTGGAGTAGGCGAGTCGCTGGGGGTTGGGGTATCGGATGGCGGGGCGACCTGGGTCGTCGGCGTGGGCGTCACTGCCCCGGCGGCGTTAGGCAGGTTGCAGGCCAGGCCAATCAGGGCGGCGGCGCCAATACTCACTGTCACAAGGATATAGGGCCAGTTCCGTGGGTGTACTTTCATCATCTTTCCGATGCGGGTGACGGAATTTCTGTATAGATTGACACATAATACCAGAGATTGTTGTAGAAATTAGATTTTTCCTAGAACGTAAAAAGCCAGGCGTAAACCCGGCTTTCAATTTCATGCGATCCATTTAATGATGGAAGATCCTCATCGGCTCCTACGTCATCGTTGCCGCTCACGGTCAGCAGGCGTGTGCTATCCGGCGACTAGGCTGCCACTTGGACAAATGCGGGCGGATCATGGTGAACGGTGAAGAGCGGTTCCCAGGTGTGCGCATCCCATACCCGAGCTGTGCTGTCATCACAGGCCGTGGCAATCTTGGACCCATCCGGTGACCATTGGATATTAGTGCACCATTTCTCACCGCTGTAGCTGACGAGTTTGGCGACTTGCTTGCCCGCCTGATAGTCTCAGATCAGCATTTTGCAGCCAAATAGGCTAGCGGCCACCTGGGAACCATCCGGTGACCAGGCTATGCTACTGGTGAGGGTTTCACCATCCGGGGTGAAGGTTCGAATGATCTATCCACTCCTGGCATCGAGGACATTTGCGCTGGCAAAATTGGAAAAATCTAGAAAAACTCGGAAACCCCAATACAAGATCGCCTGGTCATCCGGCGACCAGACTGCGTCTCCGGGATACAATTGGAGGGTATCACCCAGGTGCTCCCTGATCAATTGGTTTGCCTCAACATCACAGATGGCCAGTGACGGCGGCCCAATCAAATCAAACCCATCTGCGCCTGCTGCGATCAGGTAACGCCCGTCACTGGGCCATCTGCCCCTGAGACTCCAATCCCCGCCCTGCGCCGCCTGGGGTGGGTAAAGACGCCAGGCGGCGCTGGGAGCAAGGTAGGGATTTTGGTTATCTGTGCCTTGTAGGCAGCCTACAGAGGTTCCACGACGACAATATTCTTAGTCGATCCACCTCTACGGCTGTGTGATTGTGCCAGTCGCAACTCTCTGGTCACGATAAACATAGGAGTAATAATAAAGATAATACACCGAATCCACTTTAACTGCAGAAGGATGACCATCGCTTAAAAGAATGGGCTTATCCGGGTATTTGGTCCAATGCACACCATCTAGGCTGAAAGCATAACCAATTCTGACTATAGAGTTGTTCCAACCTTCATAAAACAACTCCCAGCCGATATCTGTCTTCAGCACATTGCAACCGACACCGATAGAGTCCCAGCCGTGATCGCTTGGCTGTATTACAGGATCGCTTTCAGCATAGGGCGACTCGGTAGTATCCGGATCATCATATTTTGTCCAGTGGATTCCATCCGGCGATGTCGCCATCCCGCACCTAGTCGGCGGGGAATATTGTGGAGCAATGTCTGGTCCACCGGTGTAATACATGATATAACCATCCTCAGTAGCGAAAACACTGTCTGGGAGGATAAACCCATCATCCCATTCTCCCGACCCGCCAGCTCTCAAGACTAGCTGTCCTTGAGTCCAGGGACCAGTGGGTCCTGGAGCCATCGTAAGTCCAATGCTTGATCCTCCCCCAGTAATTGAAATTTTCCTTTCACCCACCGCGCTGGCATTGTAGAATAACATCCAGGTATCACCCACCTCCAGTGGTGCTGCGTATCCAACCTCATTGGCATCAAAGCCTTCTCTATCCGGCAAAAAAATTGGATTGCTTTCATATTTCGTGAATGTATACCCATCTGGCGAAATAGCATAACCGATCCCAGAGATATCTTCACTTCTGCCAGTGTAAAACATATGGAAAACGCCATCAATATAGACTACTTTCCTCTCAAACACACTGTAATAATCCCATTCACCACTCGCTCCCCTGGTCAGGATGGGATTGTTCTCGTACGGTGTGAAGTCGATCTGAAATGGAAATTGTGTCTCTGTTGGTACAAGTGTCGGGGATGGCTGAGTTGTATTTGTTGCGGTAGGTTGAGGTGGCAACTCCGTGGCGGTTGGCTCGACCTGAGTTGCTGTCGGCTCAGGTGGCGCCGCCGTTGGCTCAGGAAGTGTCGTCGCTTCGGGTAGTGGTGTCTGCGTCGGTTGAGGGGTTCCACACCCAACCAGAATAAATACTAACATGGCCAGACAAACCGCCCTTAGGATAACTTGTTTATTGGACATAATTCTCCTCCTATGAGCTTTCAACTATTGTTATCTGTATAATTGCCAACAATTAACGCGTAAATAAAATGCCTAGCCACCTGACAGTTTAGGATTAGCGAAA
>CAYNWK010000110.1:0-14407 GCA_964400875.1 uncultured Anaerolineaceae bacterium | reverse complement strand
TCGGCCAGGTATTTTTCCGCTTTGCTGAGCGCAGCCTGGAATTGTTCGAAAGCGTGTTCAGAGACTGCAGTCTCTCCCGGAGCATGCGTGATCGCTTCGGAGGCCTCGCATAAGCGCTGGTATTCCGCCCTCAGCACCAGTCCTCTAGCAATTTGCAGGTGAATAAAGGGCTCTTTATGAGCCAGATCTGCTGCTCTGCGCAATAAATACAAAGCGACATCCCACTGCACCAATTCAACCGCTGCTTCTGAGACCGCCAGCAAGCTAGGCAGCAGATCATGGAGCATCTGAAACCGGGTATAGACGTCACCAGGCTGGGCAGCAGTCCTTTCGGTCTTAGAAAGGATCTCCATCGCAGTTTTCAAAGATTGCAGCGCCGTGGGCAGTTCCCCTCGACGGTTGGTTAAACGAGCCTGGAGGGCTAACACCCTGGGATGATCAGGGGAAATATCGAAAGCGGAGGTCAACGCACCCGCAGCGGCTATTTCTGCATCCCGGTCCAGTGCATATTCAGCTACCAGGCAGAAATAAGGCAGGGCTTGGAAGGAACGGTCATTGGCATACACCTGCAGCAATTCCTGAGCGTATTCCGGTTGGAGCAAAGCCCGGGCGAGCTCGGCAGCCAGGGCGTGGGCAGCAATTACCTGCCGAAGCTCGTCTTCAGCCTGCGGCAACTCGGTGTTGCGATCGACGATCGCCTCCACGTGCTCAAGGGCTTTTTTAAGCTGCCCATCCGCTCGCAGGATCTGGGCGATCAGAAAATGACCTTTGACAAAGTCGGGATTCTGCTCGAGACTTTTTTCCAGTGTTTGCAAGGCTTCTGACTGCTTATCAGTCTTCAGGAGCCATTCCGCTTTGAGCAATTTTTTGTGTGCATCCCCTGGATTTAGGCTCACGGCCTGCTCGATGAACTCGAGCGCTCGTTCGAATGAACCTGTCCTCGAATACGCTTCGGCGAGTTGACCATAAATCTCTGGGGATGACTGAGGATTAACCTCAAGCGCGCGTTCAAAGCATGCGGTCGCCGCCACGGGTTCATCGATAGCCAACAACCCTTTGGCCGCTGCGCTCAGTCCATGCTCATCGACTTCGGGGAGCGCGCCTACCCGTTCATACGCCTGCCGGGCACAATCTACCTCTCCACAACGGGCAGCGAGCAGACCGAGATTGAGGAGAAAGTCCGCCTGATCGGGCGCGAATTTAAGCGCATCGGAGAGCGCTGAACTGGCGTCCTGGCGGGCGCCTACCTGCAGAGCCTTCGTAGCAAACCATAAGATCATTTCCGGATCGTCTCCGGCCAACCTAACCGCGGTTCGAGCGGCGTGTAGGGCTTCTTCTTCCAGGCGGGTGGCGATATAGGCCTCTGCCAGGGTGCGGTGCACCTGAGGGTTGTTCGGTTCGTGGCGGGCAGCCTCCTGGAGCGCGGCGATAGCCGTCTCCGGTTGGTTTTCCTGGAGGGCCACGCGTCCCAAGCCAAAGGAAAGCCTGGCGGACCAATGAGGATCGTCCGCTAGATCTGTCTCCAAGGCTTTAAAGTAATATTCCATGGCGGATTTCGAACTGCCGCCAATCTCATGTGCTTCTCCGAGCATGGCAATCGCCCTGGCTCGCAGCGGAGCGTTTTCCTGAGCGACTAAATCCAAAACATGATTCAAGCGCTGGACAACTTCCGCCGAGATGATTTCGGGTTGAGCGCTGTCCTGAACAAGGTGAATCGCAGCTGAATATTTGGCGCCGGGCCTGTTTGTTTCCGGGATGGACTTGAGCAAAGCATCGGCGTATTCCAGACAGATCTGGGGGTTCTCCGGTTCTTCCGCCAGCGCAGTAGTTAAAGGCTCCAGCGCAGCGCCCGCAGCATCTTGTGCGAGCAGAACCTCAGCATAGGTATAAGCCAGCCCGGGGAAAGTGGGCTGCGTCCGGTAAATGTCCTCCAAGGCAGCGCGCGCTTCGTCGAGGCGGCCCAGATAGCGCAGGGTCTTGGATAGCTCCATACCAATCTTGATTCGCAGCACGTAGCGGTAATAAGGCGCAACACCGGAGGTGTCGCTGCGCTTGGTGAGATCGTATGCATGGTGCAACGTGGTCAGCGCCTGCGTGTAGGCTTCTTCTTGAAGATAATTTTCTGCGAGAGCTAACTGTACAGTCGGATCGCCGGGCACGGCGTTGGCAGCTTTACGCAGGGTGTCGATGGCTTGTTGCGGATGATCAGCAGTTTTGTAGGCGTTTGAAAGCGCCAACCAGGTTTGAGGCGCGTCAGGGGCAAACTTAATCGCATGGTCTAAATGCTCCAGCGCATCCTGGTATTCGCCAACCAAACAATGGGCTTCCCCGATGGCGGTATGAGCCAGGCCGTTTTTCGAGTCGCGGCCCAGGAGGATGTGACTGGCTTCTATCGCTCTGAGCGGCTGGTTGGCATGAACGGCAGCAAAAGCCAACCGCACTAGATCGGAGGAAAGCGGCCATTCCGCTTCATCCGCGGCGCAAAAACGAACATCGATGAGCGCTTCCCATTGTTCCAGGGCAGTCTCCCAATCCTGGCTGGCTTCCAAGCAATCGCTCAAGAACCGGCGCAAATCGGCTCTTTGAGGAGCCAGGGCTACTGCGAGATGGGCGGTCTGTGCTGCCGCGTCGAACTGGCCTGCAGCTAACTGAGCCTTGCCGTAGCTGGTCAACAAGCCGGTGTGATTAGGTTGGAGGGATAGTCCGATTTCACAAACGTGCAACGACTCATTCGGGAGATCGATCTCGAATAAGAGGTGGGCGAGCAAACCCAGCAACCCAGCGATGTCCCTGGGGTCAGGGGCTGCATCCAGAGCTTCACCATTTTCCTCCGAGACTGAATTCTGTGACTCGGGCTGTGGTGATGCTGAGTAGATCTGCTCAATGGTAAATAAATCCTCGGTGAGCTGGAGAGCGCTTTTCGCATACTCCTGCGCTTCGGAGAGTTTCCCACCGATCGCAAATTGCTGAGTAAAGGCGAGCTGCAGGATGAACGCATAGACCGGCGAGTGAGCGGTATTCGAACTATCCAAGAGCTGAATGGTTTCGTCCGGGCGGCGATCTTCTAACAATCCTAAGAGAAGACCAGCTGGCGGGAGCGCAGTGGGTTCGTCCATCGAGTTGTTGAGATCGGTGGATTTTTGGTTCTGCCAGTTTTCCAAGGCAGATTGGGTTTCACCGCGGCGGGCTGCGTCATCAGTCAGCATGGAAACAAACCCGCGATGTAAATGGCTCGTATTTTCCAGCGCGAGCGAGCGCAAGCTTTTGGCTTGGGTATTGTTGCCGGCTATCGCCTGTAAATCGGCCTGGTAGAGCAACTGCGTTATCTGGAACAGACGTCCGGTGGTAGTGTTGGCGTTGGACGGCAGCGTGAATTCCTGTTGGCCATCCAGATATTCTGCCGCCAGCCTGGAGGCAAGCACAGGGCGTTTGATCTCCAGGCGTCTCAGCAGGTGGGTGACCTCCGGCAGCTGCTGATCCTGGAGCAGCGCTTTTACGACCTCATGTTGTTGGGTTTCCTGAAGCGGATTGCTCAATAGGGCGTGCAAGCAAAGATTTACCGCGGCCTGGTTGGTTCCGGTCGAAAGCCAGGCCCGCAGTAGATCGAGTGCGTCTGGTGATAACCCATAAAGACAGGATAAAGGAGCTCGCCAATGTCGGGTGGAGAGAGGAGGTAATTCGTCCGGCAGACCCTGCCACGATCCGACGCGCTTACGACGTTCTAGCAGGGCGATGGCGACGAGCCCGGCCTGTTTTAAGTTGAATTCCAGGTCGGCGTAATCATCGGGATTTTCAACCAGATTCCGGTAATACTGGATCGCTTTACCGCGCAGATCTTTATCAAGGGCGATCGGGTCCACTGGGAATGGATGATCGAGGGCGAGCAAGGCCAGGTTTCCAGGAGACCAGCGTTCCGTCTGAGACGAAAAAGTACTCAACGCTTTTTGCGCGAAGCTCAGATCTTCCAGACTCTGCCAAACAACGTTACTCTCCCGCAGCGCGGCGATAACCCAGGGCCAGTCGGCCTCGTCCAGTCTCTCTTTAAACCCTACAATGAATGAAAAGGCTTTGGTCATTTTTCCACCAGTCTGTTTGCGTTTAGCTAACCTGGAGCACTAACCAGCAGGCTGTCCCCATCATGATCACGCCCAATATTGTCAGGAACACACCAATCCCGGTCGCGCTGCGAACCATCTCGTTAATGGCGTTCAACAAGTTCGAAGCGTTGCCGACCAATCCGGCGACGTCTTCCGCGATCCCCTTTTGGGCTAACTGAATCGTTTGCGCAGCCAAATCGCGAATATCTCGCCCCGTTACCCGGGTAACCAGGACAGACATGCCGATAACGAAGGCGATCGTGCCAATGAAGAAGAGGCCAAGGTACATCACCAGTTGGGCCTGGTAGAGGGTTATGTTGATCATGGGTACACCTCAGGGTTTAGTGGATTCGAGTACGGAAAATCACAGGAGAAAGAACGCTCCGCATTGAGCAGCGAATGCCAATCCTGCTGCAGGCGAATTAAGTTCACATTGGTGCGATAATGCACCCTCAGCGATCCCAGGGAATGCGCCAGGTTAACTTGCGTTCCGTTCCGGGATACCTGGCTGCAGAACTGGGCCAGGTCGGCCGTCTGCTGGTTCAGGGCTTCGGACCTTTCGGACAGCGTTTCCACGAAGCCGGCGAAGATGCTCTCGGGATTATCAGAAGGAGCCTGATAAGCGCCATCCGAGAGGGCTTGGCTTAGTTCATTCCTAGCAACGCGGTCCAAAACGATATATTCATCCCACCAAATGTTCTTTTCCGTTAAAGCGCTTAGGAAGTCGGCGGCGGGCTTACCGGCGGCGGATAGATCGAAATGCCCCTTGAAGAAACCCCCATGATCCGGATCCAATTCCACAGGTGCAGGAAAGATCGGCAGCAGGGTAACGGAGGGAGAGTTGGGGAAATACATCAACAACCAGATACTCTTCAAATGCGGCGAACGGTCGAATTCATCGATATTGATCACCAGTATATTTTGCTGCCCGTTTTCCGGTCTTGCGACCACCGGATGGGCGGCAGCAGATTCAAGCGAACCGGGGAATAGCGCTGCCTGACCGTTCAGCGACATCCCGGCGGCCAATCCCGCCAAAAGGAGAGCTCCGATCCAGCCGCTCAATGCCCAAACTATCACGCGTGAGTGCGCCTCACCCCGACCTCGCTGCCATGGGACCGGATAAGCCACCCTAACGCAGGTTTGGAGCAGCCTGGATTTGCCAAGGAGCCCTATGGCCAAATTCCAGAATAAGAGTTCAGAACGCGCCAGCACCATTTTGAAGATGGAATCGGTCTGTTTAGAAGTGATTAAGTTAGCAGTCATTTCTATCCCGGCGTCTCGCCTGGCTGATGGGAATAAAGCATGTGCAATTTAATTGTGATTAACGGGAGGTGGTTATCTTGATTATTTTGCCGTCGGTATTGGCGATCACCCGGACGACGCGGGGGATCATTTTGCCATTGGGAGATTCGACTTTGCCGTTGAAAGTCAACAGGTACCTTGAGGAGACGCTGGATTTTGATTGGGCGCCGGTTTGTAACCGCACTTTCGGCGTGCAGCCTTTGACTTCCGGGAAGCGGCGGAATATCTGCGTCGAGATCGATTTGACCAGTCTGGTTTCCATTGAAGTTACTCATTTGTCTCTCTATGAAATCGTTTTGCTCATTGTTGATGGCTGCTTAGGAGCCACGAGTCAATCGGAGAAGCGGGTACGTCGTCGAAGAAAAGCTGGCATATCGAGGTCCTTCAGACCAGCACTGACCATTTCCAAAGGCGCGGGTTCCGATTGCTCCGGCTCAGTGGGCAGTTCAGCATTTTCCCGAACGGATTTCTGAATATTTTGCTCCGAACCCACCAGGACATCTTCCAGCGCTGTGCCGCCCAGACCGGTTGCAACCAGGATAAGCTGCGTGCGCCCATTCATGGTTTCATCGTGTGTGACGCCCATGACGATCTCGGTTTGGGACGTGGTTTGAGATTGAATATGGTTGAGCGCTTCGCTGACCTCGAACAAGCTCAGATCCTCACCACCGGTAAAGTTTGCGATGATGCCGGAGGCGTTCTCGAGAGATACATCCTCGAGGAAGGGGTGGTGGAGCGCCTTGTCAACGGCTTGAAGCGCCTTGGAATGCCCTTCTCCTTGGCCGATCGACATCAAGGCGCCTCCGCCCAACATCATCAGCCGGCGGATGTGGGCGAAATCCACGTTGATCAATCCGGGCTGGGTGATCAATTCGGTAATCCCCTGGACCGACTGCCGCAAGACGTCATCCGCCATGCGAAAGGCCACTTCGATAGAAAGGTCTCGGGGGGCAACCTCGAGCAGCCGGTCATTCGCAATGGCGATCATCGTGTCGGTGTGGGGGCGCAACTGCCTCAAACCCTGGTCGGCATTTCTTTGGCGGCGCCCCATCTCGAAGGAGAACGGGGTCGTTACGATAGCAATGGTCACCGCGCCAACGGAGCGAGCCACTTTTGCGGCAACCGGAATTGAGCCGGTGCCGGTTCCGCCGCCCATCCCGGCGGTCAGGAAGACCATATCCGAACCGGCAAGAACTTCCGCCAGACGATCTTCACTTTCCTCTGCCGCTGCTTTCCCGATTTCAGGGAGCCCACCAGCGCCCAGCCCACGGGTGCTGCGAGGTCCCAACTGTACCTTGGTAGACGCCAAGCAGGGTTGCAGAGCCTGGTAGTCCGTGTTAGCGACGATGAATTCCATCCCCTTTAATCCGAGGTCGATCATGCGGTTGACCGCGTTGCAACCACCCCCACCCAAACCGATGACTTTGAGTACGGGATTGTGAGCCGGAGTTGAAGTCGATGAAGTCTGTATAGTCATGGGTTCCCTCGTCCAGAAAACGGTTTTACGGATTTAATTGGTTGCCAATTGAGTTGCAATACTCGTGCCATCTCCCTGGATACGTTCGATAGAACAGCCGGCTGCACGCAGGGATTCAAGCTTCTCTTCGGAGAATGCCTCGCTGCCCCCAACAACGGTCACCTTTCTGGCGAAGCGGGCTTCTTGCAAGGAGAATCCAACGGTGGGCCGGTATTTTTTTACGAATGGCCGGATAACGTCTAAGTGCCAGTCGGCGACCCCCCACTCATAAAGCGGCAAGAGCAGATAATGCCTGATAGGCCTGGCCAGCTTTTTGTCCATGTGATTCGAGGGCTGCTTCTCCTCGCCCGGCCTCGCGGGTGTCCCTATTGGATTCAAGGTCTGTGAACGATTCGCATTAGGCTCTTGGTTTGTCTTTAACTTGGCAGACTGTCCGATTTTTGGCTGGGCTGCAATCCTTTTTTCCTCTTTTGGAGCGACGCTCTCGGCAAACCATTGGCGCAAAACGCCAACGTACGGCTGTGTAACACCATCCGCCTGATACCAGGCCGCTGAAGTCTGCGGGGTTTCCTTGTCGGCGGCTAAAAGCCAAAAACAGCCGGCGATGACCTGCGCGGGGATAGAGTCAAGGGGCTCTGCATATGGGACCCTCGCCTGGCGTTCTGCTGGCGCCAATGCCTGAGCAATGGTCAGCGTGCGCAACACGTCTTTCCGAAGCCCCTGGGAAGATTGATCCAGGGAGGATGGGGTAGTGGGTTGGCAGCCAACTCGGACGAGGAGTACACTTGCCGAGACTCCCGTCACCGCTTCGGCTACTTTTATGTACCATTCGAATATGCGGAAGCCGCGCTGATCCTCGCTGTAATCGGGGGTGTGGTACGGTCTGGATTTAGGCCATCGCTCCGGGCCGCCGGCTCCCCAATTAAGTGGTTTCGCGCCTGGATCGGCGATGGCGCTCAGGACGAGGTCGTCGAGCAAATAGTGGAAACCTCGGCGCTCGATCGCTTGCAGCGCCTCACGCAAAAAAGCTGTGTCCCAATAGTCCCCGCCCGGTTCAAGCGGAGGAAACACCGGAATTAGTCCCGACCGACGGGCAGCCTCAGCCAGGGGTAGATAGTGGTCAAGGAAACGCCCTACGAGGCTGGCTTGCGCCCAGGCTGCCGGAGGCCAGCTGGCGCGAGCGTTAGGCCTATCAAAGAGGATCACATACCTGGCGCCCCAATGAGCGTACATTTCGAACAACAGGGTGAGGTTCTCAACCAGGTCCGCCAGTTTGGAGTCTTCCTTGAGAGGCAGTTTAAAGTGAAGCACAGGCTCGATATGCTGTGTAACCAGCCCCCGGATAAAGTCCTCGGGGACGGCGCGCTCCACGGAAGCCTCCAAGATCAACCAGCTTGCTCCCAAAGATTTTAGTTCCGGCAGCCAGGCGCGCAGATCGCTCTCCCGATAATGATCTTGATCCGGGAAGTAATGAAAACCTAGTCTGGATCCTTCGGTGGGTTGCGTGTTATTCGGCATAGGCTCTCTCCTGGCTAAACTGGTGCAAGAGCTGTGCCAGGGAGAGCCTGTTTATTTAAAAATTTCCACCGCCACGTTTTCGTTAACGTTGCGGTGGAATGGTACTGGTGAAGACTTACGCACTTAGGAAAGTAATCGGGGTGTTTGGGCCGGCTTCGGCCGCCCAAACACCTCCAAACATCGAAGAACTGCGTAACTATTAAAGTGATTGTGTTTCGCTACTTACCAGTATGGTTGGAGAGATCGGCAGGTAGATGCGGTAAATCGATGGCGGGATCGTCGCAGAAGAGCATCGCTCGCTCGAGCACGTTACGCAGTTCGCGAATATTTCCGGGCCAGTGGTAGTTCATCAAGGCTTGCATGGCTCGCGGCGTGATGTCGGTAATGTTCAAGCCCATGCGTAGATTGTTCTGCTGGATGAAAAAGCCCACCAGTTCGGGCAAATCTTCTTTATGTTCCCGGAGAGGGGGGATGTGCAGATCGACAACCTTGAGACGATAATAAAGATCCTCACGGAACTCGCCATTGGCGATCATGGCTTTCAGATCGCGATTGGAGGCGGCGATGATCTGGACGTCAACCTGGATCATGTTCGTCCCACCCACCCGGCGGAAAGCGCGTTCGTCCAAGGCGCGCAGCAGTTTGGCCTGCATATCTATTGGCATCGAGGAGATTTCGTCCAGGAATAAAATGCCTTCGTCGGCGACTTCCATCAATCCGTGCTTGCGCTTTTCCGCGCTGGTGAAGGCGCCGGCTTCATGCCCGAACAGCTCCGATTCAAGCATCGTCGGTTGAATTGCAGCGCAGTTAATTGGAATGAAAGGTTTATCGGCGCGGGTACCCATCTTGTGAATAGCATGGGTGAGGACTTCTTTACCGGTTCCGGTCTCGCCGGTAATCAACACCGATACGGAGGTCGAAGCTGCACGTTGGGCGTGGTTATACAGCTGCTGCATCGCCGGACTGGTGCCGACGATGAAGTTATATTTCTTATCCTGAGCTTTGCGCAGGTGGGCAAGCTCGCGGCGGATGGCGACGATCTCGCCGGCGCGTTGAATCGATTTTTCCAGCTGGCTGAGCTGGATAGGTTTCTGCAAGAAGTCATGAGCCCCATTTTTCATCGCATCCACAGCCATATCGACGTCACCGTAGGCGGTGATCAGGATGATGGGGGGGCGCACCGGCAGGTGGATCGTCTCTTCCAGCAAGGAAGGCCCGTAACCATCCGGCAACAGTACATCCAATAAAATGATATCAGCGCAGCCACGTTTGACGCATTCTCGAGCCTCCTCGAGGGTGGCGACATCCAAGACTTCGTAACCCTGGGTTTTTAAAAACGAGCCGATATTGTTCCTGGCATTGTCTTCATCATCGACGATGAGAATCGTTGCACTCATAGAGCACCTTCACTCGTAGGATTGTCTTCTTCGATTACCGGCAGCTGAACTTGAAACACGGTTCCGCCTGGCACGCTGTTCAAGCGGATGGTGCCTTTGTGGGCAGTGACGATCCGCTTAGTGATCGGCAAGCCCAATCCGGTTCCATCTGACTTTGTGGTGAAAAAAGGTTCGAAAATCTTCTCGCGATTTGACTCCGGTATGCCGGGACCACTGTCCGAGACGCTGACTTCGACGTAGGGCCGATCTCCTTGGGTGAGCACCGGCCTGACGTTGACCGAAAGCGTGCCTCCGCTCTCACTCATGGCCTGGACGGCGTTGCTGATCAGGTTGGTAAAGACCTGTTCCAGAGAGCGGGGATCACCCATGACCTTAGGAGCGTCTGGAGAGATCTGGATATTCGGTTTGATGTTGACCTTGGCTAAACGAGGACGCCAGCGCTCTACCAAACGATGCATGAAGAGGCCTAAATCCAGCTCTTCGCTCTCCGACTTTGGTGGGCGTGAGAAAGCCAGTACGGATTGCATCAAATGTTCCAGACGTTTGCAATCGTTCTCCAGGCGACCGATCAGTTCCTGGTGCGGATCATCCTCGGGTAAGTTGTAAGCCATCAACTGCAATCCGGTGCTGATGTTGTTGATCGGGTTGCGAACTTCGTGTGCGAAAATCGCCATGACTTCGCCGAGCAGAGCCCTCTGCTCCAGCTGCTGCGTGTGCAGCTGGAATTGTTCGTGCTCGCTGAGATCGCGGAACACAATCAGGATACCTTCCAATTGATCGGCGATCAGGACCGGTAAGATGCGCATGTGGGCCGGGAAGGCGCCTCCATCCCGGCGGTGCAGGTGTAGATTGCCCAGGCTGTGGGTCGGAATGCCGTTCTTAGCATCCTGGAGGGCGGAGGTCAGATTGTTCGCCCCAATTAAAACGTTCTCGATTGGCTGTCCGTCCACCTCACGACCGGCATACCCAAGAATCAACTCGGCCGCCGGATTCAACTCTTTGATCGTCATGGTCGGTGATAAGGTGATCACAGCTTCTTGAATCGCATTCTTAATGGCCTCACCGAACTCGATGTCTTTGCGCCGGAGATGCAATTCGGCCTCGAGATTATTGAGCAAGGTGTGATATTCAAAGATGGTCGTGAGGGTAGAGGACAGGAGTTGGATTAATAACAGCGCATCGACTGGAGGGGCAACGTTGGTATCGGCAATCACCAGCAGACCGGTAAACGCGCCCGGCTGACCCAGCGGAGCGTGGGCCAGGTAGCTCATTTGCGAGGTGCGCGCCATGCGTAATAGTGAATTTGAACCGCGCTTGCCAGACACCCAAAGATTTGGCTTCAAGAATGAGTCTACATCGGAGGGAAGCAGGCTTTCAGGCAAGTGGTCGGCGGGACCCCATTGTGTCCTTAATTGCAGACCAGGAGCCTGGCCGTCGACCAGGTACAGCGCCAGTATGGAAGCGCCGGTCAGGCGATGACCGGCCTGGAAGACAGCTTGAACTGCGCCGGAAAGATCGCGGATCTGTAAAGCTTCGAGCAGATCGTTCAAGTCGTGGAGGCGTTGACCCTGGCGTTGGCGTTCGGCCATCTGGAGGCGGGTGATTTCAGCCGGTTCGAAGGTCACCAGCATCCAGGAGCGCGAATCGCCCAGCCAGTTCAGTTTGATTAAGGCTTCTATTTGCCCGCCGTTCCGGGTGATGATGGGGGACGGGACGCTTTCCACGGTTAGATTTTTATTTCCGGGAAATTCGCGCGGAAACAACCCTGGGAACAATTTAGGGAGCTCTAGCTGGGAAAGCTCCTCGCGCGTAAACAGGGTCAACTCGGCAGCCCTGGCATTGGCCAGCAGGACCTTTCCCTTTTGCATGTCGAGGAGCAGCGCCGCCTGGGGAAAATAGTCTAAGAGCGCCTCAAATTCATCGGTTGAGGGAAGACTGCGGCGCAGGGAAGCAAGACCCGGGAAGAGGGACGATATGCTCATGTTAAAGTCTGGCGAGCGAAAAGCAGGACACCAAAGTCAAGCGGCGGCAGATTGGCGCAAATGAGAAGGCAAGATTCCTTCCATCGAGCGATACTTAGCTACGGTGCGGCGGGCGACTTTGTGTCCTTGTTTCTTGAGCAGCTTGACGATCTGGCTGTCGCTCAAAGGTTTGGTCTCCTGGTCGATAATCTCCTTCACGGCCGTCCGAATGGGCAGGCTGCGATCGAAGAATTTGGCTAACGGAACGATATGCCCATTGGGAAGTTGAACGGCTTTGTTCGCCACGGCGCGGGAGATGGTCGATTCGTGAACGCCCAATTTATCTGCCAGGCTGGCGCGGGTGGTAGGCCGGAGCTCGCTATCGCCGTGTAAAATGAATTCCCGCTGCCGGATGGTCAGCAACCGCATCAACCGGACTATCGTGTTGGTCCTTTGTTGGATGCATTTTACCAGCAGATCGGCGCTCTCCAGGTCGGCTTGCCATTGTTCGGCTTTATCTTTGGGGGCATCGCAAATTGCCTGGCGGAAAATCGGACTGACGTGCAAAAGTCCGGCATAGGGTGAAACTACTTCGACGACAAGGGGATTTTCAGGATCTTCGTTCAGATAGGTGATCAATACATCGGGGTTGGTGTACGTCGCCGGGGTTGAGCCGTTGCCGCTCCGCACGTCACCCCAGAAGGCTCTTCCGGGAAATGGATTCAAATTATCGCTGATAAAGCGGGCGATTTCCCTGGCTTGCCGGGCAGTGACCCCTAGCAGACGGGCGAGCTCACCGAATTGGTGGCGGCTTAACAGGTCCATGCCCTGCTCGATAGCCTTGGCAGCATGGGTGGGCGTCGTGTGCATCTCACCTAGAACTTCGAGCTGGACCAGCAAAGCTTGCTGTGGGGAGGTAGAGCCAACCCCAATCGGGTCTGCACGCTGAATGAGGTGGAGGACCGATTCGATGCGTGACAAAGGTAGATGGTGGTAGCGGGCAACTTCAACCGGCGAAACTTCCAACAAGCCGTCTTCATCTAGATTGGTCAAGATAAACGCGGCTAACTTGCGATCCTCCAGCTGGAGTTCCGGAGCGATCTGTTTGAGGACATAAGAGGGTAAATTTTCGATGACCGGAGAATAATTATCCTCGGGGAGATCGCCCGCAGGGCGTCGGGAAGGGACGTAGAAATCCTGTCGAGGGGAAACGAAGATGATGGGTTCATCAGGCGAGAGAGTTTTCGGCGCGGTGCAGCGCGGACAGGGACCGGTTTGTGGCAAGGGCTGCCGGCAGGAGGGGCAACGCCTTTCCTCCCGCAGCTCCAGGGCTGGATTATTGGCCAGCGCAGCCTGGACTTTTTGGTCGAGCTCGGCAGCGGTTAACTCCAACAACGCCATCGTCTGTGCAAGATGTGCAGTTGTGAGCGGGCGGATCGAGGTGGTGTGGCGAAGATGTGATGATGGCAGCATGATATTCACTCAACTCTATAAGTTTAATCGATTTCCTTATAAGTTGCAAGAAATGTGCCAACTACTTAATAGAACCAGCCCCCTGGCTGATGCCAAGGGGCGCATTTACAAACCATGAGGATTACGGACTGTTCGTATCCGGGGCGACTTGGATCATCTGCGTGCTGCCGTCTGGCGCGGTTACGACAACGGCGATATGTTTGGCTCCATTCTTGGGGATCAGCACGTAGCCGCGGCAACCGCCAACCCATTGTCCGTCGACTCCGGCGTGCGGGTATAAGGTGCAGTCCAGCGGGGCTGAGCTCTGGTCGGTGTCGATGGGCGCATCACTGAGGTTCCAACCGGACATGCGCCACAGATCGCCCACCAGCTCCGTCGTGGTAACGAAAACTTCGCCTTCAAAAGCGACCATGTTTTGAGGGGGGGAAGAGGGGATGTTGTTCTTGGCCGCGTTTTCCGGTGGGGAGTTCGGTTTGTCTTCAACCTCCGGATTCCTAGTTGTTTGCGGTGCGGAAACTACTGCGCCGTCCGGGACAGGCGTTGAAGCAGAACTCTCCGCCGAGCATGCGCTCAGTAGAAGCAGTATAACGAGTGAAAGGAAGAGGAGAAATCGAATACGCATGTGTTCGCTTACCTTGCTCCAGTGAGAACCTCGCCGCCGATTGGGCGGCCGGCTCTACCCCAAGTATTGCAAGATTCAAGCCAACCTGCGTAAATGATAGGTTAAAGGAGTGTTATGAAATTTTTAATTATTCTAGGACTTACCAATGTGGGGGAGAATTAGGGGTATTTTGGCGGGCTGAGCTCGCCAAAATACCCCGGTTCCTCGTAATCTACGGCTTTAGATTTTTGATTATGCTACGCTCAGACAGCGAAGGAGTACATTGCGCCGCTGGCCCCGCTCGCGGTGTTCGAAAACATAGATCCCCTGCCAGGTGCCCAGGTTCAGCCGGCTACGATCGATGGGGATGGACAGGCTGGTTAAAGTCAACATGGCGCGCATGTGGGAGGGCGAATCGTCCGGACCTTCTGCGGTGTGCCGGTGCCAGGGATCGCCCTCCGGGACGATCTTTTCCATGAATGTTTCCAAATCGCGGCGTGCGCTTGGCGCGGCGTTTTCGTTGATAGTCAATGAGGCGCTGGTGTGCTGGATGAACAAAAAACACATGCCCTCTTCGATAC
>CAYNWK010000109.1:0-14409 GCA_964400875.1 uncultured Anaerolineaceae bacterium | reverse complement strand
GAGCGGCGGGCTACTTCCTCAAACCCGGCCCCGAGAAAAGTTGAGGCCAGGCCTGTGAACGCAAACACGTCGGGCGTGCTCTCCTTGCGGGGATCAACCGGGTACCCTTCCACGATGCTGGCCCCCTGTTCGCGCGCATAGCGCACAGCCGCCTCCAGTAAGATACCGCTCATGCCCTGGCCCCGGTAAGGCTTGGCGATGAAAAAACAGACGACCGACCACACCGGCTGATCGTCCACTGGCTTAAGCACCCAGGAACGGTCCAGGACTGGGTATTCTGAGCGGGGGGCCACCGAACACCAGCCGACCGGCTCTCCATCCAGGTAAGCCAGGATGCCGGGTGCCCGTCCGGAGGAGACGATCTCCCGCATGGCGCGCCGGTTCCCCTCCGCTTTTTGCGCGTCGAACTCGCTGCGTTTCAAGCGGTACCACATGCACCAGCAGCCGCCTACCGCGCCGCGCTCGCCGAACAAGGCTTCGAGATCGACCCACCGATCGAGTGTGACCGTGTGAAACAGCAACGCGCCCCGGTCTAAATCCATGTCCTGCCTCGCCTGCTCGAGCAGCGCAGCGAGTTCGCTGTCCAGTTCCGCTGCGGAAGTGTAGACCGCCTGTGGAACTTTTTCTTTGACGCTGGCTACCTTCTCTGGGCTGCCGCCGACAAAAACAATGGGAACCTCCCGGGCTGCCTTACGCTCGCGCAGGTAACGGGCAGTCTCCCGGCCGTGGGAGGGCAGCCTGGTCAGGTAAATCACGACGACATCCGGCAGCTGCTCCAGGATCGATTTCGCAGCCCGGGCGCCGTCCTCGGTCTCCAGGCGCACTTGATAATCCCTGGCGCGCAAATCTTCAGCCAATTTCGCAGCTTCAGCCGCGTTCCAATGGATCAGGAATACTTCTTTCCCCATGGATCCTCCAGCGGGTCCCCGTATTCGTAATCGTCGTCAACGTATTCGACGTCCTCTTCGTCCTCGAAGTCAACCTGCTCATCAAGATCACCTTCTGTTTCAACGCCCTCCTCGTCGAGATCGTCCGCTTCATCGAAATCAGTGGTCTGATCTACCGTCGTTGAGGTTAGCGTGCGCTGAGTTAAAGCCGGTTTAGGCTTGACGAGGATCTCTTCGATCTCGACTTCACCTTCA
This sequence comes from uncultured Anaerolineaceae bacterium, assembly GCA_964400875.1. Classification (GTDB taxonomy): domain Bacteria; phylum Chloroflexota; class Anaerolineae; order Anaerolineales; family UBA4823; genus CAYNWK01. Next base: position 13,267 of record CAYNWK010000109.1, on the reverse strand, counting down.
TCTTCGTCTTCGACGTCGTCGTAGATATCGGGGAGGTACTTGGAGACGATGCGCTCTTCGCCCTCACCGAATTCGTCGAAAGCCGTGCTCTTCGACGGCTGAACCTCACCGGTAGCTCCTTCCTCCTCACCCAGCTCTTGCTCAGCTTCCTCAGAGTCATCCTGGGCGGCGATGGCTTCGGGCAGCTCTTCCTGATCTTCATCTTCGAAATCCACCCAGCCCCACAATTCCACTACGATGCCGTGCGGCGTGCGGAAATAGCCAATGTACAGATCCGCGCCCGGTTCGCAGGGCTGCGGCTCTTGTTCGAATTCTACCCCGCGGCGTTCGAGCTCGCTGGTCAAAGTTTGGAGATCTTCGACGAAGAACTGGATGCGCAGCGCCTCCGGCGGGGTGCTTGGCTCGTCCCAGGCGGGCACGACGGCGAAAAAGAACTCGCGCCCAGGGCTGGTGAACATGGCGTAATCCGGGTCGAAGGCGTTGACCGGCAAACCAAGCACGTCGATGAAAAACCCGACTTCCGCCGGGAAGTCGTCCACCTTATATTCGATACAGTGGTTCCAGAAATCGCCGAACTCGAATGGGAACGGGTTGATCGGTCCTTTCCAGAGCTTATTCCAGTCCGCCCGCGACTGGGCGCGTTGAGCGATGTCGATGCGGGCCTTTCCATACGCCCGAAATCGGGGGTTGATATGGCGTTTGATTTCTTGTTTGCGAAACATGCCTACGTCCCTCCGAGCGGGGGCAGACCATGCGCCCGCATCCATTCATCTGAAGGACCGGCCCAGCGGAAGCGGGAAAAATCCACCCGCTGGCGGTCATCGAATTCGACCCCTTCGTTTTCTAACAGATCCTGCTGCATCAGGTAACCCCCGCCGGCCCGCTGGCTGATCTTGCCCTGCGCGTTGATCACGCGGTGCCAGGGCACGTCGTCAGGGCAGCGCGCCATCGCCCCACCCACCCAGCGCGCCCCCCAGGCATCGTAGTCCTTGAGCGACATTCCCTCCGGCGGCGGGATCAACCCGGCGATCTGGCCGTACGTGCTGACCTTGCCTTCCGGAATCTGCCGGACCAGATTCCAGACCAAGTCATAATAGGCATCCCGGTTGGGTGGTGAAGTAAATTTCGCGGCCATGGGCTTTGCTCTCTCGTAAAAAGCTGAAAACAACAGAATGGGTCAAACTAACTATACTTGAACATTTGTTCTATGTCAAGATGGTTTGAGAAATCTCAAGTATGGCTTTGGCAGCGGCCAGCGCACTGCTCGTCGTGCTTCGTAGTAGTCTCCCCTCGCAATGCGAAGCCCCTTGATATAATCAACCCTCGTGGAAGCCACAACTCGCAGCGCCAACCGCCAGATCGCCCGGGCCGCTGGGACGGTCATGGCGGCTTTTTTGTTCAGCCAGCTGATCGGCCTGGTGCGCCAGATCCTGGTATTGCGCGCCTTCGGCACCAGCGCCCAAATGGACGCATTCAGCGCCGCCAACCGGGTCTCGGAGACTTTATTCGTGCTGGTCGCCGGCGGGGCGCTGGCTTCCGCTTTCATCCCTACCTTCACCGGCCTGCTCACCCACGAACGCCGCCGCCTGGCCTGGAAGCTGGCTTCGGCGGTCGCCAACCTCAGCCTGATCATCCTGACCGTCGGCGCAGCGCTGGCAGCGGTGTTCGCCCCTCAGATCGTCCGCTACGTGCTTGCCCCCGGCTTCGCTGCTGATCCCGGCCAGGTCGCACTGACCGTACAGCTGTTGCGCCTGATGCTGCCTTCGGCGGTGCTCTTCGGCCTGAGCGGGCTGGTGATGGCCATCCTCAACTCCAACCAGGTGTTCCTGGTCCCCGCTCTGACCCCCTCCATGTATCAGATCGGCCTGATCTTCGGCGTGCTGGTACTGGTGCCGCGCCAGGGCATTTTCGGTCTGGGCTGGGGTGTGCTGATCGGCGCCAGCCTGCACCTGGCGCTGCAGATCCCCACCTTGCTGCGCCAGCACGGCCGGTACATTCCGACTCTTGGCCTGGATATGCCGGAGGTTGGTGAGGTCGCCCGCCTGATGGGGCCCCGCCTGCTCGGCGTGGCGGTGGTCCAGCTCAACTTCTGGATCAATACGACGCTGGCTTCCGGCATGCCGGTGGGCAGCTTGATCGCCATCGTCACCGCTTTTACCCTGATGCTGATGCCCCAGGCAGCCATCGCCCAATCCATCGCCACCGCCGCAATGCCAACCTTCTCCGCCCAGTACGCCCGCGGCCGGCTGGACGAGGTGCGCGCCTCCTTGGCCACCAGCCTGCGCGGCGTGCTGCTGCTTTCCATCCCCGCCACGCTGGGATTAATCCTGCTGCGCGAGCCGCTGATCGTGCTGCTTTACCGCGGCGGAGCCTTCGACGCCCGCTCCACCGAACTGGTCTCCTGGGCGCTGCTGTGGTACGCGGCCGGCCTGGTCGGCCACTCGCTGGTCGAGATCCTTTCGCGTGCCTTTTACGCCCTGCACGACACTCGCACGCCGGTGATGGTCGGTTCGCTGGCGATGGGACTGAACGTGGTTTTGAGCATCGGCTTTGCAGCGCTGTTCACCCGAATTGGCTGGCTGCCTCACGGCGGCCTGGCCCTGGCCAACTCGGTGGCCACGGCGCTGGAGATGGTCGGCTTGCTGATCCTGATGCGCCGCCGCCTGCATGGCTTGGAAGGGCCGCGCGTGCTCAACGCCGCGCTGCTGGCGGGCGCTGCAACCTTCGCTATGTCCTTGGGAATATGGTATTGGTTGAGTTGGGCCGGCGACCGGGCAGCCTGGCTGGTCGCTGTCGGGGGAGTCGCCTTGGGTGGGGGGATCTATGGAACCGGCGTCTGGATCCTGCGTGTCAGCGAGGTGCGCCAGGTGGCCGGAGCTCTGCTGCGCAGGGTAAAAAGAACGTGATCACTCCCGGTCCATCGACAGGATGATCGCGCTGTACGGGCCCAGTCCTACGCTGCCGTTGCAGGGCAGGCCGTCTCTGGCGCCCTGGTTGGCATGAGTGTCCAGGCTGAGCTGATCGCCGAAGTCCTCGCTGTAGCCGCGCCAGTCGCTGTTGAAACGCACCCGCCATAAGCCCTCGCCTGGGAATCCCAGGTTGTAGCTGGGGTAGCCCCGGTTGGAAAAATTCGCCGCCACCACCACGTCATCCCCCGGCCCGCCCTGCTCCCAGCGGTGGAAGGCGATCACCTTATCGTAGTCGTTGATGTGGTACAGGTTGACGTGCTGGCCGCGCAGGCCGCAAGTGTTATCGAACCAGTTGCGCCGCAAGCGGATCAGGTCGCGATAGAGCTGCACGATCCCGCTATACGTATCCAGCTTGGACCAATCGATCGGGTCGGTATCACGAAACCACTCGTCTTCCAAAAATTCCTGGCCTTGAAAAATCATCGGGATGCCCGGCGAGGTGAAGACCAGCGCAGCCCCCAGCGTGGAACGTTTCTTGGAAAAGTAGCTGCCTGGGTTATCCGGCCAGATCTCCTGCGGCACGCGCGCCTGGCCGTTGGCGACTTCGTCGTGCGATTCGGTGTAGATTACCCGCTCGAAGGCGTCGCGGTTGTAGCTTGAAAGGATCGCCGCGCCGACCGCGTACATGTTCCGGTTCTCGTCTTGCGGCGGGATGATCGCTTCCCGCACAGGATGCACGAAGGCGGGGTCCCACTGTGCGTCGAAGCCTGCCCCGCCGGCGGAGACATCCTTGGTAAGCCAGGCGTTGTAGCGTAAATCTTCGGCGATGTTGATCTTCCAAGGCTGGCGCGCATTGACCTCCTCGTTGATCCACTGCATCAGGCTCCAACCGTCGGGCAAGTCATGATCCGGGTCTTGGTTGAGCCCGTACACGTTGCGCAAATAAGCAGTGGCGTCCCAGCGCAGTCCGTCAACCCGGAAATCACTCACCCAATATAGGGCATTGTCTCGCAGATAGCGGCGCACTTCCCCGCGGCCGTAATCCGGTCGCGTATCTCCCCACGGTGTGATCGAGCGCCAATCGTTGTAGAAGTAGATGCCGCCCTTGCCGTTTTCCTGCCAGCCGTCGAACTGCCACAGGTCCAAATCGCTCGGTCCGAGGTGGTTGTAAACCAGGTCCATGATCACTGCCACGCCGAGCTGGTGGGCGGCCCGGATTAACGCTTTCAGCGCGATCGGTCCGCCGTACTCCTCTTCGATGGCGAAGATGTACGCCGGGTTATATCCCCAGGAAAACCCGCCGGCAAACTCCAGGGAAGGCATGATCTGGATAGCGTTTACGCCCAGGTCCACCAGGTGGGGCAGGCGCTCGATCACCCCAGTCAGATTGCCCGGCGGCCCTCCTGGCTGGTCGTTGAAGGTGCCTACATGCATCTCGTAGACCACCAGCTCGTTCCAGGGCGGCATGTGGAAATCCTCGTCGCCCCAATCGAACTCGTTTGAAAAAACCACGCCGTTGCCCTGCGAACCGGTCACCTGCTTGGCATACGGATCGATGCGCCACAGCTCGGCGGAACCGTTGTGGATCACGTACTTATATTCATCGCCGACCTCAGCCTCGAGTACATCCACCGACCAGTACCCGTCGCCTTCGGAGGCCAGCGCATGCTGATCCCCGGCCCACTGGTCGAAGCTTCCGGTCACGTAGACCTGGTCCGCGAAGGGCGCCCACACGCGAAAAGCGACGCCGCCCTCATAAGGGACGGCGCCCATGCCGGGATGAGAAGAGGGATCATTCATTGTCGTTGCTCAGCTCCATAAGATCCAGCCTAATTGGGCGACAACCAGTCCGAGCAGCATCCCGCCCAGCGCCTCCAACGGCGTATGGCCTAGCACTTCACGCAGCTGCTCCTCCTTTAATGGGTGGCCCTGGGTGAGATCGTGGATCATCGCGTTGATCAACTCAGCGTGTTTGCCGGCCTGGCGGCGGATGCCGGTGGCGTCGTAGATCACCACCAACGCCACGGCGACGGACAAGGCGAAGAGAGGGCTGCCGAAGCCTTCCAGCAAGCCGATGGTATGGGCCACGGCAGTGACCAAGGCGGAATGGGAGCTGGGCATCCCGCCAGCGCGCAGCAGCAGGGCCCAATCCCAACGGCGGTTGAGCAGGTAGTCCAGCGGGACTTTAATAATCTGCGCCACAGCCCAGGCGGATAACCCAAAGATTAACGCCCGGTTGGAAAAAATGGCCCAAAAGTTCATTCTTGCGGCTCGAAATCGATCAGTTCCTCCCCGCTGAGCTGCTGGACCTTCAGATCGGCCTGGTCTAACAGCGCGGCACAATGGCGGGCGAGCGACTGGCCTCGTTCGAACAGGCTCAAAGCCTGCTCCAGGGCGTGTTCATCCGACTCCAAAGCTGAAACGATGTCCTCAAGCTCGGCAAAAGCCTGTTCGTAGCTTAATTCCTCGACCGGAGGCCGGTCTTCATCCGCTTGGCGGCTGGGGCTATCCATGCTTTACTCCTCCAAAGGGGCTTCTGGTTCGATCGGTGGTAAGGAAAGCTGCTCGCGCAGCGGCGCATCTCCAGACAACGTGTGATGGGCGAAGGTCTCGAAATCCTGGCGTGTGAGGCCGTGGTTGTAAAGCTGCTGATCGATCAGGCGGCGCACCCGGCGTTGGTAAGCGCCCTCGATGTTGGCGCGCTTGGCCTTTCCCGAGACCACCGAGGCCCCAACCAGGGTGAACAGGATCCCGCCGAAACCGATGATCGCCAGGACGATCCAGTTGCGCACCCCGAGCAAGAAAACCAGCGCCAGCAGGAGGAAACTGACCATGAACCCCAGGGAACAACCCAGGTTGAAAGCTGATTCGGCCGCCTTTGCGCCAGCCTCGAGCAGCGAAGCGTTGGCCGAGTCGAGCATCTCCCGCAAGCTCTCCTCGTCAGCCTCGGCGGAACTCACTGCCATGGCCAAAGGCGCGCCGCAGGCCGGGCATACCGCTGCTTCGGCATGGACTTCGGCGCCGCAATTCCGGCATTGCACCTTATCCATGGCGCTCGCCGCTTGCTGGGCTTGACCCTTTTTCGTCCTCAACGCGCGCGCCGAACTGCCCGTCGCTGACCTGTACGGTGAGATCATCTCCCGCTTGAACCTGGGTGACGCTGCGCACCACTTGCCCGCCAGCCCCCGAAACAATCGCATAGCCGCGGCCCAGGACCGCGTTGGGGTTGAGCGCCTCCAGACGCCGGGCCGCGCCGTCCAACCGGGACCGGCCCAGCGAAAACGCGTGCCCGAGCGCGGCAGCCGAGCGGCGACTGAATTCGTCCACGCGTTGGCGGTCGCTGCGCACCCGCGCTAATGGCGAGCGCAGTTTCAGCTGGCCCCGCAGATCGGTCAGCGCCCAGCGGAGATCGTTCAGCTGTCCTTCGATTGTCCGGCGCAGCCGCTTTCCGGTCTCGTCCAGCGCAAAAGATAAATCAGCCACGTTCGGCGTAGCCAGTTCAGCCGCGGCGGTTGGAGTCGGCGCGCGCAGGTCGGCGGCGAAATCGGCGATTGTGAAATCGGTCTCGTGGCCCACACCGGTGATCACCGGAGCTGTGGATCCGGCGATGGCCCGCGCCACCCGCTCGTCGTTGAACGCCCACAAGTCCTCGATCGAACCGCCGCCGCGGGCCACCAGGATGACGTCCGGCTGAACGCGGTCGTTGAGCGCCGCTATAGCAGCCACAATGCCGGGCGGCGCTTCGGTCCCCTGGACCGGGGTCGGCGCCAGCACTACCTCTACCAGCGGGTACCGGCGGCACAGCGTGTTGAGCATGTCGCGCAGCGCCGCCCCTGTGGGCGAAGTTACCAGCCCAACGCGAGTTGGCCAGCCGGGAATTTGCCGCTTGCGCGCCTCATCGAACAGCCCCTCCGCTTCCAGGCGCGCCTTCAACCGCAGGAACTGCTGGTACAGCGCCCCCTCTCCCAAAGGGCGAAGCGCGTCGGCGTAGAGCTGGTATTGGCCGCTGGCTTCGTACACGCTGATGGTCCCGTGCACTTCGATCTCGTCGCCTTCCCTGGGCAGGAACTCCAACCGGCCGACCGCGTTGCGCCACATCACGCAGCGCAGCGCTGAATTGGAGTCTTTTAAGGTGAAGTACATGTGGCCGGAAGAAGGGCGCGATAGATTGGAAACTTCCCCCTGCACCCAGAGGTCCTGCAGGTTGGCATCGCTCTCGAGCAGATCGCGCACGTAGCGGGTCAGCTCAGTGACCGACCAGGCGGAAGGCGTGAACATCGACATCTGTGACATAGGTGGGAGTTGACCGGGTTTTTCCTTACCAAACTGAGGAAGTAGGATACTCCGCTTCCACTGAGCTGTCAACTACTGCTTGTTTAGAATCGATCATCGACAGATCGAGATACGGAGTTTTACAACAACGCAATACTCTATTCCGCCGCGGTCGATTCTTTGCTACAATTGAGGGGAGGCCGATGCGGATCGATTCGGCGGAAAACTGACTTTTCCACGCTGAACGAGGCGCGTTTCCCCGGGAGAGAATGACTTTGAAGTACGTTTGGTCACCCTGGCGCATGGCATACATTTTATCCCCCAAAACCGAAGAGTGCGTCTTTTGCAGCGCACAAGCTGGGCCCGTTGGCGTCGAGAACTTGGTTGTACATCGTGGGCAGCGGGCCTTTGTGATCTTAAACCGCTACCCTTATACCAGCGGGCACTTGATGGTTGTGCCGAACGATCACCAGCCGTCTATTGAAGCGCTCGAGCCCGAAACGCGCGCTGAATTGATGGAACTCGCCGCGCAGGTCATGCAGGTGCTGCGCAAAACCTACCAGCCGGAGGGGTTCAACGTAGGCATCAACGTCGGCGAAGCCGCTGGGGCGGGCATCGAAGACCACGTCCACCTGCACGTGGTGCCCCGCTGGCAGGGCGACACGAACTTTATGTCCTCCCTGGGCCAAACGCGCGTCTTGCCGGAAACGCTGGAGACAACCTACACGCGAATTAAGCAGGCCTGGGACGCCTCTCAAGCCGGCTAGTCCGTGGTTGGCGGCTCGCAAGCCACTCACCTTGCTCATTCGACCTAAAACGCAATCCCCCTTTACGAAGGAGACACTATGGAATCGAACAATCACCAACCCGTTATCCTCGGCGCGGTCCGCACGCCCACCGGGCGCTTTCAGGGCAGCTTGAGAAGCCTGCCTGCCACGGAGCTCGGCGCCGTAGTGGTGCGCGCCGCGGTCGCGCGCGCTGGGATACCCTCACCGGAGGAGATCGACGAAGTCCTCATGGGCAACGTGGTTTCCGCCGGGCTGGGACAGAATCCAGCCCGCCAGGCGGCGATCTTCGGCGGGCTGCCGCCGAGCGTGGGAGCCACGACGCTCAACAAAGTCTGCGGTTCCGGTTTGAAAGCCGTGATGTTGGCCGCCCAGGCGGTGCGCGCTGGGGACGGCAACCTGTTCGTCAGCGGCGGGATGGAGAGCATGAGCCGCGCACCCTACCTGGTGGACGCCCGCACCGGCGGGCTGCGCTACGGCAACGCCGAATTGACCGATGCCTTGCTCAACGACGGGTTGTGGGACCCTTTTGAAAACTGGGGCATGGGCGACGCGGCCGAGTTCATCGCTGAGGAGTATGAGGTTACCCGCCAAGCCATGGACGAGTACGCCCTGGCAAGCCACAAGAAAGCCGTCGCCGCCATCGATACCGGGCGCTTTGAAGACGAGATCGTCCCCGTGGAACTGCGCGGCCGCAAAGGCCAGGTCACCATCTTCGATACGGACGAAACGCCCCGGCGGGATACGTCGCTGGAGGCGCTCGCCAAGCTGAAACCCGCCTTTCAAGAGAACGGCAAAGTCACCGCCGGGAACGCGCCAGGGTTGAATGATGGCGCGGCCGCGGTGGTCGTGGCCAGCCGGGACAAAGCCGAACAGCTCGGGCTCAGACCCATGGCGCGTATTATTGGCTATGCGCAGGCTGCGGTGGAGCCTAAATTCCTCTTCGACGCCCCCTCCCGCGCCCTGCCGAAACTGCTAGAAATGGTCGGATGGTCGCTCGACGACGTCGATCTGATCGAGCTGAACGAAGCATTCGCTGCCCAGGTTCTGGCTAACGGCTACGCCCTCATGGATCGGGGCTGGGACTGGAGCAAGGTCAACGTCAACGGCGGGGCCATCGCCCTGGGTCACCCCATTGGGGCCAGCGGCGCGCGCATCCTCACCACTTTGCTCTACGCTCTGAAGGACCGCGGGCTGAAGCGCGGCGTGGCCGCGTTGTGCCTGGGCGGCGCTGAAGCCGTCGCCCTGGCCGTCGAAATGGAAGCGTAAACAGGAGGCTGGCATGGAAATCAAGCATATTTTCGTCGTCGGCGCAGGCACCATGGGCAACGGCATCGCCCAGACCGCGGCGGTCTCCGGCTATCAGGTCACCATGATGGATGTTGAGGAGGAGCAGCTGGCGCGCGCCCGCAAATCCATCGCCAGGTCTACCGGCAAGCTGCTGGAGAAAGGCAAACTCACCGAGCAACAAAGACAGGCCGCCCTGAACATCGCCACCGCCACGGAACTGGAAGCTGCAGCCGGAGCCGACCTGGTGATCGAGGCGGCTACCGAGGACCCCCGGCTTAAGTTGGATATCTTCGCAGCTTTGGACGAATACACCCGGCCGGACGTGATCCTGGCCTCCAACACCTCCTCGATCAGCCTGACCAAGATCGGCGCGGCCTCCCGGCGACCCGACAAAGTCATCGGCATGCACTTCTTCAACCCGGTGCCGCTCATGCGTCTGGTGGAGGTCATTCGCGGCTTGAGCACCTCGGACGAGACCGCCGAGACGGTGATCGATCTGGCCAGGAAGTTGGGCAAAGAGCCGGTGGAGGCGAAGGATTCCCCCGGTTTTATCTCCAACCGCATCTTGTGTCCGATGATCAACGAGGCGATCTTTGCCTTGCAGGAAGGCATCGGCTCACCGGAAGACATCGACACGGTTATGAAGCTGGGCATGAGCCACCCTATCGGGCCGCTGGCGCTGGCCGACCTGATCGGCTTGGACGTGGTGCTCTTCGTCATGGAAGTGCTGCACCGCGACCTGGGCGAGGACAAATACCGCCCCTGCCCCTTGCTGCGCAAGATGGTGGATGCGGGTTATCTGGGCCGTAAATCAGGGAAGGGATTCTACGAGTACGCCTGATTAAACACAGAGAGCCATCTTTCGACGGCTCTCTGGCGCGCTGCGGCTTCCGTTATCCTAGCAGGAGGAGGGATGCCGCAGCGCTGTGTTTGTTAGTACTGTCATTCATAAGCGGCATCACCTCCTTTGTTTAAGGATGGCAAAAGGAGGGGGCAGCCAATGTGAGTCCGGCCGCCCGATGTAGTGACAGTATCACACAAATTTATCCGATTGTCAATGCCGATAGATCCCATCCTATTAAGACTGTTAGATCTTATGCAGTTCCGCGGTCCTCATCTCACCGATCAACAGCCCCTTGAATGTATAATTCCACCTGACTTATGTTTCGAGAACAAGATCTGCGCCGGCAAATGATCGGCCTGATCGGCGGCGCGGTCGCCGGTCTGGCTGCAAATTTGCTCTTCCCCGCCTTGGGGGAAAACTTTGGGCTGTTTACCATGGCCTTATGGGGGGCGGTGCTGGGCGGCGTGCTGACCAGCCTGGGTGCATTCCTGCGCGCCGGTAAGGCGCTCACCCGCAATGATAACCCCTACCTTAACCTGCTGGTTGGCCTCGGGCTGCCGGTCTTGATCTTGCTGCTGATTTATTACCTCTCGACCCTGTTGTAAAGCCCCGCCATCGTCTCTAAAGTCTTTTGGTGCAGTCGCGTTCGTTTGACGGCATCCAGGCTGCCGTAGAGATATTTCTGGTAGATCAGGTTGCGGAACTGGTACATCGATAGGTTCCGGCCCCCCAGCTCACGTACTCCTTGTGGGATCAGCAGGTTGTGTCCGGGGCTCGACGCGCCGCTCAAAAGGTGGATGACGTCCCCTTCGCTCTCCCCGAGGATGGCGGCGACCACCTCGGCGATAAAGGTTTCCCCCTGTACGCTGGCTGCTTCTAAGAGCTCGTGTAGTTCCGGAGGGGCCCGGTGAATCCGTTCGGTGACGAACCCCTCAATCCTTGGAGGCAGGTGATCCCAGTCCAGGTCTGGGCCAGTGGTCCAGGCGCCATCTTGAGCCTGGATCAGCGCTTTCCCCTCCTTCAAACTGCGCAGCAGCTCCACGACCAGCAAAGGATGGCCGCCTGTAGAACGGTATAGAGTCTGCCGGAAATCCGCATCGAACCGGTTGGGCTCTTCATCCAGCAGTGCCTCTACGAACTCTTTCCCATCGCAGCCGTCCAGGTCAACCTGGATATCGCCGTAAACGCTCTTTAATTCGTTAATCATTGTTTCCAGGGGATGGCGTGGCTTTTCATTCACGCGGGCTATTTCCTCGGGCCGAAAAGCCGCCACGATCAGGATCCGGCTGCCCGACAATCGACGGCACAGGTGATTAAACAAATCCGCCGAATGTACGTCCACCCACTGCAAGTTATCGAACACCAGGATCAGCGGGTATCGTTCAGCAACGGTTTGTAAAAACAGGGGCATCTGGTCAAAGATGGCTGCGCTGACCAGATCGGCTTCATCGGCTTGGGTTGCCAGCTGTCTGGAGCGATCGCGCAGCGGCCTGGTGGGCAGTTCGCCTGTTCCGGGACGAAGAGGTTGCAGCTCATCCCTACTGCTGTCCACCCCGTCAACTTCCTCACCCTGAAATAGACCTTCCAAAGCGGTATACGAAAGCAGGCTGTCGACCAGCTCATGCCCATGCTCGAACAGCGCGCTCATCATCCAGGGCAGCGCCTTCTTCAGGCGCAAATCGTACGCCTCGCTGACAGACTCCGAAGATCGAACGGCGAAATTTTGTCCCAGGAAGGTGCGCAAGATCTCTCGAAAGGGCAGGTAGGAATCGCCGTTGCCTGCGTGGGCGTTGCACCTTCCCCAAGCAACGCACAGGTCGTTGTATTCGGAAATCGCCTGGCGGACGAAAGCCCGCATCAGCTTGGTTTTGCCGCTCCCTGCTTCCCCCCGAACGAAAACTACCCGTCCACGCCCGCCTACCGCGTGCTCGAGAGATCGGCACAGCTTCTCGAGCTCATCCTGGCGTGCGACCAGCGGCGTACTCGGCGCGCCCTCCTTCGAGCTCGCAGAGCCGGATGCCTTCAGCTCGCTCGGCGTTGACACGTTGATGTCCTGCGACCGGACCCGCAGGATGCTTCCCCGGCGGATCAGCTCGTACAGTCGCCTGGTCTCCAACGATGGCTCTACCCCTAAATCTCGCTCCAAGATGCGTTCGCAGATTAGATACTCACGCAAAGCTGCCGTACGCTGCCCACCCAATGCCAACGCACGCATACACCTCCGGTAGGCTGCTTCCCGCCACGGTTCCAGCTCGATCTCTTTCTGAGCGTACTCCTCCGCCATGAGGAAATCCCCAGACAGCTCGTAGTACCGGCCCAGCCGCGTCAAAGCTCTCAAAGCCATCCGGTGGAATTCTTCTTGTTTTTTTAGCAGCCACCAGTCGAACCGAGAGGCATCGGAAAGCGAAAATCCGGCCATGAATTCGCCCTTGTAAAGCCCGATCGCGGCGCGCAATCGTTGGATACACTGCTCGCACAAAGAGATGGTCTGGGGATGGTGTGATTGCGCCTCTGCCGTCAATGCAGTGAACTCGTCCACATCTAACCAATAATCGCTCTGCAGGTTGAACTGCACCTCGTTCACTGTGACCAGCAGGAAAGAAGCCGCCGCGCCCGCATCGGAGATCACCTGTCTCAAGCGATAGAGCGTTTGTCGAAGGTTGTTGCGGGCTGCGGACTCAGGTTGATCGGGCCAAAACATGGCCGCTAACGCTTCCCTCCGGTGCAGGAACTCTCCTTCGAACATCAAATAAGCCAGGAGCGCTCGCGCTTTGTCGGTCTCAAAGCTGGTCAGCACGTTCCCATCCAGGACGGCCTGATACGTTCCCAATAATGATAAAGCCAGGTGCGACATCGTTTTTACCTGCTTGCCGGCTCGGAGCCGCGTTGAAGCTTCCAGATCGGCGCATCTTGCGCGAGCGGTTATGCAAGTTTCGATTTGGGGTCTAGGATGAAGTGTAGAGCGACGTAATCTACCCCGCTGAGTTCTGCAGGTTATGTTGCAATCCTTGTGCCAGCTTTTTTCGTCCAATACCCCTTCTCAAACACCCCCAAATTCCCGGCGAACTGCGGTACTCCTAAATGTAACACTTCCGTAACGCCAGGATAACGAATTCCTGACGGCGATTTGTTATCAATGTTGGTACCAATGACGCTCAATTCAACAC
>CAYNWK010000108.1:7609-14417 GCA_964400875.1 uncultured Anaerolineaceae bacterium | reverse complement strand
AAATCCTCGCCCTGACCAGCTTTCAGGAAGACGAGCTGGTGCAAAATGCGCTCAAAGCCGGGGCGGTGGGCTACCTGATGAAAAACATCACCGCGCGCGAGCTGGCCGCGGCCATCCGATCCGCCAAATCCGGCAGAATGACGCTGGCGCCCGAAGCCGCGCAGGCGCTGGTCCGCACCAGCCAGCAGGCGCAGGAAACTGAAGCACTGACCGAACGGGAGCGCGACGTGCTCAAATTGATGGTGGACGGTCTTAACAACGCCGAGATCGCCGAGCGCCTGGTGGTCAGCCTTTCGACGGTCAAATATCACATCAGCAACATCCTGATGAAATTGGATGTGGACAACCGCGTGGCGGCAGTGTCGATGGCGATCCAGAAGAAACTGGTATAACGGAGCTGGTCTACAGGATTGTTATCGATTTCAGTCGGGCGTTTGAACTATAAAAAGCCCCGTCGGCAGTAAAAATGGACCGGGCTTTGTGGAATGACACCGCTTTCTGGTTGCGGTAACGCTCCTCCCTGGTTAGCCTCGAAGGATCACGATATGCATCTCCCCCGGTCCGTGCATGCCTAAGATCAACTGCATAGCGATGTCCGCCGTACGGCTGGGCCCGCTGATGATCATGGCGCTGGCGATCTCGCGAAAGGAATCGATTCCCCCCTGACGCAATTGGGTTACCCAGGTTTCCAGGTCAGCCAGGATCTGATCCTGGTGGAGCACGGCAACGTACACGGGCGGCAGCAACGAAGCCAGGCGGGGTTTGCCTGCCCCGCTCAGCAGGACGAGACTGCCCGTGGCAGCCAACGCGGCATCGGCGCCGGTAATCCCCACCCGTACGCTCGCATCCCGTCCCGCAGCGACCTGTACGCCCTGCTTCGCCAGCGCATTTGCGAATCCCGGCAGCGGGATGTGTTCGAAAGCCCAGCTCAAGATGCGGCGATCCTCGCCGATCAATTCCAAGATCACCTGGACAGCTTCATCCTCGGAGGTGGGCAGGTACACGACGCTATCAAGCGATTCCGCCTGTTCCACAAAACAGTTGAACAGCCCCGTGGAAGAGGAGTCCGCCAGAGGGACCACCGCGATATGCTTCTCGAAGGCCTCGATGTGCCCCAACTCCGGCCGCGCGCCGCGCAGGCGGCTTAGTATTTGCTCCCGGCTGGAGCTCATCCCTCACCTCGTTTTTCCCGCCACTGCCGGCGAAAAGGCACCTTTGCAAAGGGCGGGAAATCCCGGTACTTCGTCCATCCAGACAGAGGGCCCGGCAGCCGCTTCAGAGCCGAATCGCCCGTCAGCATGCGCCCCACCCTGCCGCCCAGTTCGAATAAAGCCGGAGATTGGTTCCCGAACGCCCACAGTTTCAAGCCCCATTTCCAGATCCTTTCAACTTCGCCCTGTTGATATAAATCATCCCGCAGGTCGAGCAGCATCTGCGGCAGATCGATATCCACCGGGCAGGCCTGTTTGCAGGCCCCGCACAGGCTGCTGGCGTGGGGCAATGGCTCAGCGTTCTCCAGACCAGCCAGGAGAGGGGTGATTACCGCCCCCACCGGGCCGGGGTACACCCAGCCGTAAGCATGCCCGCCGGTCGATCGGTAAACCGGGCAGGCGTTCATACACGCCCCACAACGGATGCAGGTGAGCACCTGAGCGTACTTGGATGCATATATCTCACTGCGCCCGTTATCAACCAGGATGACGTAGAGCTCATCCGGTCCATCTGCATCCCCGGTTTTGCAAGGGCCGTTATACAGATGGGTGTAGACCGTCATATCCTGCCCCGTGGCGCTGCGCGGCAGCACCTGCGTCAGGGTGGCGTAATCTTCGAGCGTGGCGACAATCTTTTCGATCCCGACTATGGCTACGTGAACGCGAGGCAGACTGGTGACCATGCGCCCATTGCCCTCGTTGGTCACCAGGCACAAAGTCCCCGTTTCGGCGATGAGAAAGTTTCCACCAGTGATGCCCATATCAGCGTTGAGGAACTTCTCACGCAAGATCCGGCGGGCGAACCTCGCCATTTCACCGGCATCGTCCGTGGGAGGCATACCCAATTTCTCCACGAACAAATCGCGGATGCTCTCCAGCGATTTGTGAATGACCGGGGCAACGATGTGGCTGGGTGGTTCATCTCCCAGCTGCAAGATGTACTCGCCCAGATCGGTCTCGACGACCTCGATGCCTTCAGCCTCCAGTAGTTCGTTCAGCCCGATCTCTTCGCTGACCATGCTCTTGCTCTTCACCACGGATTTCACCGCGTGCCGCTCGATGATATCGAGCACAGTCCGGTTGGCCTCTTCAGCGTCCTGCGCCCAAAGCACGTGAGCGCCGTTGGCGGTCAGGTTCGCTTCGGCCTGCTCCAACAACTCCGGCAGGCGGCTCAGGGCGCGGCGTTTCGCCATGGCGGCCTGCCGCCGCAGGGCTTCTCCGTGGGCATGCCCGGCCTCGAACATCGCATCCAGGCGCTTTTGGTAAGCCGTGGTCGTTGCCTGATCCACCGAGCTGCGCATCTTCTCGTCCGCCAGGGCGATCTTTGCAGCCGGGATAAAGGCGTTGGAAGTAACTTTCATGCGGCTCGCCCGGGTAGCCCCTCAGCCAGTACATCGGCGATGTGGCGCACGCGCTTGGGGGTTTGGGCGCGCGCCAGGCCGCCGTTCATATGCGTCAAGCAGCTAACGTCACCGCACAGGATCGTCTCCGCAGGACAGGCCTGGATGCGGTCGATCTTTCGGGACAACATAGCGCCGCTGACATCGGCCATCTTGACGCTGAACAGCCCTCCAAAGCCGCAGCACACGTCACATTCCGCCAGCTCTGCGACGATCGCATTCTCCGTGTTTTCCAACAGGGTTCGAGCCGCAGCGCCCAACCCGAGGAAACGCAAACCGTGACAGGAATCGTGAAAAGCAATCGAGCCTCGCTGCGGCAGGCGCAGGTGGAGATCGGCGATCCCCAGACCTTCGACCAGGAATTCGGTAAACTCCCAGGTGATGGCAGCAGCCCGCTGCGCCGCCTCGCGCCATTGGGGATCCTCTGCAAAAAGGACCGGATACTCGTGGCGTACCATCGTCGCGCACGAGCCGGAGGGGGTGACGATCACTTCTGCGTCTTTGAACGCCTTGAGGAACTGGATCGCCACCTGCCTTGCAGCCGGTCGGTGACCAGCGTTGAACCCCGGCTGCCCGCAGCAGGTCTGCTCGAGGGGAAAGTCCACCTCGACCCCTAAGTGCTCCAGGATGTCCACCACCGCCCAGCCCGTTTCCGGGTAAAGCATGTCCACCATACAGGTGACAAAGAGCGAGACGCGTTTCCCCGCAGGCGATTCTCGTTCGGCTAAAGTCATTGGGAAACCTCGGTTAACGATACGGACATCGCTCAGCGCAAGAACGCTTCGGACAACCCGCCATCGACGCTGACGATCTGCCCGGTGGTCTTGGCGAACTTACTGCTGCTCAGCAGGTAAGCCGCTTCAGCCTGATCCTCCGGCAGCACCGGCGCTTTGGTCAGCGTGCGCTGGGCGTAGAAATTCGCCAGCCTCTGGCGCAGCGCCTCGGTGTCCTCGTTCTCGTCGTAAGGGATCTCGTACTTGACCAGCGAGCTGATTACCCGGTCACGGGGGAACATGCTGCTGCCTTCGACGACAGTCGCCGGGGCCAGACCGTTGACGCGCACCAGGGGCGCCAACGCGACAGCCAGCTCGCGCACCAGATGGTTGGCGGCTGCCTTGCTCGTATCGTAAGCCAGGGAGCCTTGCTTAGCTACCGCAGCGTTGACGCTAGTAGTCAGGACCAGGGTCCCCGGCAGCCCCTGATCTTCCCAGATCTGGCGCGCCTCGTCCGCCACGATATGCCCGCCGGTGACGTTGACGGCGAAGGTCTGCGCCCATTTTTCATCCGGGATGTGTCCTGTCTTATCCGGTGGCACAAACACGCCGGCGGTGACGATGACATTGTCAATTCCTCCATAAGCCAGCAGCACCTGCTGGAACATTTCGCGCACGCTGTCCCGGTCGGTGACATCTACCTGTAGACCGATGGCCGGGCCACAACCAGAGATCCCCGTGCCCGCTACGCCGATGCCCATACCGTAGATCTCGGTCAGTTCATCGGCCGTCTCCTTCGCTGCCTCCTCATCCAGATCAACACAAACAACGTGGGCCCCTTCTTTGGCGACCCGGTGGGCGGTAGCTTTCCCGATGCCGCTGCCGGCGCCGACGAGGACGACAACGTTGCGGGCCAGTTCTTTTTCCGGTGGCATACGCTGGAGCTTGGCCTCTTCCAGGGACCAGTACTCGATATCGAAGGCCTCCTGCCGGGGCAGCGCGATGTACTCGCTGATGGCTTCCGCGCCGCGCATCACTTCCACGGCGGCAGTGTAAAACTCGGCGGTCACGCGCGACTCGCTCTTGTTTTTGCCCCAAGCAATCAGCCCAACGCCGGGAATAAGGATCACGGTGGGGTTCGGATCGCGCATTGGCGGCGAGTCGGGATGTTTGCATTCTTCGTAGTAGGCGGTGTAGTCCTCCCGGTATCGAGCCAGCCCCTCTTCCAGCCTGGAAAGCAGCGCGGTGGCGTCTTCTTTCTGGGGGTTCCAATCCACGTAGAGCGGTTTGATCTTGGTGCGCAAGAAGTGATCGGGGCAGGAGGTGCCCAGCTCTGCCAGGCGCGGCGCATCGTGGCTGTTGACGAAGCGCAGGATCCTGGGGTCAGATTGCACGGTGCCGATAAACTTGTTTTGCTGAGAGACCATGCCGCGCAAACGAGGAAGCACCTCCACCAGCAGCGCCTTCCGTTCGGCCTCGAGCAGCGTCTGGTACTTCTGCCCGCCGAAGGTTTGCTCGCCTTTGTCATGTGCTTTGATATAGCGCGCGGCCCGCTCGATGAGCTGCAAAGAGAGCCGATAACACCCTTTGTCGTCGTCCGCCCAGTTGATCAACCCGTGCTGGCCCATGACGATGCCCCGGAGCTGCTGATCCTGGCGGCAGGCCTGCTCCATGACCAGCCCCAGGTCAAAGCCCGGACGCTGCCAGGGTACCCAACCCACATCCTCACCATACACCTCTCGGGTAAGGCTCTGCTGGTCCTTGCTGGCCGCGATGGCGATCACGGCGTTGGGGTGGGTGTGGTCAACGTGCTTGAAAGGCACGAAGGCGTGCAAGGGCGTGTCGATGGAGCTGGCCCGCGGGTTTAGGTTGAAGACGGTATGCGGGTAGTAGCTGACCATCTCATCCTCAATGGGTGTCTTGACGCCCTTCTCGTCGGCGCCGTCATAAATCTCCTGCAGTTGCCGCAGTTTGTCCATATAGAGCGAGGCGAAGTTGGCTTTATTGGAGGTGCGCAGATCGCCGCCGGAGCCCTTAACCCACAGGACCTCTACTTCCTCGCCCGTCAACGGGTCATCCCTGGTCAATTTAGAAGAGGTGTTCCCGCCGCCGGTGTTGGTGATGCGCTGGTCGCTGCCCAAAAGGTTGGAGCGATAGACCAGGCGCTCCACCGGGTCGAGATCGGCGGCTTTCTGGTCATTCCAAAGATAATCTACATGCTCGAATTGTTCAGACATGGGTCCTTCCTTATCAAGTCTAAAGCGTTACATAGTTTGCGAATCAAGTGAGTGGTTGATCAGGCTACGTCGCCGGGCTATTCCCGCAACAGCTGGCGAAAGAAATTCTTTACAAGGGAAAAGCCCGTTCCAGGGCCGCAATGTCTGCGGCGGCGATCGAAGCAACCGGCCCAATGGCGTTCGTGTCTAATAACGCCCGGGCGCTGAATTCCAGTACTTCGAGGCGATCGAAAGCGTCCAGGACCGAGCGACCGGCGACCAGCACACAATCATTCTGGATCAACAACACCGGTGTTTGCAGGGAAACGCGGCCGGCGATCTTCTCTGGTGCGCTATATTGGCTGCCATACGGGATTAAAGGTACGTCCCGGAGAAGAATATATGTCTCCGGAATAGTCCGCGCGTCGAAATCAACTCCCGCAATGGCAAAAGCGGTAGCGTGCGGCGGTTGAGCCGTCATCACCGCGTTGATCTGCGAGTGCTGTTCGTAGATAGCGGCATGCAGCCGCACGGCGCGGCTGGGTAGTTTGCCCGCCTCCCGCCTCCCGTGATCGATAAGGACAATATCCTCGATTTCCATACTGCGCCGGTCCAGCCCAGTCGGCGTGATCAGGAAGCGCCCTTCCTCGACGCGGGCCGAGACGACCCCTTCGGTGCTGATCATCAAATAGCGGACATACGCCCGCTGCACTACTTCCACAATTTGCTGGCGCAGTTCTCGTTCGCGGCTGCCATGCCCTTGCGGCTCGAACTCGGGCAGCAGATGGTGAGGGGTATCGAAGGGAGCCAGCTGTGCCTCACTGAGCGTGTTCACCCCTCCCAACGTATGTGCCTTCACTAGTGTACGGGCGCAGAAGTCAAGGGTTTCCAGCCGTTGAAAGGCGGTCAGCAGATCCGGTCCAGCGGTGGCGATCCCATGGTTTTCCAGCAGCACAACTTCGACGCCCTGAGCGAAGGTTGCGGCGATATTCTCGCCCAAGTGCTCGCTGCCGGGTAGGGCGTAGGGCGCGTAGCCAACCGATCCGCAGATCCGCTGGGCCTGGGGAATAATATTGGTTTGGGGAATCCGCCGGGCGATGCTGAAGGCCACCAGCGCCGGTGCGTGAGCATGGACGATAGCGCCCAGATCGGGCCGCCGAGCGTAGATAGCGCGATGGAAGGGCAATTCGGAAGAGGGGCGATGCAGCCCTTCCGTTTTGCCGCCGGCCAGCACGCAGACGATATCATCTGCCACCAGCCTACCCTTG
>CAYNWK010000108.1:0-7599 GCA_964400875.1 uncultured Anaerolineaceae bacterium | reverse complement strand
CCGGTGTAATCCAGATATCACCATTATCATCCAGGATGGACAAGTTGCCGCCCGACAAGGTCGTCATGTTGTTCTGGTAGATTCGGTGCATCACGTCAACCAGTTGCTCGCGTGGGTGAAGCAGATGGAATTTCAACTGGTCTCTAGCTCCCTGTACCGCTCATAAGCTTCATCCCAGGCTGCCCGGTTCTGCGGCTCGTAGCGGCGCAGCTCTTCCATGGTCGCCACCAGCTGGCGGGCCTGCTGCAAATCGTCGAGTTCGCCCAGGGCGAGCAGCTGCACCAGCGCATTGCCG
Organism: uncultured Anaerolineaceae bacterium; assembly: GCA_964400875.1. Taxonomy (GTDB): domain Bacteria; phylum Chloroflexota; class Anaerolineae; order Anaerolineales; family UBA4823; genus CAYNWK01. The sequence goes on along the minus strand of CAYNWK010000108.1, from coordinate 7,304 downwards.
ATCACCGTAGCCTCGACCGGTCCGGCAAGCACGGAGCGTCCGGTGGCGTCGGCCGTCATCTGGTTGAGCAGCTCGTTCTGCGAGCCACCGCCGACGATGTGAACCACTTCCACGCGATAATTGGCCACCGACTGCAACAGCTCGAGCACGCACCGGTAAGCCAGAGCTAAGCTCTCCAGCACGGCGCGCACGAGGGCTCCGGGGTTTTCTGGGACCGGCTGCCCGCTGCGTTCGCAAAGCCTGCGCACCAGCGCAGGATGGTCTCCCGGTGATAGGAAAGCCTCGTCATCCACCAGCACCAACGAACGCAGCGGCGGCGCCTGGCGGGCCAGCGAGACCAGCTCGCCGTAGGAATATTCCTTACCGGCAGCAGCCCATGACTGGCGGCACTGCTGCATGATCCACAGCCCCATCACGTTTTTCAGGAGACGGTACGTGTCATTGATGCCGCCCTCGTTAGTGAGGTTGGCTTCCAGTGCCGCGGCGTTAATCACCGGCTCGTCCACCTCCAGCCCAACCAGGCTCCACGTGCCACTGCTGATGTAGGCATAGGGGTTTGACCCCGCGGGCACAGCGGCGACAGCGCTGCCGGTGTCGTGGCAGGCTGGCGCGATGACCGTCACGCCATTATGTTCTCCCAGGCGTGTGCCGGGAGGGACGATCTCGGGGAAGATGTGTGTGGGGATATTCAGCTGCTGCATCAGATCGGCAGCCCAACCGCCGCGGCGCGGATTGTACAGCTGGGTCGTGGTTGCATTGGTGAACTCGCAGACACGCTCGCCGGTGAGCCAGTAATTGAGCAGGTCGGGCGCGGTCAAGAAAGTAGCGGCAATATCCAGCTGAGACGAATGCTGCTCGACCAGACTCATCAACTGGTAAAGGGTGTTGATGGATATGAACTGAATGCCAGTCTGCTCGAAGACCTCGGCGCGGGGGACGCGCGCAAAGACCGCTTCCATCATGCCCTCGGTGCGGCGGTCCCGGTAGTGGACCGGATTGCCGATCAGCGCCCCCTGACTGTCCAGCAGCCCAAAATCAACCCCCCAGGTATCCACGCCCAGGGAGGCCGGCTGATGCGCCTTGCCCATCTCCACGCCTATCTGAATATCGCGCCACAAGCGTAGAAAATCCCAGTGCAGCGTTCCCCGGACCGTGACTGGGGTATTGACGAATCGGTGCAGCTCCTCCAGCTCCAGGGAGGCGCCGTCGGAGTGAACCGCCATCACCCGGCCGGACTCGGCGCCCAGATCGATCGCCAGGACCGTTTGCCTCGCCACCCTCACTCCCTCCCGGCTAATTCCTGCGCTTCGTATGCTTTCACCTCGTCCATGAAGGCCATCCCCACCGGCGCATCTTGCTGCAGGCAGTAATAGTCCCACACCGTTCCGAAGGGCATGCCTTTGAGCTCTTCCTGCAGCGCCAGGCGACGAGTGTAATCTCCGGCCGCTTCCAGGTCGCGCAGTTGCCCGATGGGCTCGAGCAAGGCCATCAACAGCGCTCGCAAAGCGCTGCGCGCTCCGATGGTCCAAGCGGCTACGCGGTTGATGCTGGCATCGAAAAAGTCAAGCCCGATGTGCACCCGCTCTAGGAAGTCGCCGCGCACGATCTCCCCCATGATCGCCTGCAAATCGTCGTTCAACGTCACCACGTGATCGCTGTCCCAACGCACCCCGCGGCTGACGTGCAGCAGCAGCTCGTCCAGGTAGAGCAGCACGGCGGAGATCTTGTCGGAGATGGTCTCCGTGGGATGGTAATGACCGCTGTCCAGGGTCAGCAGGATATCGTTGCGCAGAGCATACCCCAGGTAGAACTCGTGGGAACCGACCACGTAGCTTTCTGAGCCGATGCCGAACAACTTGCTCTCGACGGCGTCCAGGTTGTAAGCCGGATCGACGGGTGCACGGAGGATCTCGTCCAACGAGGCGCGCAGGCGCTCGCGCGGCGATCGGCGGTCCACCGGCGTATCTTTATACCCGTCCGGGATCCAGATGTTCGTCACTGCCGGGGTACCTAACTCCCGTCCAAAATAAGCGCCGATCTCCCGGCAGGCAATACAGTGCTCGATCCAGAAAGCGCGCACCCCCTCGTCGGCGCTGGCGAGGGTGAAACCGCTCTCCGCCAGGGGGTGGGAAAAGAGGGTCGGGTTGAAGTCCAGGCCATGGCCCTTTTCACCGGCCCAAGCCACCCAGTTGGCGAAATGCTCCGGGCGCAGTTGGTTCCGTTCCACGCGCTCGCCGTCGGTTTCGGCGTAGATGGCGTGCAGGTTCAGGCGATGGGCGCCCGGGATCAGGCTGTAGGTCTTATCCAGGTCGCGGCGCAGTTCGTCGGCGGTGCGCGCCCGACCGGGGTAGTTGCCCGTCACAGCCAGGCCGCCGCCCAGCTCGCCGCCCTGGGATTCGAAACCAGAAACGTCGTCGCCCTGCCAGCAGTGCAGGCTGATGGCGATCTGCCCCAGGCGGACCAGGGCTGCATCGCTGTCCACCCCTAAGGCCGCGTATCGTTCCCGGGCCAGCCGGTAAGCCGCGTCGATCGCTTCTTCGCGGGGGGCGTCATTCATCCATGCCCTCCTCAGGGTAAATGCGGGGTACGGATCGTGGCCCGTACCCCGCATGCTTGAACTGGTTAGAAGTCGAAGTCGTCGATGTTATCGGCGTTGAAGACGGTCGGCGGTCCCAGGAGGACGGTACCGTCGTCGGCGATGGTGTAAGAGCCGAGCTTGCCGGCATCGAAGGTGTCACCGGGCTCACCCTGGATCTCGCCCGTGGCGATGGCGTTGAGGGTATAGATGGCCAGATAACCCAAATCGGCCGGATTCCACAGGGCGAACATCGGAGAAGCGCCGCTTTTCACGTACTCGCGCATCTGATTCGGCGTTCCCAGGCCGGTGACGAACACCTGTCCGACCTTGTCGGCGTCTTGCACCGCGCGCGCGGAGGCGGCGATGCCAACGGTAGTCGGCGCGATGATGACCTCCAGGTCCGGATAGGTTTGCATCAAGCCCTGGGCCTCGTTGTAGCTTTTCTCATCTTCATCGTCGCCGTAAACGGTCGCGACCAGCTCCAGGCCAGCGTACTCCGGTTTCTGCAATTCATCCTCCATGAACCCGATCCATTCGTTCTGGTTCGGCGCAGTGGAGGTAGCGCTGAGAATAGCGATCTGTCCTTCGCCGCCAGCGAGCTCCGAAGCCATCTGGATCTGCACGGCGCCTATTCCTTCAGACTCTGCCTGGTTGATGTGCACGTTGCGCCCTTCAGGGGCGATGGCCGAGTCCCAGGTGACTACGGGGATGCCGGCGTTCATCGCTTCCTGGCCAGTGGGCACCAAAGCGTCGGCGTCATTAGCCGAGATCGCCAACCCGCTGACGTTTTGGGCGATCAACGAGTTGAGCAGCTGGATCTGCTCGGTGGCATCGGCTACCGAAGAACCCTGGTAGGTCACTTCCACACCCAACTCCGCGGCCGCTTCCTGGGCGCCCTGGTTGGCAGTGTCGAAGTACGGGTTGCCTAGATTCTTGGGCACCAGAACATAGTTGCCTCCGCCACCCCCAGCCGGGGCCTGCGTTTCAGCTGGCATGGCCTCGGTCGGTTCTTCGACTGCTGTGGTCGGTTCTGTGGTCGTTTGGGGTCCGCCGCAAGCGGCCAGTACCAGCGCCAGCAGCAAAAACAAGGAAAACAAACGTCTCTTCATCGAATTAATCTCCTCTCTTCAAAAACCTCGATTTAAGTAAAGCGATACGATATTTCATGAAGGGCACTCCTTCGGTTGGCATATCTTTCTCTCGCTACGCAATTTTCTTCTGGCATCACCTCCTTCCTGCGCGATTACTGAGTCAAGATCGGAACGCGTGACCAGAAAAAAAACCAGATAAAGAAGGCTATCAGCGCTACCATCACAAGGGCCCCCAAGAGCGCACTCCGCCGCCACTGTACGCCTCTGCCTGATAATTGCCGGGCAACATTGGGGAGCAGGATGGAGAGAATTAGCAAAAGACCGATGGCAATACTCTGCACCTGTCCTTGTACATTGACCAAGCCCATTCCAAAACGCATTAACCCGATTAAGATCAGGGCTAGAATCGCTCCGACCATCGTGCCGCTGCCGCCGAAGATATTGATGCCGCCGAGCACGGTTGCGGTGATGACCGACAGCTCCAGGCCAGTGCCGACGTCCGGGCGCGTGCTGCCGAACCGCGAGGCGATGACAATGCCCGCCAGTGCGGACATAAACCCGGAGAGCATGAAGATGATCAACTTGATGCGGGCAACCGGGACCCCTGCATAGCGGGCCGCTTCTTCACTGTTGCCAATGGTGTACAAATACCGGCCAAAAATCGTCTTGTGCAGCACCAGACCGAAGATAATGGCGAAGAAGATGAAAAGCACTGCCGAAAAGGGCAGGCGTATCGCGCCGACCGTGCCCTGACCCAGGAAGGTGAAGGATGACGGATAGCCGCGCGCCGCCTGATCGCCCAACAAGACATAAGCCATCCCACGATAAAAAGCGTAGGTGCCCAGCGTAACCACCAAGGAGGGCAGTTTGACCCGCGCCACCAGGTAGCCGTTGAGCGCCCCGGCCAACAACCCCAGGAGCAAGGCCGCGACGGACGCGATCCAGATGTTGATACCCTGAATATGCAACCAGCCGAGCAGCGAGGCGCACATCGCCAACGTCGAAGCTACTGACAAGTCGATATTGGCTGTGATAATGATGAACGCCATGGGCAGGATCATCAGACCCATTTCCATGAAGTCGGAGGTAGCCCGCATCAGGTTGCGCGTATCCAGGAAGAAAGGGGAAAGCTGTGCGTTGACCAGGATGACGGTGACGATCAACGCAACCAGCAGCCATTCCCAGCGAAGGAAGGAATCCAACGACAGGCGTCTGGGCGTTTCCTTAGTTTCACCGGTGGCTGCGGTCACGAGAGCTCTCCCGACCCGCCCAGCTGGAGCAGGCGACGCCGAATGGCCGAGTCGACGATGACGGCGACCAGGATGAGCAGGCCCTGAGCAGCCAGCTGCCAGAAGGGCGAGATACGCACCAAAATTAGCGCGTTTTCAATCGTTCCCAGGAGGAAGGCGCCCAGGATCACGCCGATGACGGTGCCGCTGCCGCCGAAAATATTCACCCCGCCGACAACCGCCGCCGCGACCGTCTGCAGCTCGAAACCAAGAGCCGTGTTCGTCTGCGCCGATTCAAAGCGTGAAGCCCACAGGACAGCGGCGAGGCCCGCCAGCAGGCCGGAGATGACATAGACCATAAAGATCGTGCGCTGTACGGGGATGCCGGCGACGTTGGCCGCATCGGGGTTGCTCCCGACGGCGTAGATGTCCCGGCCGGGGCGCGTGTGATTGAGAAAGAGGTAAATGGCTACGGCAACCACGGCGGCGAACAAGATGATATTCGGCACGCCCAGGGGCGCCGCTTTAGCCAGCGCCCGGTAGCCATCCGGCATTTCAAAGGAATTAATCCAGGTGCCGCCGCTGTATAGAAAAACCATTCCCCGGTAGATGCTTAGCGTGCCCAGCGTGGCGATGATCGGCGGCACCCTGCCGGCCGTGATAATCACGCCGTTGATACTGCCCAAAATGCCTCCCAGGATGATTCCCAGCAGGACGGCGAGCGGAGGTGAAAGGGTTGGAAAAGCCACCACCATGAAAGAAACCATCATCGCTACCAGGCCGATCATCGAGCTCACCGAAAGGTCGATGCCGCGAGTGATGATCACCATGGTCTGCCCCAAAGCGACGATGACCAATATTGATATGTTAAGCAGGATATTACGAAAATTTTCTGTGGTAAAGAAGGACGTCGTGTTGAGGCTGACGATGACGATGAGCAGCAGGATAAAGATAATGATGCTCAGCTCACGGAACCGCACCAGGGTCAGGAAAAGGCTGCGAGATTCTCGTTCACCGGTCGCGGCGGCGTTCATTTTCCGTTCTCCCCTTTATCAATATCGGCTGCCGTCGCCGCGGCCATCAGTTTTTCCTGAGTCGCCTCGCCGCGCGTAAACTCTCCGGTAATCTGACCCTCCCGCATCACCAGGATACGGTCGCTCATACCCAGGATTTCTGGCAGCTCCGACGAGATCATCAAGATAGCCACCCCTTCGTTAGCCAGGTCGCTCATCAACTGGTGCACGGCGGCCTTGGTCCCGACGTCAATCCCCCGGGTAGGCTCATCCAGGATGAGAATGCGCGGCCCGGTTTCCAGCCACTTGGCCAGTACCACTTTTTGCTGATTGCCTCCGGAAAGTTCCTTTGCCTTCTGGTCGATCCCGGTGCTTTTTACTTCCAGCCGCCGGGAGGCTGTTGCCGCGACCTTCTGGGCCTCTCCTTCACGCAGCCAGCCGGCGGTGGCAAAGCGCGGCAAGATGGGCAGGGTGATGTTGGCGGCGATGCTCATCGGCAGCACCAACCCGTGATGCTGGCGGTCTTCGGGCACTACACCGATGCCCAGTTCCATCGCCTGCTGAGGATTGCGGATGCTGACCGGCCGGCCGTCGATTTTGACCGAACCGGACTGCACAGGTTGGATGCCGAATAGAGCGCGCGCCACGTCGGTACGCCCGGCGCCGATCAACCCGGCCAAACCGAGGATCTCACCAGCCCGCAGTGCAAAGCTGACATTCTCAAACTTCCCGCTGGCAGTCAGGTTCGATACTTCTAATAGGGCCTCTCCAATGGTGGCCTGCTGCTTTGGAAATAACTCGTCCACCTGCCGCCCGACCATCATCTGGATCAGCTCGTCGGCTTTCACCCCGGATATGTCCCGAGTGCCGACGTATTGGCCATCGCGCAGGATCGTGACGCGATCGGCGACGACAAATAACTCATCCAGCCGGTGGGAAATAAAGATGATCGCTGTGCCTCCTTCCCGCAGCTGCCGGATGATACGGAACAGATCTTCAACCTCATTTAAGGTGAGAGAAGATGTAGGCTCGTCCATGATCAGCAATTGCGCGTCCAGGGAGAGGGCGCGCGCAATTTCGACCGTCTGTTGCTGGGCGACGCTGAGGTTGCGCGCTCTCGTATCGGGCTTTAGCCCGACGCCGAGCTGCTCGAGCAGTCTGCGCGCCTCACGCTGCATCGCCCGCCAGTCGACACGACCGGCACGGGTAGGCTGGCGTCCGGCCATGATGTTCTCGGCAATGTCGAGGTCGGGGAACAGGCTGGGCTCCTGGTAGATGGCGCCGATGCCGTGCTGCTGTGCTTCGCGGGGGCTGCCAAAGTGCACCGGCTTGCCATGGAGGTAAATCTCGCCGCTGTCAGGCTGATGAACTCCGGTCATCGTCTTGATCAACG
>CAYNWK010000107.1:6473-14638 GCA_964400875.1 uncultured Anaerolineaceae bacterium | reverse complement strand
GTACGCGCTGTTTAGCTATGACGGGATGTTGGACGGTTCGCAGTGGACTGCTATCTGGTACCGGAACGGCGAGCTGGTCCATTGGGAATCCCAACCCTGGGACGGGGGAACCGGAGGATTGGGCTATACCGACTGGGACGCGCAGCCTTCCGATTGGCAGCCAGGTGATTACGAGGTGCAGATCTTCGTCGGCGTACAGTGGAAGGTCGCCAACACCTTCACCGTCGAAGGGGAAGCGCCGACCCCGGTGTCATCGCCTTCGGCAACCACTACTCCGTCCCCGACCGGCACACCTCCCAGCACAGCAACCCCCTCTCAAACGCTTACGCCGCTGGTCTCGCCGACCAACACGACGCCGGCGACCCAAACCTGGACCCCCTGGCCGACGGCGACCCCGGTGACGCCCACCGTGACCTGGACGCCGTTCCCGACAGCGACGCCAGTCACGTTAACCCCCACGATCACACGCCACCCGACGTTTACGCCAACGTCGACGCCGAGCTCCTAAATACTTCGAATTAACGTAATTGGAGCAATACTGTTAGTGGTTTTAATGGCAGGTCCGTTAAACCACGAACAGTTTTTAGATCCTTCTCAAACGCCGGTCGCGGTTCAGGTGCTGGGCGATCTCGCCGGCTAAGCGGGCATTGTTACGCAGCAATCCCAAGTTGGCGCGCAGACTGGCGCCGCCGGTCAGCTCGCTGAGCCGTTTCAACAAGAATGGCGTAACCGCCTGCCCGCGAATTTCATTTTCCTGAGCTTCTTCGAGGGCACGTTCGATGGCATCACGCAGTACGTGTGGAGAAAGGGCAACGTCCTGCGGCGGGGGCACAGCGACCAACACGGCGCTGTGCAAACCTAAATTCCAATTGGCGCGCGCCAGTTGGGCGGCTTCCTCAGCGGATTCCACGCGGGCACTCACAGGAAGGCCGCTACTCTCCGCGTAAAAAGCCGGAAAGATATCGGTCTGGTAGCCAACCACCGGCACACCGTAGGTCTCCAGCACTTCGAGGGTGGCCGCTATATTGAGAATAGCTTTGGCTCCGGCGCAGATCACAACCAGGGGGGATCGGGACAACTCAAGCAGGTCTGCCGAAACATCGTGCTCGGGAAGGTGGTGCACACCGCCGATCCCACCTGTGGCGAAAACCTGGATGCCGACAGCGCGGGCTGCCACCAGGGTACCAGCGACAGTAGTACCGCCGCTGCGTCCCCGGGCAATCGCCAAGGCGAAATCGCGTGGACCGATCTTCATCGCGCCCCGGTCGCTCACCAGCCTCTCGAGCTGGAGCTGATTGACGCCCACATGCAGGCTGCCTTCCAGGACCGCGATGGTCGCCGGAGTGACGCCACCCTGTCGCAGCACGTTCTCCATATCCTGAGCCGCATTGAGGTTCTCAGGGTAAGGCAGCCCGTGGGTGATCACGGTGGATTCCAGCGCGACGATAGGCGAACCCAGGCTGCGCGCGTGGGCCACATCCGGCGCTATGCGGTAGACGGAAGGCAAAGCCGGGAGCTGCTCCATATCAATCAGACGACCAGGTGATCATACAACATTTCCAGGGTCAGATGAGGCAGGACCGAACCGGGATGCCGCAGGGTCAGCGAGGCCGCCGAAACACCCAAGGCGACGGCGTCATCCAGAGGGATCTCGTTGAGCAGCGCATAGAGCAGCGTTGCGGTGAGGGCATCCCCGGCGCCGGTTGGATCGAGGATCTCGGTGCGGATCGCCGGGACGCGCCCGCTGGTCTCGGAAGTAGCATAGCAGACGCCAAACTCCGCCAGGGTGATGACGCAGATCTCCACGCCCTGGCCGACCAGGTTCTTAGCCACCTGTATAGCCTGGCTGCTCTTGGTGGCGTCAAAAGGCTGGTCGATCAGCACGGCAGCTTCATTGCTATTGGGGAAAATCAGCTTCAGGTGAGAGAGGTATGGCTGCAAGCGGCTGGCAAGGGTAGTGGAGGCCGGATCGGCGCAGATCGGCAGCCCGGCTTTTTGGGCCAACGACACCGCCGTGCGCAGCGTCTCCTTGGGTAGGTTAGCATCCACGAAAAGCAACGAAGCGGCTTCGAAAAGTTCGGCGCGATCGCGCAGGTAATTGGAATTCAGCGCAGAGATGGCGCGCATGTCATCCAGTGCAATCTGCATCACGCCGGATTTGTCCACCACGCCGACGTATGCGCCGGTGGGATAGGCGCTGGTGCGCAAGACATGGCTGACGTCCACCCCCGGCTCGGCGGTTTGCTCCAGAAGCTGCTCCCCGGCCTGATCCATACCCACCGCGGTGATCAAAATCGCCGGATGCCCCATGCGGGCCAGGTTCTCGGCCACATTACGGGCGACGCCTCCAAAGGAGGTGCGGAAAAGGGCAGGATTTGAGGTGCGAATGCGCAGGTCGGCGCGCAGGCGGCCGACCATGTCAACGCCCGCGCCACCGAGCACCAGCGCCGGACCATCGGGGTTGGGGGAGAAACTAGCTTCCATTGTTGTTCTGCCCACTAACATAGTGGAAGGGAATATACTTTAAGAATTCGCAGACGATCTGCAACATCATGGCATCGGGGGTGCCACCTTTCCCGGCGCGATTGAGCTGATCCAACGCAGCGCATACCAGGTCCCGGTAAGCCATCAGCATCCTGCGGGCAATCGTGTCGAACGAATCGAATTGAGCGTTCAGCGCCTCGAGCCTGCCCAGAGGCACTTCCAGCAATTTACGGTGTAGCTCCATCACCCGGCTCTCCTCGAAGAGCGAATCCAGGTTCCGGCGGCTGCCCCGCACACGGTTCTCGAAGGTAATCCGCCAGGCTTCCTGGTGACGGTTAGCAATGACCTCTGCCGGCAAATCCCATGTGCCGACGCCGATCCAGCGCAGTTCGATTCCACGTTTCCGGGAATCTGCGCTGAAGCGGGAGGCGAAATCATAGAACAGGTTGGTCAGCGCCGAGCGCGCTTCAAAACCTGGCGGGGAGGCTGATTCCGGCGGGGCCGGACCGGGAACTCCCTGCTCGCGGTCAAGCTCCCACTGCAGCTGGCCGTAATCGCGCAGCAGCATCGGCGCGTTAACGTCGGCCAGGAACTCGTTCAGGTCGTGCCGGGAGATGAACTGACCCAAGGCCGAGTTGATCGAAGAACGCATAGAGTTGGTCCAGTTCTGCCCGGTCTGGTTAAACACAAGGGCGCGGATGGCCTCATCGGTAAACGGGTACGGGCGCTCCAGGGTGGGTTCCTCGCTGTCGCGCAGCACGCTGAAGACGAAACGCACGTCTTTCGCCATAATTCGAATGCCATCCCGGGTGCGGTCCGAGGCGGACATATCTTCGACCTGGTCGCGCAGGTCGATCACGCTGCGCAAGCGTTCGAAGCCTTCCAGCACGGTGGCGCCGCGGAGGACATATTTTGGCTCTTCCGGAGGAGGTTCATCAAGGACGTTCTCGTCGGGGACCGGCAGCAAATCCCTGGTGAGCTCCCGCAACCAGCGGCGCGAGCCAAGCCTGGCCGCGGCGTTCCCCCCGTTAGTCTCGCGGACCATCGTGGGGGCGATCACCCTGGGTTCACCGCTGACCTTCTCGAACACAGCGGCGTTTTCCATGAAAACGTGCACCCGGCCCGGCCCGCCGATCAGGAAAATGGGCGACCGTCTGTCCTCGGCAATGACGTCCCCATCCTTAATACGGATGACGTCATACTGGCTGGCAAACGCGGACTGGCGGATATAACGGCCGGCGATGGACACAGCGTTCAATTCGAAAATGTCGTCCAGATAGATGGCGGCAAAGCGGAAAGCCAGCCAGAAAGAAAGCGCAGCGATCAGGACCACGGCGAACACGTCGCCGGCAAAGAGAGCGCGGAAGGGATATTCCACAAGGCGACGCAGCGGCTCCAGCCCCGGTCTGAAGGGGTTCGAAACCCAGGCAAACAACGCCCAGGAAACCCCACCGAGGAGAATCAAGCCCCACCGGCGCAGCGCGGCAGCCGACGGTGTGGTGTTGAATACCAGACCGACGGTATAAGACAGCAGCCGCTGCAGGATCGAGCGCTCCAGGCGCCGAGAATAACTCATCGAGACTCCCCGCTAAAACTCTCCGAGAACAAAAAGCCAGCCTCCTGAAACACCGCCATCACGCCCCTTCCCTCTGCACCCACTGGATCAAGGCTTCCAACTCGTTCTCTTCGGAAACCAGCACACGCAGCAATTGGGCATCGCCGATCACCATCTGGTACGTGCCTTCTAAGAGCGATAGCAGGGAATCCTTCACGCTGGGGCGGACGTTGGGATCCGCGCGGTAATCCACTACCGCGCCGTTTTCATCAACCAGATGTTCGTAAAGTGGACGCGCCGCGCTGACAGCGTACTGCGTCAAGGCTTCCGATTCGCCATCCAGACGGGCGTAGCGGCGGCGCTGCTCGACGTTATCGCGCTCCAGCAGAGCGCGCTGCAGCCAGGTGGACAGCCATTCCTGCACCAGCTTCTCTTCGACCACCCTGGGAAAGCGCAGGTTGCTGATAGCGGAGAAGCTCAATTCAATGCCCATATCCTCCAAAATTTGGAACTCCCGGCTGTCGATCTGTCCACCGGTAGGCTGGCCTACCGCGTTGAGCTCATCGACCTGGGGCTGGGTCAGTCGCGCCCGCACCATGCGCTTGATAATCTCCAGGCCGGTTTCGCCGCGATCTGCACCCTGGCGCCAATCATGGCTGGGCTCCGGCCTCTCACGGATGCCTTTCAGGTAGACAGTGTCGGGGTCGAATAATTCATTCAGGGTGAACTTACTGAGGTACTCCCGCCAAAGGTCGACAACCAGGTAAGCGGGCAGCTCGTACCAGCGCACGTGGCGGGCGTTTTCCCGCTGCGCATCCGGCTCAATGCCCTCGCGAGTAACCGCCAGGCGCACGGATTCCGGGCGGTAGCCAAACTGCGTGCCCCCTTCTCCCCGCACGCTCTTGATCTTGAAGCCCGCCAGGATATTGGGCACAACCTCGACGCCATCGCGGGACAACCCACTGGTCTGCTGGCGGCGCTTTTGTTTCTCCGTGAAGTCCCGCTCCGCCCGCTCCTTACGCTGCTCGAACTCCTGGCGCGACTCAAACTTCAAGCGGAAAACTTCCTGGAAGGGTTCGAACGGATCTTCATCCTTACTCGGACCTAAGGGCGGCAGCGGGCGCACCTGGCGGTGCAGATCGATGGCCTCGCCTTTCAGATTATCCAGATCCAGGTGAATATATTCCCCGGCACTGGTGAAGACCACCCCCGGGCCAACCGGGCGTGTGAACTGGTTGCTGCGCCGCATCATCGCCGCGCTGGCGGTGTCAAGCAGGGCAACCCCGGGGCCGCGCCGGCGCGCCTCTCCTGGCCGCAAAGTCACTTTGCCGTTCTCGATGCGGATGGCTGGGCCGCGCAAGCCGAGCACGTAATTGAGCAAGCCATTGGCCGCGCTCAAGCGGTCTGACAGGCTCTTGAGAGGCAGGACGAACTGGGCAAAGAACGTCAGCCAGAAGAGAAAGCCGATTCCGCCGATAACGGCCAGATCTCGGAAATACAACCAGCGCGTGCGCCACAACTTGCGGGTGGCGTGAGTATCAGCCAGACCGATCCCCTGGAACAAGGTCAACCTTCCGGGGGTCACGTAGGACCCGGACGGTCGGATCTCGGCTCGTTTTTCCGCCTCGAGGACCTGCAAGCCCTGCTCCGGGCTGGCCGCATAAATATAATACAGGCCGCGCTGATCTCCGCTCGCCGGGAGTGCCTGGACGGCGAGACCGAGGGCTCCCCCGGGGACGCTTTCCGCCCCAACCAGCTGTGGGTTGGCCGCGTCTTGAATATATACAACCTGCACGCCTTCATTGCTACTGGCGATGAAGAGATAAGCCCCATTGATCTCCAGGCGCGAGCCTTCACCGGGCAGGTCCAGGGAAGCGATGATCTCGGGCGCGGCGGGTTTGAGCACGTCCACGACCTGGAGGCCTTGACCCCCGTTTAAAACGAAAGCGAAGTTATCGCTGACGACCACATCCTTGGCATCGCTGATCTGGTCCACGACGTTGCTGGTAGTCGGGTTGGCCGGGTCGGTGACGTTGACGATATGCAGCCCGCCAGGACCGTCGGCGATGTAGGCGTAGCCGCTGGAGACGTCAATGCCCTGCGCCTCCCCCAAGGTATCGTGAGGAGCCCCAACCGCCAAGGGAGCCGCCGGATCGGCGATGTTGATCACCCGCATTCCAAAAGCGCCGTCGGCCACGTAAGCATACACGCCATCAACGTCCACTGCGGTAGCGATCCCACCAGTGCCCAAAAAGCCGCGGATCTCGGGGGTGAGCGGATCGGCAATGGAAACGATCTTCAACCCGAGCTCATCGGTCACGTAGGCGAAGTCATCCCGCACGATCAGCCCATGGGTGATGCCCATTTGATCGTTAAACCCTACCTCGCGTGGCGCCTTGGGGTTTGTGACGTCCAGGGTGCGGATACCCTGCCCCCCATCGCTTAAATAAACGTAATTGCCGCCTAAAGCCACATCCCGGCCGGCGGTGGGCACATCATAAAAGCCAACCTCATGCAGGTCGCCTGGATCGGCGACGTAGATCAGGCGCAAACCGCGGCTGTAAGCGGCGACGTAAGCAAACTGCTCACTGACCGCCAGCCCATGGGCTTCACCGGGAATAGGGTAAAAACCGATCTCCTTGGGGTCGGTCGGTTGGCTGATATCGACCACCCACAAGCCGTCATTACGACCGGTTACGTAGGCGCGATCTCCCTCCACGACCACGGCGTAGGCGTATCCCGGGGAACGGTAGTTAGCCACCGAGACCGGATTGCGCGGATCGCTGACGTCGATCACCTGAAGCCCGCCAGAACCACCAGCGACGAAGGCGTAGACGTCAGCCGGGACGCCCTCCACACCATACGAGCGCACCGCAAGGCTGCGGGCCTCCCCGATAAAATCCACCGAACCAATCTCGGCCGGCCTGAGTGGGTCGGTTACATCAACCACCCGCAGGCCATTTTCACCGGCGGCCACGTAAGCGTAATTCTCGAGGGTGGCCACGCCCCTGGCGCTGGGAACATCCTCCGAGCCGACTTCAACTGGCGCGTCGGGATTGGAGAAATCCACCACGCGCAGACCACCTTCACCGTCGGCGATGTAGATGGTGCTCCCGTTGATGGCAAGATCGTGGGCGTTCCCCGGAGTATCCAGGCTGGACTTCTCCTCGATGGTCATCTGGGCAAGGTTGGGATCCGCGATGAACAGCACGCGCAGACCATCCTCGCCATCGGCCAACAAGATATGGTCGCCAGAGACTTTGACTCCCACGGCTTCCCCGGCGGTATCGAATAATGAGACCTCGTTAGGCCGGGCTGGATCGGATATGTCCAGGACGCGCAGCCCACGGCTTTCGCTGGCCAGGAATGCAAGGTTACCGCTGACGTCCACGCTCTCCACGTTGCCCCTGGCGACTTCTGGACTCAACAGCCTGGGCTGGACTCTCACCTCCGAATCGAAGATTCGCAAGCCGTCGAAATCATCTGCGACGAAGACGTGCTGGCCAACGACGGCGATCTGGAGGGCGTCGGCGACGCCTTCGAAGCGACCTAACTCTGCGCCGGCCGCGCTCGATGCGGCTGTATCGGAGAGGTCAAAAATGCTCACACCGCCCTGACCAGCGGCGACATAAGCGTACACCCCGGAGACGGCGACACCCTGGGCGGGGCCCCGCGTGGGGTAGATCGGCACCTCGCCGAGTTCTTCCTGGTGTTGCAGTTTGAGCACGTTTACGATCTGGAGTCCGCGGCGGTCAGCCGCAAGGAAAGCCTGATCCCCTATGATAGCCAGATCCTGGATAACCCCACCGGCGTCGTAGGAAGCCACCTCTTCAGGCTGGCGTGGCCGGGAGATATTGACGATGCGCAAATTCGTGCGGTTGGCCAAGTAGGCAAAATTTCCCTGCACGATAACTCTGGTCACCCCGCCGCGGGGGCGATAGGTTTGTACCTGCGGGATGGCATGCGCCGATTGGCGGCTGTCCTCCAGCTCGAGGATGGTCAGCCCGGCGCCGCCGTCAGCCACATAGGCATACTTACCCTCAACGAAGACGTCCTGCGCGTCGCCTGGGGTGATTACACCGCCTACCTCGCGCGGATGGGCCGGGTCCTCGACGTTGAAGACCCG
>CAYNWK010000107.1:0-6373 GCA_964400875.1 uncultured Anaerolineaceae bacterium | reverse complement strand
CCAAACAGCCCGACCAGGAAGGTGCGAACTTTCGGGGAACCAAGAAATGAATCGCCGCCCAACATAGGATGATTTTATACCAAAACTCTTGAGATATGCAAACCACCTTGAATTTGTGTCCGGTCATGCGTTAGGCAATTGACGTGGGAATTGCTGACCCCATCAGGTTTGCAATGACGGTTTGGTGGAATTTTTGGGTAAGTCTTGTTACAATCTTAAGGATGGCATTTCACTGTTCGACGATAGTTTTGATCACCATGCTGATATTGGCGGCCCTACTCAGCCAGAGCTTGCAGTACGGATTTTGGGTGCTGGTGGTTTTCGGGCTGTGGATCTACGTGATGGCCGGCAAAACCCAGCCTCCGAGACAACCCAGACCTAGAAAGTAGAATGTGGGTGTTGTGGCAGGCTGCACCTACCTCAACGCCCTTATGGAGCAACGAACCATGGCTGAATTCCCCGGAAAAGGCAAAGTCGCAGTCTTAAAGACCACTCCGGACACGGTGCTGGACGACATCGAAAAGCTGATGAAGCTGGCCGGATTCGAAGCCGCCCTGCCACAGGGCATCCGCACGGGCTTGAAGATCAATATCTCGTGGCAGACCTGGTACCCGGCCTGTTCGTCCACCCCCTGGCAGATCGAGGGCGTCATCCGCGCCCTGCGCAACGCCGGGTACGAGCACCTGGTGGGCGTGCACAACGACACCGTGGTAGTGAACACCGCCGACGGTGAGGTCAACAACAAGCACCGCTACATCACCGACCTGTACGATGTGCCGTGCATATACCTGTACAACCAGGACTTCGAGTGGGTGGAATACAAACCTAAGCGGCCCTTCCTGGTGCTAGATAAAGTCTATCCGGACGGCGTGTTCATCCCGAAGTCGCTGGTGGGTATGAACATCGTCCACCTGCCTACGGTGAAAACGCACGTCTTCACCACGATTACGGGCGCGATGAAAAACGCTTTCGGCGGCCTGCTGCACCGCAACCGCCACTGGACCCACGCGGTGATCCACGACACCTTGGTGGATTTATTGAGCATTCAACAGGAGATCCACCCTGGGATCTTCGCGGTGATGGACGGCACCTTCGCCGGCGATGGGCCGGGACCACGAGCAATGCGCTGGCACGAAAAGGATATCCTGCTGGCCTCCGCCGACCAGGTGGCGATCGACGCAGTGTCGGCCAAGCTGCAGGGTTTCGACCCGCTGAGCTTACGGTTCATCCGCCAGGCCCACGAACTCGACCTAGGGGTCGGCGACCCGCGCCAGATCGAGATCGCCGGCTACGACATCGAGCAAGAGGATTCCTGGGGTTTCGAGCGCGAGGACACACTCGCCAGCCGAGGGCAGCATATGATCTACCACGGCCCTCTCAAACCGCTTGAGAAACTGCTGCTGCAGACCCCGCTGGTGCCCTGGTCGTATTTCGCCAGCAATTTCTACCACAATGTGTATTGGTACCCCTTCGTAGGCCGCCAGCGCGTTGAACAGGCCCTGCAGACGAAGTGGGGCCGCAAGTTCGCTTCCTACGGGGATGGGCAGGTGGTCATGCCGGGGATGCAGCCCAAGACGGTGCTGCAAGCGGTAGCAGGGTTGACGATCATGGCCGCGGCCGCCTTCGGGCTGCTCTACATGCTCAGGGACCAGCGGCAGGGCGCGGAATAATTGGTCCGTCCTGCGAAATCAGCCCCACCCACCTCCCCGTCTCAGGCGATGATCCGCCGGCTGATCCCGGGCTTGATCCTGGGCTTCCTGGTATTGCTCGTCGTTGCTCTGCTGGGAGACCTGCGCCAAGTGAGCGCCCAGGTGCTCAACTTCCGCTGGGTGCTGTACCCCGTGGTCATCGCCTTAACGTTCACCAACTACATCCTGCGTTTCGTTAAATGGCATTTCTACCTCAGCCAGATCGGCGTGCGCAATTTGCCGCTGGCCGAAAGCGCGCGCCTGTTCGTGGGCGGCTTCCCACTGGCGGTGACGCCCGGCAAGGTAGGCGAGGCGCTCAAGGGCCTGTGGATCAATCAGGCCACCGGTATACCCACCGCACGCGGAGTTTCTGTGGTGCTGGCGGAACGGATCAGCGATGGCTTGGCGGTCCTGGTGCTGTCCACCCTGGGGGTAATCGCCTACCCGCGTTACTGGCCCGGCTTCGCCGCCGTGCTCGGTATACTGCTGGCCGTGATCGTGGTGAGCCAGATCCGTCCGCTGGCTCTGGCGCTGATCGGCCTGGGAGAGCGCTTGCCGCTGGTCAACCGTTTCGCTCACCTGCTACACGAATTCTATGAAGGCAGCTTTGCCTTGTTCCGCCCGCGCGCCACGCTGTTCGCGGTAGCCTTGGGGACAGTTTCGTGGCTGGCGGAAGGGATCGGCATGTACGTGGTGCTGATCGGACTCGGAGTCCCACCTTCCTGGGAGACGCTGTCCATCGCCGTGTTCGTGCTGTCGTTTTCCACCGTGATCGGGGCGGTCTCGGCGCTGCCCGGCGGCCTAGGCGCGGCGGAAGCGTCGATCGCCGGAATGTTGGTGCTGCTGATCGGCCTGCCGGGGGACTTAGCTGCGGCGGCGACCCTGCTGATCCGCTTCGCCACCCTGTGGTTCGGCGTCGGGCTGGGCCTGGTCGTGTGGGGGCTCTCGCCGCAGCTCCTGGGGATCCGATCGCGAGAAGCTGACAGTGAGTGAGCGGCTGCGAGTGGAATTCCACTGCCATACGCGCTATTCCAAGGACAGCCTGAGCAAGCCGGAGGACCTGCTCACCGCCTGCCGTCAGCGAGGCATTGACCGGCTGGTAGTCACCGACCACAACACCATCACAGGGGCGTTGGCGGTGCAGAAACTGGATCCGGAACGGGTCATCATCGGTGAGGAGATCATGACCCAAGACGGAGAGCTGCTGGCCGCGTACTTGCGCGAGGAGGTGCCGCCCGGCATGCCCTCCAAGGAGGCCATCCAGCGGCTGCGCGACCAGGGAGCGTTCATCAGCGTGTCGCACCCGTTCGACAGGATGCGGTCCGGGCATTGGGAGCCTGCAAACTTGCTGGCGATCGCGCCGCTGGTGGACGCAGTCGAGACCTTCAACGCCCGCTGCCTGTGGCCTAGTTATAATGTTCAGGCTCAAGCTTTTGCCGAGCTGCAGGACCTACCCGGCACGGTTGGCTCCGACGCCCATGCAGTCTTCGAGGTGGGCAAGGCAACCCTGCTGCTACCGTACTTCGAGGACGCCGCATCGCTTAAAGCTGCGCTCCCTCAGGGGGAGGCGCGCTGCTCACTCTCGGCGCCGTGGGTGCATCTAGCGTCGCGGTACGCGGCTTGGGTGAAAAAGAGAGGATAGTGGAGAGGGGAAAAAGGAAGAAGGGAGTTTTCCGCGATTACGCAAATAGAATTTTTAAACTTCGCATCCTGCGCATCTCACAGTAGCTCGTCGTGGAAACGTTCTTAATAAAGCTTGACCAAAGCACTATTCCGGGTAGAATAGGTCGCACGGGGCGGTGGCGGAATTGGCAGACGCAGAGGACTTAAAATCCTCCGGTGGAGACACCGTGTGGGTTCAAATCCCACCCGCCCTATATCCAGCCTATCCTGCAGACAACGTAAAATGGGCCAGAAGCTGAGCTTCCGGCCCATTTTTTCTGGGATCTCAAAGTTTCATTCGCGTATTTCAGGGAACGCCGACAAACCCTGGTGCGCCTCATTCTTAGGCGTGACCATGAGCAAGCCTTTCATCCCGCTCTCGTCGTGCAGCAAGCACACGTAAGGCTGCAGCCCGGGCGCCATGTCCCCGACCTTCAACGTGTAGAATTCCGAGAATTGACCCGGAGTCGGTTCCACCACGCCGGAGCTATACACCCCACTGCGGGTCAGTTCAGGCCCCGCTCCATTGGGGAAGAATGTCGCTGGATTGGCATACAGAAGCGATCCCGATAGGATCGCCAACCCCGGATCGGGGGCTCCGTTTAAGAAGGTGACCGTGTGGGGAGCGAAATTGTTCGGCGACATCGCCCAGACCACAGTATCACCCAGATTTACCTTCACTTTATTCGGGAAGAACCCCATCACGTCGATCTGTCCATCCATATACCCCAGGGTGATGAAATGCGTGGCGCTCCCATCCGGATTCAACTCATCCGGTATGGCCTGTGCTTTGGCTGCCTTCAACACCGCGGGAACTTTAGCCAGCTGCTCAGCAAGCTGCTTGTGACCCAACGCAGTCGACTGTCCAGGGGAAGGAACTCGCGCTTCCGGACCCTCGACCACCACTTGGCCGGACATCATGGTCCCGTGCACGATACAGACGTAATCGTAGGTGCCCGCTTTTGTGAAGGTCAGGTTGAAGTCCTGGTATTCCCATGATTCAAAACCCATCAATCCCGAATTGGCGTAAGTGATGCCATCGTACATACCACCGACCGGAACCGCTTTATCTGCTGCAAGCGGATTCAACACAATCGGGCTGATGCTGGGATCCCCTCCCACGGTGGCGCTGGGCACGATCAGGTCCGGTAAGGAGCTCCCGGCTAAGAAGGTTACCGTGTGTAATTCTTTCGAGTTTATTTTCCAATGGACGGTATCCCCCACATGAATGGTCACGACATTGGGAAAAAAGCTCATGATATCGTAAGCCTGGTGAGTGTTCTCATAACCCACCAAAACATTGTACGTCTGGGGCGCGCTGCTTACCGCCGGTCCTGCCGCGAAGGTCGCGCCTGGAAGCGCAACCGCCGCAACCAGAGCCGCGAAAATTGCCATTCTCAATACACGTTTCATCGTAATACATCCTTTGGTTTGATTCTTGTAAACTCAGCTAGGCTGAGCTGCTTGAGTAAATTTACTGCCGGCTCGCGTTATGAGGGTCCAAGGATTGACGAGTCTTGAGGCTTATGAACTCATACGACTACTAATCATGGAGTTCTATAGACGCGATCCACCTCCCTTCCTTGTTGAAGGATGGCTATAATTTTTGATTGGGAGTGGGAATCTTTAATTGGGCTTTGAAAGCATTGCAGTCCACCCGCTTCCAAGCATTATCCTACTACCACCCATAAGTAATGAAAAGAGGTAGATTAATATACTTTCATTTCCCTGAAGTCACACGAAGGGTATCGATACCAAGTGTTGTGATTATCCCGTAATGATGGCTTGATAAAGCTCCTCTCGAAGGTCTTCTTGCGCCATTTGGCCGGCTACCTGTTCCGCTTTCTTTTTGTAAGCAACGTTGTTCACCAAATCGAGTATTTTGGGTTCGAGGGAGTTCACTGAAAGGTCCCCGATTTTGATCCCTTTCGGTCCCGCGCCTAAACCCGAAACAACACCATCCCAAACGAACTGGTCGATGATATGGGGGATGACGAGGGTTGCGCAGCCATACTTTAAAGCTAAATGCGTCGTCCCCGAACCGCCGTGATGAATCACGCCGTACATCTTCGGGAATATCCAGTGGTAAGGAATTCGAGACACAAAATGGATCAGTTCTGGATCATATCGATCCAGTTTGACCAAACCCCCTGAAGCTGTGTTAATGACCGCAGGTATTTTATTGCGCGCGAGGACTTGGACGATAACTCTCGACTTCTCAACCGTTTCGGGATTGGTCATACTGCCAAAGGTTACCAACAGGATTCGATCATCTTGATGATCTTCCAAAAACTCAAGCAGCCCCTCGTCCGGATTCCAATTCGCTGCTTTGTCACGCTCGTGAAACCCCAATACTTGAAGCCGTTCCTCCCAGTAATCCGGCCTGGGAAAAAGCGCAGGAGAGATCGCATAAATCGCTTTGGACGTATTGAGCGCCTTATTGATTTGCCCGGGGGTAATTTTACGTTTGAGATCCAACCATCTCGCCGTGATCAGCGTGGTGATTACCATCCCGAAATTCGCCAAAGCATAAGTCAACCGATTGATAAAAGGGCCCAGATCGTGGTTGAAAGCCACATGTGAGTGCCCCCGTACGTAGTGTAAATAGGGCAGCGCGCTGATCAGAATTGCCTTACCCGGGTTGTCCAAGCCCCAAATTAACGGGTAGCTGGCCAGTGAATTGTAGAGAATCCGATCGGGAATTTCACGATTTACGATCTCGTACTGTTTTTTGACGAGTTCTTGATTGGCTTCAGTCTGTCGACCGGCAAGCCTGAAATTGGCAATCAATTTGCCCAAACCTGAACCACCCCCTCCCATCACAATTCTTCCGTCATCGCTGTCCAGGATATCGACGTATTGCGATCCCAGGGAAGCAAACTTCAAACCCGACTCTTCGGCCAGGTCTCTAAATTGCTCTGGGAAAGCAGCGATGACCTAATGTCCTTTCTCACGCAATAATTCACCAATCGCTAAAAAGGGCTCCATGTCCCCGCGAGTCCCGATGGATATAAGCAGTATTT
>CAYNWK010000106.1:0-14652 GCA_964400875.1 uncultured Anaerolineaceae bacterium | reverse complement strand
CACTCCTTTTTGGTGCAGCGATTCTCTCACATCTTTTCTAATGCGATTGCCCTACAGGGAATCCCGCGGTCTCAAAGAAGGCCATCGCGTTATAATACAGCCAGACACCCCCAGCCTCCACCGGCTGCGTAAGCGCCAAAGGTATTATTATGGCAGATTCCCCCAATATTTTAGTCCCATAAGGAGCTGTGAAGTATGGCAGAGACATTTAAACTGACCTACGCCACGATGTTCAACCCCCCCGAGGAGCTGCACACGCGCTTCGAGGGCGCCCTGGAAAAACTCAAGGCGGACCTGGGCAAAGAGTACGGCATGATCATCAACAACGAAGACCGGTTTGCCGATGAAAAGTTCGAATCCCGCAACCCGGCCGACACCGAGATGACGTTGGGCGTTTTTCAGAAAGGCACAGCCGAGCATGCAGACGAAGCCCTAGCGGCTGCCCGGGCGGCTGCCCCCGGGTGGAGCGGGATGAAATGGCAGGACCGGGTGGCCCTGCTGCGCAAGGCGGCCGACGTGATCGACCGGCGCACCTTCGAGATCGGCGCAGCCATGGCGATGGAAGTCGGCAAGAACCGCATGGAAGCGCTGGGGGACGTGGCCGAGACGGCCGACCTGGTGCGCTACAGCTGCTACCAGATGGAGAAGAACGACGGCTACGTCGTTGAGATGGGCCGCGATCCGCTGGAAGGGTACACGGCGACCAACTATTCCGTGCTGCGCCCTTACGGCGTCTGGCTGGTGATCAGCCCGTTCAACTTTCCGGCTGCCCTGACCGGCGGCCCGGTGGGGGCGGCGCTGGCGACCGGCAACACGGTGGTCATGAAACCAGCCACCGATACACCGATGACCGTGCGCTTGCTGGCAGAGTGCTTCCGCGAAGCCGGCTTGCCCGACGGCGTAGCGAACTTCGTCACCGGCCCTGGCCGGACCCTGGGCCAGGCGCTGATCGACAGCCCCGAAGTGAACGGCGTGACCTTCACCGGCTCCTTCGACGTTGGTATGAAGATCTACTCGGACTTCGCCGGCGGCGAATATCCTCGCCCGACGATCCTGGAGATGGGCGGCAAGAACCCGGCCATCGTCTCGCGCCACGCAGACCTGGAACGCGCCGCGGTGGGCATCGTGCGCTCGGCGTTCGGGCTGCAAGGGCAGAAATGCTCGGCCTGCTCGCGGGTTTACATCGAGGAGCCGGTCTACGATACACTGGTTGACCGCCTGGTGGAGCTGACCGAGAAGCTGAAGATCGGCGATCCCACCGACCGCTCTGTTTACCTGGGGCCGGTGATCAACCAGAGCTCTTACCAGGATTACAAGAACTACACCGAAGAGCTCTCCCAGGCCGGGGAGTTCCTGACCGGCGGCAAGGCGCTCACCGAAGGCGAGTACGGCAAGGGCTATTTCTGTTCGCCGACCCTGGTGAAGGATCTGCCTACCGACCACCGCCTGTGGCAGGTCGAGATGTTCCTGCCGATCACAACGATCGCCAGGGTGAAAAGCCTGGACGAGGCCATGAAGATGGCTAACGACGTGCAGTACGGCCTGACCGCCGGTTTCTACGGCTCGAAAGAAGAGACTAAGTGGTTCTTCGAGAATATCGAAGCCGGGGTGACTTATGCCAACCGGCCGCAAGGGGCGACCACCGGCGCCTGGCCCGGCTTCCAGCCGTTCGGTGGGTGGAAGGGCTCGGGTTCCACCGGGAAGAACGCCGGCGGGCATTATTACCTGCCGCTGTACATGCACGAGCAGATTCAGACCCTGATCGATTAAACGCTGCTGGCGAACCTCCCTCCTCCATGCTTTTCCGGGGGAGGGAGGCTTATCGGCGAGCTGCTTCGATCCCCTATGTCGTTAAAATCCAGAATAGGACAGTTCCTGCTATCCATCGGGTTGATCGCGCTGGTGGTGTTTTTCGCCACCGTACAGGGCGGCCGGCCGGTGATGTTGGCCTTGCTGATCGGCGCAGCCTGTGCGATCCTGGGGCTGGTGCTGGTCGTCTCCGGCCGGGAACCCCCAGAACCCAGCGGGCGCTTCCGGCTGCTGCGTTCGGCGCGCGACAAACTGGCGGATAAATCCGAGGACAAACAAAATACATGAGTAAACTCACACCGCTGGCCGAAGCGATCACCCGGCACGTGCAGGACGGCGATACCGTCTACGCGGCCGGGTTTACCCATTTAATCCCCTTTGCAGCCGGGCACGAGATCATCCGCCAGAGGCGGGTAGACCTGGTCCTGGCGCGCGCCACGCCCGACCTGATCTACGACCAGATGGTGGCGGCGGGCTGCGCACGCAAGGTGATCTTCTCGTATATGGGCAACCCGGGGGTCGGCTCCCTGCGGTTCGTGCGCGCCGAAATCGAGGCCGGGAGGCTGGAAATGGAGGAGTATTCCCACTTCAGCATGATCTCCCGGCTGCAGGCCGGCGCTGCGGGACTCCCGTTTATGCCGATGAAGCCGACCGGCGCCGGGGACCTGGAAGCCGCCAACCCGCAGTACCGCCGGGTGGTGGATCCATATTCCGGCGGGGAGGTGGTGGTCGTGCCGGCGCTCAACCCAGACGTTGCGATCGTGCACGTGCAGCGCGCGGACGCGGAGGGGAACGCCCAGGTGTGGGGCATCATTGGCGAGCAGAAAGAGGCCGCTTTTGCCTCCCGGCGGGTGATCGTCACCGCCGAGGAGATCGTCCCTGAGGAGGTGATCCGCTCCGATCCCAACCGCACGCTGATCCCGGGCATCGTCGTCGATGCAGTGTGCCACGTGCCCTATGCCTGCCATCCTTCCTATACGCAGGGTTATTACGACCGGGATAACGATTTTTACCTGGAATGGGACGCGATCAGCAGGGACCGCAAGAGCCTGCAGTCTTACCTGGATGTGTGGGTCTACGGCGTCCACGACCGGGCGGAGTATTGGGAGAAGCTCGGCCCCGAGGTGCACGCCCGGCTGAGGGTGAGTCCTCGCCCCAGCGCGGCGGTGGATTACGGGAGCTATTAATCCGCGAATGAGACGAATGAAAATAGTGGATAAGGGACAGAGAATAAGGGATAAGGAAAGGGGTATGGATGGATTACCGGGATTTGAAGTTTTACCAGCGTGCGAGGCAGGTTCTGATCGGTGTTGATCGAGAAATTAAAACTTGGTCGCGCGGCGTCCAGTCGGATGTGATCGCCCGTCAGCTGTTCCGGGCAGCCAGTTCTATTGGTGCAAATATCGCTGAAGGGCATGGTCGCCACCATGGGAAGGAAAACGTGCATTATCTTTTGATCGCCCGTGGCTCCGCTAACGAGGTGGATCACTGGCTGCACAGCGCGCTGGATAGCGGCGTCGGAAGAAAGGACGAATTACAGAACTTGATTGCCTTGAACAACGAGACGCGCAAAATGCTTTCCGCTACGATCTCTTCACTCGCGAGGTCGGAGGAATCTCACCAGGTAGGCGAGTCCCCTATCCCTTATCCCCTTTTCCCTTCGAAAGAACTTGAGGATTCGGAGAAAGAAGAAGACCTCCTATGACAGATTACTCTTCCGCCGAATTAATGACCATCAACGCGGCGAGGCTGCTGCAGGATGGGGACGTGGTGTTCGTGGGAGTGGGGCTGCCCAACCTGGCCTGCAACCTGGCGCGCCACACCCACGCCCCAAACCTGGTGATGATCTACGAGGCCGGCGTGATCGGCGCCCAGCCGGCGCGCCTGCCGCTCTCCATCGGCGACCCGACCCTGGTGAGCGGCTCGCTGGCGGTGTGCAGCATGTACGATATCTTCGCGCTGTACCTGCAGCGGGGCAATATCGACGTAGGTTTCCTGGGCGGCGCGCAGATCGACCGCTTCGGCAACATCAACGCCACCGTGATCGGCGATTACGACGATCCCAAGGTGCGGCTGCCCGGATCCGGCGGCTCGATGGAGATCGCCGCCTGGGCCAACCGCTGCTACGTGATGACGCCGCACCAAAAACGCCGCTTCCCGGAAAAGGTGGATTTCCGCACCTCGGCCGGATTCCTGGGCGGGCGCGCCGAGCGAGAAGCCGCGGAACTGCGCGGGGCCGGGCCCGTCGCCGTGGTCACCGACCTGGGCGTGCTGGAGCCCGACGAGAACGGCGAGCTGATCCTGACTGCCCTGCATCCCGGAAAAGAAATCTCCCAGGTCCGGGAAAACACCGGCTGGGAGATCAAGACCGCCGGGCAGCTGCGCACCACGGATCCGCCCGGCGAAGGTGAACTGCGCATTCTGCGGGAGGAGCTCGATCCGCAGGGTATTTACTTGAAGGGTTAGGAGTCGCGCTTAATGGAAAAACAACGCTCGATCATCGCGCAGATCCTGCTTTCTCCCGATGAAAACCGTTTGAGGCTTTTCTGGCGCCTGGCCGTCGCCTTCGTCATGTTGATGGTGCTCTTCGTCGTGTTTGGGATCCCGGCAGTGATCCTGACCGGCCCGGCGGCGGTCACTTTGGACGAAACCGGATTGCTGATCAACGCCGTGGTGCTGGCCCTGGCAGCCACCCTGGCCATTTTTCTGGCCAGGCGTTGGGTGGACATGCGCCCGTTTACGGGTTTGGGCTTGCATTGGGATGTTAACGCCTGGCGGGATCTCCTGGTCGGCATCGGCATCACCGGGCTGATGATCGGGCTGATCTTTCTGATCGAACTGGCTGCCGGCTGGCTGCGCTTCGAAGCGTTTGCCTGGCAGCTGCAGCCGCCTGGCGCAGTCTTGCGCGGCCTGGCGCTGATGCTGGTCACCTTTGTGCTGGTCGGCTGGACCGAGGAGCTGATCGCCCGGGGATACCTGTTACAAAACCTGGCCGAAGGCCTGAACTTGTTTTGGGCAGTGATCCTCTCCTCACTTATTTTTGGCCTGGCTCATGTGGCTAACCCAAGTTTCTCGATCACTGCTACGGCAGGGTTGTTCCTGGCGGGCCTGTTTCTGGCTTACGGTTATTTGAGCACCCGCTCGCTGTGGCTGCCGATCGGCCTGCATATCGGCTGGAACTTCTTCGAGGGCACGATATTCGGTTTTGCGGTCAGCGGCACGGAGTCCTTCAGCCTGATCCGCCACAACGTAAGCGGTCCCGTATTGTTCACCGGCGGGTCGTTCGGCCCGGAAGCCGGCCTGGTACTGCTGCCCGGTCTGCTGTTCGGCGCCGGGGCGATCTACCTGTACACGCTGGGCCGGAAGAAGACAAACAACAGGGATTAGAGTATCAGGCATGACCTTCATCCTCGCCTTCATCCCCATTGCCCTGATTTTAATCCTGATGGTTGGGCTGCGCTGGGGAGCAGCCCGGGCCGGTGGAGCAGGGTACCTGACCGCGCTGCTGATCGCGCTGACCGCCTTCGGCGCGGGGCCTCGCTTGCTGGCTTACGCCCACGCCAAAGCCACCCTGCTCACCGTGGACGTCCTGATGATCATCTGGGCGGCGTTCCTGCTCTACCGCGTGGCCGACGAGGCCGGCGCGATCGACACCATCGGGCGCGCCTTGCCTCGACTGACCGCCGACCGGGGCATGCAGGCCCTGGTGATCGGCTGGGCCTTCGCCTCGTTCTTGCAAGGGGTAGGGGGCTTCGGCGTACCGGTCGCCGTGATCGCACCTATCCTGGTTGGGCTAGGGTTTACGCCGCTGGCGGCGGTGGTGATCCCATCCCTGGGTCACGGCTGGGCGGTGACCTTCGGTTCGCTGGGATCTTCGTTCCAGGCTTTGATGGCCGCCACCGGCTTTGACTGGCAGGTGCTGGCCCCGCCCGCCGCAACCATGCTGGGCATCTCGGCGCTGGCGGTCGGCTTTCTGGTGGCCCACGCAGCCGGCGGCTGGGAGGCGGTGCGACGTCTGGCAGGCCCGAGCCTGATCCTCGGCGTGGTGATGGGGCTGGTGCAGTATTTTGCTGCTTCGGCCGGGCTGTGGAATATCGCGGCTTTCCTGGCCGGGCTCGCCGGGCTGATCGTTTCAATACCTTTAGCCCAGCGCTATCGCGGCGTGCGCACCGAGGAGGGGGCTTTCGAAGCGCGGACGCTGGCGATCGCCATGTCCGGTTATGCTATCCTGGTGGCGATCACGCTGGGGGTGCAGTTGATCCCGGCGGTGCGAGCCTTCCTGGGCGGGTTGGTGGTGATCCAGGTCGAGTTCCCGGAGCTCGCCACCGGGCTGGGTTTCGTCACGCCTGCCGGGGCGGGCAGGACGATCCGATTGTTCAGCCATGCCGGCGCCATTTTGACGTACGCGTCGATCCTGGCTTACCTGATCTACCGCCGGGCAGGTTTATACAAGCCGGGCGCGGCCGGGCGCATCGTGGACGGCACAGTTCGGCGGGTGATGTCCTCCAGCGTGAGCATCGCCTCGATGGTAGCGATGGCGGTGATCATGGAGAACGCCGGCATGACCGACGCGCTGGCCCGGGGGCTGGCGGAGGGGATGGGGAGCGTGTACCCGCTGGTGGCCCCGTGGATCGGGGCGCTGGGCGCGTTCATGACCGGCAGCAACACGAACTCCAACGTGGTCTTCGGCGCGCTGCAATTGCGCACGGCGCAGCTGTTGGGGTTGAGCGCAGCCCTGATCCTGGCCGCCCAGACTGCCGGCGCGGCGCTGGCTTCCGTCATTGCGCCAACCAAGGTGGTGGTTGGAGCCAGCACGGCGGGCATGGCCGGCAAGGAAGGCGACGTGCTGCGCAAGATGCTGCTCTACACCGGTACCCTGGTGCTGCTGGTCAGCGTAATGACCGCCGCGGCGATCTGGATCTTGTGAGGCGGGAGGATCGAGGCATGCAAGCATGGATGAAAGCACATAAATTCGAAACCCACCTGGCAGCTTTCCTGTTGATCGCGCTGCCTTCCGCGGCGCTCTATCCGGCCGCCGAGGCAGAAGCTTACGCCCTGATTTGGGCCTTGCTTGGGCTGGTAGGATTGGGAAACCTATTGGCGATCCTGGCGCGCTGATAAGGCAATCGCATTAAACGACTGGCCTTCACCTGTGGAATTGAGGTTATAATCCCATTCGCAAGCGCGCGTTTTTATTATTGTAACGGACTGACTTACCGGTGCGCTTATCCGCGTCCCAATGACCCTCGCTGAAAATATCTAGACGAAGATAAGCCTTGGTGGGGTGCCATGCGGCTTACTCGCAATCTCAGCAACCTATTTGAATCGAGAACGACCGCAGCGATTACCTTGCTGGCCTTCATCGCTGTGGGCGTATTCGCCTGGGTGCGCTTCGACCTTTCCCGGGACGAAAACATCACCCGATCGAGCAACCCGGAATTCGCCCGTGGGTTGGGTCCCTTTGGCAGGCCTGAAGCGGAAGAGACGGCGCCACCGGCGGTGAGTGGTTTGCTCCCCGCTAGCGGCGCATCCGGGACGAATTGCACCTACACCATCCAGTACTGGTCGGAGCATACGGACCGGTGGCCGGTGGAGAACCTGCTGATCGGGGAGCGGACTTACCGCAAAGCGGAAGCACTCGCCGTGCTCCAGTCGGCGGCGAAGGACGTGGACGATGAACTCTTCCAACAGTTCATCGCCGCCGTACAGAACCGGGCAAACGGCGCGTACTCCGCGGAGATCGAGCGCGTATTTTCCGAAGCCGGCAGCTGGCTGCGGGACAATCTGGGGCGCGGCTTCCCGGCAGAGGCCGTTACGGAGCGCGGCCTCGTCCTGGCTGAAATTCTCAGGCGTTATAATGACGGGATCAGCGGCCCGGGGTTATGTCCCGATCAGCCGAGCACGAACACGCCATCACCGACGGCGACGCTCACCCCCACGGAGACACAAACTCCACCTCCGGCGGTCCAATTGCCCACGGCGACCCCGGAAAAGGATTCGAGCGGTCCGAAAAACCCGCCCACTGCCCAGCCTTCTGCGGCGTCTGATACACCGATCCCAACCAGCGTTAACACCCCGACGCCCGCCAACCCGCCGACCGCGACCCTTGACGCCAGCAGCACGCCCCAACCCCCGGCGGCGCCGAGCGCTACCAGTCCGCCGCCTACCGGGCCTGCTACCAACACGCCTCAACCCACGGATACACCACAACCTCCGCCCACGGATACGCCGGACCCGGACGGCAACGGCAATTCCCCCAATACCCCCAAGCCGACCAACACCAAAAAACCGACCAACACGCCCAAACCGACGAATACGCCGAAGCCGTAAATTAAATAGGACTTGCGCACTTATAGGGAAAAAGGGTGGTTGGGCTGGCGAATCCCGCCCAACCACCCTTCCGTTGAAGGGGCGTGGTTTTGGTTGATTTTCTGGCGATCAGCGCTCGCCCAGCTGTTCTTCGCGCGTTTCTCCAAGCAGGGTTCCGCTGCCCAGGGCGATGACGACGCCCACTACGGCGACGATCAAAGCGACCAGGAAGGTCAGCGGCATCGGATAGCTGAGCCCGAGCGCTGCGTCCAGCGAGAGGCTGCCGGAACCAACCAGGGAAATAACCGTGGCGATCGTCAGGTTAACGAGGGGATATTCAATCCCGCGGTTCGAGTTCCACAGCCCATTCTCCCAGTGCACGTGTATGATCGCCATTAACATGACGGCGATCAGCGCCGCTCCGGCGATGGGGGTTAAGAAACCCAAGGCCAGACCGAGGCCGCCGAGCGCCTCGCCTAGTCCGGCGACCGCTGCCCAGAACTTGCCGGGTTTGACGTTCATCCCCTCGAAAAACCCTCCGGTCCCTTCCAGGCCGCCTCCGCCGAACCAGCCAAACAACTTCTGCGCGCCGTGGCCAAAGAAGAGCAGGCCGACGACCAAGCGTAAAATTAACAAGCCAATATCGATACTTAACATAATTTGACACTACCTCCGCGCCATTTATTCATGGCGATAAAATCGAAACTGGTTTCCTTGGAAGATTCATGTTTTCCGGCAGCCAATTTCCCGGCTGCTGGAGGGCCTTTTTTCCCCTTATTTCTCAATTTAAGTATAGCAAAGTCAGATTAAACTGGAGGTAGAGAAGGATAATCGATGGATCAGAAATATCTTAGAATTACGTTAACGAACGGTGGGCTCGACAAGCCCGAACTCGGTTTAGTTTTCTGTGATGGCTGTTGCGGTAACAAGGCAATGCGACCTCTCAGGACAGTATGCCCTGCCGGTAGTGTGCTTATCGTGCATGTGGTACGCTAATTAAGATGAATTACTCGAAGATAACGGAAAATTTGTATATCGGCACCACCCCCAGCACCGCGGATTACCACGAACTTCGCGAGAAAGGCGTCGGCCTGGTGATCAATATGCGCATCGAGCGCCGGCCCTACCCGGATCGGGTCGATGAGCCGATCGAGACATTGTGGCTGCCAACTTTTGACTCGCCCCTGGTCCCGATCCCTATCCAGGCGCTCCTCCGCGGGGCCAAGGCAGCTCTTAAGGCCATCGAGCGGGGCAAGAAGGTCTACGTACATTGCGCCCAGGGCATCCACCGCGGCGTGGCGATGGGCGCAGCGATCCTGATCGCCCAGGGCTACTCACCGGATGAAGCGATCGACCTGATCGAAGAAAGCCGGGAAGTGGCGGACCCGCGAGCCCGCTACATCGAACGGCGTATTCGGCGGTTTGCAGAGAGCTGGAAGGATGGCAGAGTGGACCGAGGGGATTAATCGAGGCCCGATCGGTCGAGACCGGCCTCCTTATATGCTGAGGTTATGGCCAGGTCTCGATCTTTCCGGCGATGATGTCGGCCTCGATCTGCTCCAATTCGGCTTTGACCTCCGGTGAGACCAGGAAATCCAGATGGTGGAAGGGCGCCAGGATGCTCCCGCGTTTGTCCTGGATCAGGGCGCCGCGCTAGGAGATCTCAGACATCGCTTTGGCCAGCCCTTCCAGGCCCTGGCCCTCCGCCTCCAGCTGGGCGAGCTGGGTGTGGATGCGCGCGACGCGTTCGATCAGGCCGGCGCGCTGGTTGACCAGCATGGTAAGTAAATCGCGATGGACAGCGCGCCGGTGAAAGCGGGCGATCTTTTGCCGTTGCTGGGCTCCCTCGGCAAAGATGAATTTAATGAGGCGCAAACCATGACCCTGCAAGCTTTACGCACGGATCTTCTCGCCCTGGTTAAACAGGAGGTCAAATCGAATATGGAGGATGTTAAAGTGCTGGCCTGACTGAAAACGTGCGGGTAGATGTTTTAGATCGACTTGGTTAAGGGTATATTCAGGCTACCTCAATACGGAAGGCGAGCGGCGCGCCCTGCTCATCCACCAGGATGTGGATTTTGCTGCCGTGTTTGCCGCGATCGGTCGGATTTCTGCCTGTTTCGGCGCCTCCCAGCGGCGCCGGCCGGATCCCGCTGTCGATCGACTGCCATTCCCAACCAATCCCGAGGCGCTCCGCATAGAACTGCACCATCTCAACCAGGACCTGGTCGAAAATGCCGGCTCGGCGCCAGGTCTGAAAACGCTCGTGAATGACGCTGCTGCAGACCCCAAACCAGGTGCGGTGGATGGCCTTCCACTGGCAGCCGGTCCAGAGCACATACCAGATCCCGTTCAGGGCCGCCCTGGCCGAGGCGGGCGGACGACCGCGGCGGCGGAGGGCACTTCGATCATGATGCCGACCTCCATCTCCGGGTCGAAAGGCTCTCCGGCGGCGGCCAGCTCGGCTCGAGCCTCGTCCAGCAGGGCCCTGGCGGCGCGCAGGCGGACAGGAACGCAAGAACGCCTCTGAACAGAGACAGGTCAAGCGGATGGTCAATGAATTGACCAGGTTAGGGTTTACCATCTCCCTAGCTGCTTGATATAATTTCGCAGAAAAATGCCGAAACAAGCTAGACACAAGCGGCCGAATATGTTTTAAGTCTGTATATATTTCATTCTCTCCCAGATGATTTCAAGGAGGATAATTTCCGTAACCCTCCCATTCTTTGATGCGGCGCAATACATCATCTGCAACTTTACTACCATGGACGTTAGCAACCATTGTGTCAAGATCACTTGGGGGAGTAAAAAAAACAGCACTTATCACCGTTTCAGGCAGAATCTGGAAATTTTGATCAGTACCCCATTTTGCACCACCATAAAATGCTAGACCTTTGCTCGGGTAATAAAAAGCTCCAGAAGGTCCTCCTTGGGTGTTTATCAAGTGCAAATATTCTGGATCTCCAAAGCGATTGATTAACTCATTCAATGTAAAACTGATAATCCTAAAACTTATTTGGCTTACAACATCATTTTCTAAATTTATATAATAAAAACTTCGATTTTGATCCTCCCAACGCAACATTTTTATTTGCGATTCACCGAGAATCGTCATATGTCCTTGACCATTGGCTTCCATTTGGCCAAGAATTATCAGTACCTCTTCATAGCTCGTCTCTCCAGGTATGATAGAGTTCCAGCACGGTGGTTTGCAAGAAGCTGTTCCGTCTAAATATACAGACCCATTAGGCCGCCCACATCTAGAAATGAACAG
Organism: uncultured Anaerolineaceae bacterium; assembly: GCA_964400875.1. Lineage (GTDB taxonomy): Bacteria > Chloroflexota > Anaerolineae > Anaerolineales > UBA4823 > CAYNWK01. Next base: position 3,260 of record CAYNWK010000106.1, on the reverse strand, counting down.
GCTGGAAACGATAAAACACAATATGGGAAGGTACTTTCTGCACATGACTTCAGTCCAATAAACTTGTCAATTTATTGGAAAAGGAGTACACCCAGGTGGGGTAGGAACTGGCAATGGCTCTGGATACACATTTGGGGGAGAACCCGTCGAAAGAAGGGTTTTCATAAACGACCATCTTTTTTCATTGGGACGAATACCTTCTCTCTCTTGATCATAAACATATTCAGTCAATGATTCAGCAAAATCCTCCCAGCGATTGGGTGGATCAGCACCGCCGTAAATCGGAGCCGCTTCTGGTCCGGTATAGTAGGCAATGTTTATGGGACCAATTCGAATACTAAATGCCCCGACATATGCCTCAAAAATGTTGCTTATAGGGGTCAGATATCTGAGATCCCATCTATGAGCAAGTTCGTGGCCTATCACACCCGCATCGCATGTGGTAAAAGTAGGATTGTAGATGTTTATTGGACCCAAATATAAAGGAGGAACAACTCTAATATTCGCACAAGGATAACCATTTTCTTTTCGAATTCGCCTTATTCTGATTTCTTTTGGAGTAAATATTCCAGCCAAACTCACTGTTGCCACTCGCTCAATCGATTCCAGATCTGATCTGACTAATTTTAGCTCCTCCAGTGTCCACCACTGATTGCCATTCATATTCACATCTTTTGTCAGATTAACAAAAGGAAAATCTTCTTCAATCCGATGTAACTCCTTCCAACAAGCACGGCCTTCCTCTCCCTCAGGGCATTTTCCTGAAGGATCGGTTAAATTGACCGGATTATTTCGAACGTAACTATAGGGATTTAGGCTTTGAGGATTTCTGTAATCTGATACAATCGGGTCGGGCTGGATAAACTGGTTAAGATAAGGTGCGTAGTAGCGCGCCCGCAAGTAAATTAGCCCGGTCTGAGGATCATACATTTCACCGGTGAATCCATAGCTGGTCACCGCGTTTCCAGCGCTAGCTAGAGTATTCCCGTAAGGCTGGTACGCCTCCGCCAGGGCCACTTCCCCGGCCTCGTCCACCAACTGGCGTACACTGCCCAGCGCATCACTCAGAAAATATTCCTTACCTGCTGGACCGTCTTGTGCGATCCGCTCCAGGCCATACAGATAGGTGTTATTCTCATCGCTCAACACCTGGGTTAACCCCACAGCGAGATCGAGTGTGTAATTGACCGGCTCATCGTTCACGGTCTGATTAGTGCGATCCCCCAGACCATTGTAGCTATAAGTGTAGTTATCCTCGGCATGCCAGATTGAAATCAACCGGTTGGCATGATTGTAAGTGTAGGTGCTCACACCATCCGATAGCAAGTTGCCATTTTTATCCCAGGTATAAGGTAACCCGTTCACGCTGATCAACCGGTTGGCGTTATCATATGTGGAAATACTAACTGTGCCACCGACAGTCTCTTCGGTCAAGCGGTTGCCTACCGCATCATAGGTGTAGTATATGTAGGTACCATCGTCGTAGTCGGCATTTGTGAGGCGGTATAGCGGGTCGTAAGTGTAATCGATAGTCATCGTTGTAAGTGGGCCTGACGGTGATTCCCGGTAGGACTCGAAGGAGTCGAAGTAAAGTTCGCCATCTGTGTCGGGATCTATGCCATCCACCGCGCCAAGTTGAACGTAATCTATGCGTCTGGTGTCGTTATCAACTCCAGTCACTTCTTCTTCCAGACTTTCATCGATCCATAATGTCAGGCTCCCGTCCATCGCTCCAGGTGCGGTGGCGGCATGCCACTCGAACTCGATGGTTTGCGGACCATCGATAGGATACCAATCCGTACCCGTCCATTGGCCTCCATCTTCCAAGATCTGAGCTCTCACCTGGTACTCGCCCCAGTAACCTCCTGAAACGTATTGGAGCTCTATTCGCGCAACTACCGTGTCGTTCCGGTCGAGGGCATAGAAGAGGTAATGGGCATCACCATATTCCATCCAGATCCAGTTAGGGTCGAGTGAGAATTTTGCACGGTAATCAATTTCGTTTACAGGTGACCAGTCGGTTACATAGATACTGTTCTGGTCATCCAATTCCGCCATCAGGCCAAAATCGCCTTCGATCGCGGCTGAATCTTCGACAAACAGGTTGCCTTCGTCGGCCTCGAAAGCATGCCAGGAGTTGAGATCGCCCTGCTCGAACCCATCGGCGAAGATCAGTTCTGGCACCGTGGCACTAGGCTTCATGACGGTCTCGGTGACGCTGGTACGGTTACCAACTTCATCATAGTCGTACTGGAAGGAAGCAAGTGTTTGAGCATCCAGATTATGAGTAAGTGACAGCAATCGTCCAGCATCATCATGGCTGTACGAAGTGATTACATCATTGGGCAGCGTCTTTGATTGCAGACGGCCACCTTTGTCGTAGGCGTAAATTGTGTCAAGAGATTCCCAGTCTGTGACCACTTGCAATCGTCCGGCATCATCGTACACGTAGCTAACAATGCTTTCGTCCGGATAGGCCAGTTTTGAGCGACTGCCAGCTGCATTATATCCATACTGAACAGTGTCATTGAACGGGTCTGTTGTGGCAGTCGGGCGGTTCATACTGTCGTAATCCCAGCTTGTCGTCCCGACACCATCATTCATCGTCATGCGATTACCGGCGGCGTCATATACGAAGCTGACATCCGCATCTGGCGCCGGATAATCAATGGCGGTCAAACGGTTTAGTTCGTCGTACGCGAAAGTCGTGATATAGCCGCGGGCATCTTTGAGCGAAACACGGTTACCAACCGCATCATAGCCGAAAGTTGTGATATGGTTGAGCGGGTTGGTCTCAGTCTTGAGGCGGCCAAGAGCATCGTAACCGAAGGTCGTTACATGGTTGAGAGCGTTCTTGATGGAGGTGCGTTTGCCGGCGGCGTCATAGGTATATTCGGTGCGTACGTTAATCTCTTCGCTTGGTGTGAAACCCGGCAGGTAGTTCTCAACCACCGCAGTCAGGCGCCCAAGTGCGTCATATTCATAATACGTGACCACACCCTTGGCATCCGTTTTACCGACTTGCCGGCCGGTCCCGTCGTATTCGTAAGTGGTAGTATGGTTGAGTGGATCAGTCTCACTCACCAATCGACCCTGTTCGTCGTATTGGAAGGTAGTTGCTTTTCCATTGGGGTCAATGGTCGATAGGATATGTCCGGCAGCATTGTAAGTGGTTCGGGTTATAAGGTCGTGATCCGTATCTAAACTGGGAGTGTAGTCTTCACACGGATCACTCTCCGTCGGATTGATCACAGTCTTGA
>CAYNWK010000105.1:0-14768 GCA_964400875.1 uncultured Anaerolineaceae bacterium | reverse complement strand
GGCAATACATTCGACCTCGTGGACGCGTAGATCTCGACCGGTAGCCCAATACACAGCCTTTTGGATCGCCCCCTCATATAGAAAACAAATGGGCTTTTGACTCTCACGCTGATCACAAATAGGACAGGTGCGATCGACAAAAGCGACTTTTCCGTCGATTTGCTCGACCCATGCATCCATGCTGGGATTGCTTTCCTTCAACGCGTTTACCAGGCCCTCCAGGATAAAACGGATCCGGATTTTCTGGGGCATCAACGCCATCGACCGTCGTGAGATATTCAACAGAGTGGATTGTTCGGATTGCTCAGCGAGGGGAAACAGTGCCTGACCGATCCGGCGCAAACAGTTACGCGCTGCCCAATAATTCCCGATTTGTTCCTGGATCGCTTCATTAAAGCGAGAAAATTCCTCTACAGTGACCTTTGGATCTTGACGATTAGAGGGCAATCTGTCATCCAGCCGATCAAGTCCAGCCGATAGCAAAGCCCGTTTCAAAGGTCCGCTGCCCAGCACCTCTTGAGCGGCGTCGATCAATTCTTGGACCCATTCAAAGGCGACGTACGAGACTTTATTGCGCGGCAAAAGGCCTCCCTTGGATATTATTAGCATGATTGAACCAGCTTTCAGCCATGTAATTGATATTGATAAACGGGAAATTTCTCACCGGTGGTATGAAAGTTAGCTTTTTTATAGAGCGCCAGCGAGGCGATATTGTCCTTTTGGGTGTTGACGGTCACCCGCTTGGCGCCGCGCATTTCAAACTGCTTCAGCAGGTCTCGTACCAAGGAATATCCTATGCCTTCACCCTGAAAATCGGGGTGAATGGCAAGACGCGCCAGGTGTCCGCCCATATGGTTGGCCGTGCTGATCTGATAACCGACAATCTGCCCTTCTATCTCAGCAACCACAGCAACCGCTGCCTGGCGTAATGCCAATTCAAGCGAAGTACTTGAATTACACCACAGTCGATTAAAGGCTAGGTTATCCAGGTGCTCAACGGTCGGGATATCATCAAAGCTCATGGTACGTAAAGAAACCGGCGAAGTTGACCTGCCGGGCGGTAGCTCACTAGGATTCCATTCCAGCATGATCACGGTGCTCGCCTGGGTAAAACCACTTCCTACCAATAGGTTCAGAAACCAGTCATGGAGCGGGATCGCCGCTGCAACGACACCGTCCATTTGGGTTAATTTCTCCCGCGCAATTGCCCACATCGAAGCCCATGCTTCCTGGGGATCTGCATCAGCGGATACGGCTAATAACCGTATCCAAGCGATATCCGGAGGATCAGGCGGGCAGGCTAATACAGCGATCAGATCACGATCGTTCTCCGCCACTAGGAAGGGCTCATGACCGATCCAATCCAACGGTGGACGCCAATCCAGGTGTCGATGTACGCGAGGTTCGTGGATAAGGTTAGCGATCTGGCGGCGATCTTCACGATGCGCGGAACGAATAGAGAGATTAATTTTGGAAATCATTGAATTTGTTATAGCACGATCTCGAACCGCGGGCAAGTGAAAATCGGAACAAACACCTTAGTCTGCACATCTGTTTGTACCCGGTATACACTCGTATCCCGGCAGCTCATACTTATGAAATAGTTTCCCACCCCAATCGAAAAACCGGTCGCCCAGTTACCGGTTCATCAATTTAAACGGCGTCTCCAGTAATTTCCTCGCCACACGCTGCTTGATACTCGGCTTCTCTAGGCCATCCAGGCCAGCCTGCATGGTCGCGATTGCCTGTAGCCGGCGACCGAGGCGTAATTGGAGTGCAGATAAAGACTGCATAACATCCGCACGCACTTGGGTCTCCCCGATCTCTTTCAGCTGATCAGCGCACTGAGTATAGAGCTCAAGAGATTCCTCTAACCGATCGAGCGCTTCCAGCGCGGCAGCAGCGTTGCCAAGCGCCATAGCCTGGTGAAGTACATCGCCAGCCCGGGCAAAGATTAGTTCCGTACCTGAAACGGCATCGAGGGCCGCCTGGGCTTCGCCGTTTTGCAATAAAGCCACACTTTGATTATTGGCCATTTCTGCAGCGCCAAGGTCATCCCCTAGGACCGCAAATGCCTGGGCGGCGGACTGGAACGCACTGGCTGCCGCCGAGTAATCCTTGCGTTGATATGCTTGCGCGCCGCCTTTAGCGTACTGGTCTGCGTCGTGTTTATCCTTCATTTGGATTCCTTTGGACTCCTGAATAAGATTAATTCAATACCACCAACGCGTGCATCTAGCTCCCGGCTACAGGGTGATCTCCAACAGGCCTTCGGCGACCGCGCGCAGTCGGTCAACTTCCATTTCGCTCAATCGCTGCGCCAGCTCGATATATGGACGATTGACCGGCCTGCTGATGAACGCTTGTAGCTCCACAGGCAGCTCCATCAGATGTTTGGCGACGTATTGCTGGCGGACCCAGTCGCCGATTGGCCCTTGTTGATCCTGAAAATCTTTCAAAGGCTGCTCGAGCGCAGTCGCCAGCGCCTCCAACTCCGGTAAGGGGATTGATTGCTCTCCTAATTCATAGGCATCCAATTGAGCTTTTGACATGCTGGCGAGCTCAGCTAACTCTCGCTCATCGATCCCGGCCTCTGTTCGCAGCTTGCGCAGCCTGGCGCCGATAATGCGTTGGCGCAGCCCAAGCAATTGATCCAGGTCCAATTGGCTCAGTCGTGGATCCGTTTCTGATATCGCCCGGTCTCCCCAGAAATGATCCAGCGGCACTTCGAGGTAAAACGCCAGTATCTCCAGTTCAGGCAGCGAGGGTGATTCTTCACCCATCTCATATTGCTCGAACCTTTCAGAAGAGATACCGAGCGCCTCAGCACATTCTTGCAGGGTTTTTCGGTTCGCCATCCGGGCATCACGTATTAATACACCTAGTTTCTTGGCTCGCAATGAGATCGCCATCGGGTTAATGGGCATGGTAATCCTACCTTTTCTATATCAAAGTTTCGCAGTCAGCTTGTGAACCTCAATCTTTTTAGAGCGAGGTTCAGCGAGTTTGACCTCTCAGCGCCGTTTGCGATTGCTTTGCAGAATGTCCACAATACTGGCGCCAAAGACCTCTGGTTTTAAGTTGAAACCGGCCGCTTCCAGTCGAGCGCTGAATAAAGGACGGATTCCGGTCGGTTTTAATTCTCCTTGAACCTTCCCATCGTGGTCAATCCCGGTTTGTGCGTATTTGAAGATGTCCGTCAAAACAATCGTATCACCTTCCATCCCGGCGACTTCGGTGATCGCAGTAACCTTCCGCGAACCATCCTTCAAGCGCGATTGCTGTACGATCAGATCCACCGCCGAAGCGACCTGTTCTCGAATCACCCGCACGGGCAAATTTACACCCGACATCAATGTCAAAGTCTCCAGCCTGGATAAAGCATCACGCGGGGAGTTCGCATGCAAGGTGGTCAAAGATCCATCATGTCCGGTATTCATCGCCTGGAGCATATCCAGCGCTTCTCCGCCGCGAACTTCTCCTACGACGATCCGATCAGGTCGCATTCGTAATGAATTTCGCACGAGATCCCGCGTCGTCACCACGCCCCGGCCCTCGATGCTGGGTGGTTTCGTTTCCATGCGCACGACATGCTCTTGCTGCAGTTGTAACTCAGCGGCATCCTCAATCGTTACGATGCGGTCGTCTTCCGGAATCAAGCCTGAAAGTACGTTTAATAGGGTGGTCTTGCCCGATCCAGTACCGCCGGAGATCAGGATGTTAAGGCGGGCCACAACGCAAGCCCGTAAAAACTCCACCATATTCGCGGTGATGGAGTCAAAGGCGATTAATTGTTGAACGCCCAATCGCTCTTTGGCGAACTTGCGTATCGTAATGGACGGACCATCAATCGCTACCGGTGGGATCACGGCGTTGACGCGTGAACCATCCGGGAGACGCGCATCCACGGTAGGACTTTCGGGGTCGATCCGTCGGCCCAACGGCAGGATAATGCGATCTATGATGCGCATAACGTGCTCGTCGCCATCGAACTTCACGCTCGTCTTGATCAGTTTTCCAGCCCTCTCGATATAGATCTGATTTGGTCCATTGACCATCACCTCAGTGACTTCTGGATCCTCCAGCAAAGGTTGAATTGGACCATAACCGAGCAGATCATCCAGGACATCGTGAAAGATCTGCTCCTTAAGGCTTTCCGGTAATTGCAAGCGGGTAGCTTGGTAAACCTCGACCAGCTTCTTGGTAACCGCTTGGCGGCGTTGATCTGCGGGAATCGGTTCGGTTTCAACCTCCTGAAGCAGTGTGCTAAGCAAGTACGCCTTTACTTTGTCGGCTTCAGGGATCTGCTGCCGACGGTTTGCTACGGGGGCAGAATTTGTCACTCTTCGCCCCCGCCACCACCCGCTGTTCTCCTCATCTCTTCTATGGGAAGAATCCAAACGACATGATCCCTGTTGACCGTAAGGAAATCACTACTATAGAGCATTTCACCAGCGTGGTCGCGCACGACAGCATCGGTCACAGCCAGGAACTGATCGCAGGTACCGAGCTCATCGATCAGCCGCTCACCTTTACGGACGAAGACGTTGCCTTCAATAGTATGTGTGATCGTCTGAATCATCGCCGAAACCGGTTCTTTGGTGACAATATCGGTAAAGAACTTCCCTTTCTCATCAAATTGAAAATTCATACGGTTTTACTCTGAGGAGTTACGCATTTCTCTGAGAAACTCGAGGTGTTTGAAAAAACATCCTCGTTCTTTCCTCAAGTGCGAAAGTCCTCACTCTATAATCTATCCGCTTCTACCAACCAGGTCCGGGAATAAGCCCTGCAAAATCGCAGACACGCGATGCGGCGGCTCAGGACTGTACCGGCATGGTATAGCCCATACCCGAGCGTGTGACGATGTGCTGCGGGTTGCGCGGGTCGTCTTCCAACTTTTGCCGCAGCCGGGAAATGCTGACCCACAAGATTTCTTTGTCTTCACTGTATTCCGGGCCCCAAACATTGACCAACAAATCTTCGGAGGATAGTATGCTGCCCAGGTTGTGCGCAAACTGCAACAACAGTCGGTATTCCGTGGCGGAAAGGAAAACCATCCTATCTTCCTTGAAGACCTCTGCCCTGGCAAAATCAATCCTGAGATTTCCGTGGGTGAACACCGGCTGCTGGTAAGCGCTACCAGACACCTGAGCCCGTCGCAACACCGCCCTGACCCGGGCGAGCAGCTCAGTCGCTGAGAAAGGCTTGACGATATAATCGTCGGCGCCCACATCCAAACCTCTTACGCGATCTTGTTCTTCACCTTTGGCGGTTACCATGATGATCGGTACGTTGGAAAATTCCCGGATGCGCTCGCATGCGGCGAAACCACTCAACCCCGGCATCATCACATCTAACAAGACCAAATCCGGCTGGGTTTCAGCGACCAGCTCCACGGCCTTCTGCCCATCATAAGCTTTCAACACCTGATAATCTTCACTGATCAAATTCGCTTCCATCAAACGTACGTACCGTGGTTCATCGTCAACGACCAAAATGCTGGTACTCATTATCAGCCTCCTAGGGACTAACCGAATTGATCCTCAATGTTAATTGCCGTCGCGTGGTTCCCGCGGTAAGGAGATGTGAAAAACCGTTCCCTTCCCGAATTCCGATTCGGCGTGAATATCTCCATTGTGGGCCCGGACGATTCGCTGGCAAATGTATAACCCCAGGCCTGTACCCCGTGCGGATGAGTCGTGATGGGGTACTCGATAAAACCGGTTGAATATATTTTCTAAATGTGCCGGGTGAATGCCCGGGCCATAGTCTCGAAAGGCGATGTCAGCGCGCGAACCGTTGGTCGTCAAGGTGACGAGGACCTTGGAGTCAGGCGCATATTTTCGAGCGTTGCTGACCAGGTTATCAAAAACTTGCGCCATGCGGGTAGGATCGACCATGACGATCACGCCTTCACTTTTTAAATCCAAATTGATAATAAAGCTCTCATCCAAAGAACGCGCCCTTAAAGCCATATCCCTCAACATGGTGTCCAGGCGAACGGGTTGGAAATCCATTCGCAATGTACCCGATTGTAAGCGTGAGGAGTCAAGCAGGTTGTCGATTAATTCTTGCAGCCGGTCTGCTTCCTCATCGATAATGGTGAGAAATTCGCGGCGGGACTCATCATCCCAGGCGGTGTCATCCCGCAGCAAGGTCGTGGCATAACCTTTAATGAACCCAAGCGGAGTGCGCAACTCGTGGGATATCGTGGCAACGAAATCATCCTGCAAACGTTCCTGGCGACGTTCGCTCTCCAAGGTTGACAACCGCGTGTTCATATTCTGGTATTCCAACAACTGGGCAACGTGATCGGTGATGTACTCGGCCAACTTAATTTGGGTAGGAGCGTACGGTGGACCGCCATACCGGACGAAGACCAGAGCGCCGATATTGTGCTCGCCGCTCACCAGGGGCATACCAATTAAGAACCGCAACTGCATGCGATTCTTAGTGTAGTCCCCTTGCACCTCTCGCTTGACGACGACTTTCTCTTTGCGTAATACGTCGGTGGCAATAGCTTCACCCCAGGTAAGATCCTCCTCCGTCGTCCTGCCGCGCCCAATCGCCCGGGCAAAGAGCGGCTCCAGGCTTTCAAAACCTTCCCGTATGTAAAGCACTACGTTATCGAAAATGAAAACAGGCCGGGCTAAGGCGATAATTTCATCCAAACCTTCATCGGGATCCTTCGCCCGCGTCGCCACCCGGCTGATAGCGTAGATTGCCTCTAATTCTTCGGAGGTCAAATCGGCTTTCTTCTTGCTAAGCTCCTCGGTCATAACTCGTCTTCATCCAAAGGCAGGGAGAATTCGAACACGGAACCGCCACCATTCTCCGAGTGTACGTGAATCGGCACGCCATGAGCATCCAAGATTCTGCGCACCATTGCCAGTCCCAGACCGGTTCCCGAATATTTGCGCGTAATCGAACCGTCCAATTGATGGAAAGGTTCGAAGGCTTCATCCAAGCGTTCCTCCGGGATCCCAACTCCGGTGTCTTTAACTGCAACGGATAACAACCCATTTTCAGGGGTAGCTTCGATGACCACTTGACCCCCTTCCGGCGTAAATTTGATGGCGTTATCCAACAACTGCATGAGCACCCAGCCGATTTTCTCCTCATCACCGCTCACCCTGGAATGCTGGGGCGAGGTCTCGAAGTTCAGCTGGATCGCTTTCGCTTCCGCCTTGTTGGCTGTTTGTGTGACAGCCGCGGAGATGACATCATCGAGATCGAAACTCTCGATTTTCATCGAGAGTTCTCCCTTCGTAGCCAAGGAGAACTGGATCAAGTCTTCGATTAAGCGCTCCAAACGGTTCTCGGATCTCATCAAGACCTGAACAGCTTCAAGTTGGTATTCGGTCAACGGACCCAAGCCACCATCGGACAACATATCCAAATAACCTTTGATATGGGTTAAAGGGGTACGCAATTCATGAGATATGTTGGATATGAAATTTGACTTGAGCTGGTTCAGTTCGGTTAGCTTTTTCAACGCGCGTTGAAGTTCACTGGTGCGTTCCTGGACCCGCTGTTCTAAGCGTTGGTTAGTCTTTTCCAAAGCAGTCTGTAGTTGCAATATTTGTTCCGTGACTGCTTTGTCTAGAGTCGAACGGTCGATTGAACCGAGTTCCAAGAGGGCCTGGCCGATTAGACAAGGCTGCCCCTGTTCCGCTTTATTACGTTGATAGGCTAAAGCGCGCTGCAACTCGGCTTGGTTCAGGACCCCCTTCTCTATCAAATAATCGCCCAAACGAGGAACCAAAACCTCTGGGGTTATCGGTGTGTTGAAAGAGAGATATGGTTGAGGTACCGAGTTCTCTATGAGGGCTGCCGCCAGAGCCAAATTGACCCCACAATAAGAGCAGTTAAGTAGATGCGGATCGATTAATCGGTTGCAGCGCGGACAACGAAGCTCAGTATTCATACCCGAGGGGTCAACCATGAAATATTATGACTAATCATATCTCTAAAACCGACTGAAGGCAAGTTCAAAATAACAGCCGTGCAAGAATTATCACGCCTGCGCCGTTATAAAATAATCCACAACCCCCCAAATTGTCCAGACCTTCGGAGAGCCTTGTTAAGTGTTTGTAAGGTATAGATTTTCCAATATAAGGCATAATGGACGCCAGAGCAGTTCGTTTGTAATCATAGATCAAGTGTGGCCTCAAGCCCAAGTCTGCAACCAGAATCACTGCCGTTTAGATGGCTTGCGCTCCACCTTGAGGAGGAATAGTGTGCAAACCCGTGTTTTAATGATCGATGACGATATCGCCATGACAGAAATGCTCCAGGTTGCCCTGGAAGCGAAGTCGTTTAAGGTCGAGACGGTGCATACGGGAAAAGAGGGGATTGAGGCTGCCCGCCGACTAAAGCCGGATGTTGTTGTTTTAGACTTATATATGCCTGGAATGGGTGGTCTGGAAGTCTGCCGGGGGATCCGCGAATTCAGCCAGGTGCCAATTCTGGTGCTCTCGGCGATGAGCAAACCTGGTACGGCAACGCACGCCCTCGATGAAGGTGCAGACGACTTTTTGATCAAACCCGTGCCAAGCAACGTGCTTATCGCTCACCTCAACAACCTCACTCGCCGGGCGCGTGCAGAGCGAGACGCCGCGTCCGCAAAGGATCCGCTTACCTGTAACTAACCAGACAGGGGAGCAGCCTGGCTACCCTGAAGAAGATACTCTCTTCCAATTAAATCCCAGCTTTGCATCTGGGATTTATTGATTCTCCCTGGAATCTCCAGCCAACAGGCTCCTGGCATAAGCAATCGCACCCTGGCGTGTATCTACCCGCCCGGTCGCTTGAGCTTCACGAAGCTTCTCCAAAAGCCAACCAACTTCCGGTCCAGGTGCCAAGTCAAGCTCGGCGATCAAGTCGCCCCCTGTAACCAATCTGGGAGGTGCAACACTCTCTTGCGGGCGCTCCCAATAAGCTTCCAATAAGGTCCTAACTACATCCAGGTGTTCCGCCCAAACTTCCTGGGTGAGCGTCGGTCCGTAAGTAGCCAGGACATCGGCCAAGGATAGCAAGCAAACGTCGACGCCAGCCCTACCGGTTTGGCGAAAAAATCGGTAAATCGCCCGGCGAGTGGGGCTGTGGCCGGTTTGCGAGAGCAGCATAGGGCGCAAATGGTGTTGGACTACGTTTCTCAAGTGCGCGATTTCAGTATTGCTCAAGCGGAGCGCCGAAGCCCGCTGGGCGATCATCTCTGCACCGACTTCCTGGTGACCAAAGAAGCGGATCCGGCCGGATTCCTCCCGGTGTTGGGTGACCGGTTTGCCGATGTCATGATACAGCGCAGCGAAAAAAGAGATCGGCCTCTGGAGGCGATCGGGGGTGAATAGTTCATGCATGAATGCCGCGATGTTCTCCCGATAGCGCCCCAACCGGAGGGATAATAAACCCATATACACATTAGCCGCCAGATCTTGATCATGATCATAAGCCAGCACAGCGAGCACTTGTTCAAACCAGTGGATCACATCAAGGGTATGACCCCATACGTCCCTGATATGAGGAGGCGATTGTTCAACGCCTTTCAGACTTTCGAGCTCTGGGAATACGTACTTCAAACAGCCCAAGATATCGAGCGTACGAATTGATGTCGCCGGAAGAGCACCTCCCAAAATGTGGAGAGCTTCATCCCGCAGCCGTTCAGCCGAACAATTGGGCAAGTAGCCTGCGGCCTGGCGCATCTGCTGGCGAGTATCCGGCAAGATGCGGAACTTGAACGTCGCGGCGAGCCGCACTCCCCTTAAGATCCGCAGGGGATCGTCTAAAAAGGTGTGTTCTGAACAGGCGCGCAATTGTTTGGCGCGTAGATCGGCGGCGCCGCCCAAAGGATCCAGTAACTTATCGGGCTGGTGGATGTCCAGCGCCATCGCATTAATTGAAAAATCCCGGGCTCGCAGGTCAGCTTCCAAATCTGCGCCTTGGAACTCGGCAAAATCGATCACCAGCCTGGAATCGTCCGCCTGGAGGAGCACCACGCGACCGATTCCGCGTGCCTCGTCCAGCGGGTAATAAGCTCCACCCAACGCATCGGCGACCTTCCGGGCCAGATTAAGTCCCTCATCCGGGACCACAAAGTCCATATCCCGAATCGAACGCTCTAGCAAAGTATCGCGCACAGCGCCGCCAACCAGATACGCTGTCTGATCGGGCAGCAAGATTGCACGGATTCTCTCAATCCAAGGAGAAATGGAAATTGGTTCTACAGTTGGCACATATTCCACCTTGGGAGATTCTTTGAAACGAGAAGCTTTTGCGGCTTGTAAAGCCTGCTCTGGTGTACCCCCCTGACCGATAATCTGTTTTCCTAAGCGAGCGATCCAACGACCGGCGTACGCCGCAGTTGACCCGGCCAAATCCCGGTCTTCGCCCCGGATATCTTCTCGATGACCGGTAGGATCCCATTCATCTTCAGCGGATTCAGGCTGCGATTCCGCCATGAGCTCAATCCGGAGGTTGGTATCGTTCTGGGTCGACCGCCCCGATGAAAGGCAGGTTGCGGTAATATTCGTCCAGATCTAAACCATAGCCAAAGACGAACTTATCAGGAATAACGAAGCCTCGATAATCGATTGGCACGTCGATCTCACGGCGCACAGCTTTGTCTAACAGGGTGCAAACCCGCAAGCTTTTGGGGTGACGGGTGCTGAGCAGTTCCAACACGGAGGCGATCGTATAACCGCTGTCGACGATATCCTCAACCAGCAGGACGTCTCGCTCGCTGATATCTTCTTTTAAGTCTAAGGTAATGCGCACATGCCCGGTTGATTTACGCGCGCCGGTGCCATAAGAGGAGATAGCCATAAAGTCAATCGTATGATTAACCGTGATATAGCGCATCAGATCGGCGAGGAAGAGCACTCCACCGCGTAATATGCATATCAGGTGCAGTTTTCGGCCCTGGTAATCCCGATTGATCTCATCTGCAATTTCCTTGATGCGCGCCTGAAGCTGCTCCTGGGGGATTAAAATTTCCTTCAAGAATTCCTGGTAATCCTGTTGCATGGTCAATCTCTGGGAACTTCGTGGTGGGCGCGGCAGCGGGCTTCATACATCTCCGACGCTCCTACGATAACGACCGGGTCATCGTAATGGGCTGGTTTTCCATTGACCAAGCGTTGCGTACGGGAAGCTGGCTCACCACACTGCATGCAGATGGCATGCAGTTTATCGACGCGCTCCGCCTGGGCCATCAACGTTGGCATCATACCGAAAGGTTCACCACGGAAATCGGTATCCAACCCGGCGACGATCACGCGCAGACCTTGGTCAGCTAACTGTTGCACAATGGTAACGATCTGCTCGTCCAAGAACTGAGCCTCATCAATAGCCACCACCGTCGTTTCCCCCTCGAGCCCCTCGAGCAGATCGGTCGAACATTGGATCGGGCGCGCATCGAAATCACTGCCAGCATGAGAGGTGACCTTCACCTTGTCGTACCGGTTATCGATTGCCGGTTTGAAAACCTGAACTTTCTGGCGGGCGATCGTGGCGCGACGCAAACGGCGGATCAACTCATCGGTCTTGCCGCTGAACATCGAACCGACAATGACTTCGATTGAACCCACGTGATGTTTCATGCTCACCTCATATCGATGGCGAATTGCGAAATTCACTCCCCTGGCGACAATACCGGCTGGATTCTACCATACCAATACCCCCTGCACTCGCAAAGGCGAGCTAGCTGGACAGGGCAATTTCATTTAGACGATTTTCCCCTACTTGCATAGAAAGTTGGAGGTTGAGGGCGGTGAGGAGCACCGCCCTCAACCTCCAAACCCCCATTTTTTGGGACGTCGATTGCGATCACAGGGCAGATGCAATCGCCCAAATAAAAGGGACAATTCTTGTCTCAATAATTTGACTAATGAGTTAAAATGGAATGGAACTGGCAAACGGTCAATCGCACCTGATCAAGGTAAGACTCTCATCGATGACTGGAAGAAGTGGAATAGCTGGAGGAGATTATGGCTGAACGAACTCAGGTAAAAAGCGCGAAGGATAGTCATAAAGAGGAGATCTTGCAAAGACCGAACGTCGTCGGCGTCGGAATTGGCTACAAAGAGGTCCGAGGAAAACAGACAGAAGAATTGGTGATCAAGGCGCTCGTCCGCCAAAAAGTTCCGGTTGCCGGACTGCCGCCCCAGGCCATTATCCCCCAACGGATTGACGGCGTCCCGACTGATGTGGTTGCTGTTGGCGAGATCAAAGCGCAGCAATCCCGTACAGAGCGCTATCGACCAGCGCCCGGCGGCGTCAGTATCGGACATTACCAGGTCACGGCGGGAACCTTCGGCTGCGTAGTCCGCGACCGCGCCTCCGGCACCCGCCTGATCTTGTCCAACAATCACGTCCTGGCCAACAGCAACGCGGCGAACCCCGGAGACGCGATCTTACAACCTGGCGCCGTTGACGGCGGGCAGGTTAATGAGGATATCATCGCCTACCTGGAACGTTACTACCCGATCCATTTCACCACCGAACCTGGCAACTGCAGCTTCGCCCAGGCTTTCGCAGAACTGGGCAACGCTATCGCAGCGCTGATCGGATCGAAGCATCGCCTCAATACCTACCAACAAGAACCAGGCGCTTACAATTTGGTAGACGCCGCGGTCGCCAAGCCGATCAACGACGGTGATATCCTAGACGAGATCTTGGAGATTGGGGAGATTTCTGGCACTGCCGAGGCTTTCCTGGGCATGGCAGTCCGTAAATCTGGTCGAACCACAGGGCTAACCACCGGGGAAATTAACGTTCTGGATTCTACCGTGGACGTGAGCTACGGAGTCGGCCAAGTTGCCCGCTTCGAAAATCAGCTGGTTGCCGGCCCAATGTCCCAAGGCGGAGATTCCGGTTCCCTGGTTGTTGCCGCCGACTCGCAGGCAGCCGTTGGGCTGTTATTCGCCGGTTCCGAACAAACCACGATTTTTAATCCTATCCAGGCCGTTTTAGATAGCCTAGAGGTAGATATAGGACCAAGTAATGGATAACCATCTCGGTCAGCAAAGCGCCACAAAAAAGGCGATCAGCGTCAAACAAGCTTACCAGGACCAGCTAATGACTTTAAAAAATGTGATGGGCGTTGGCGTGGGATTCCGGAAGAAAGGGGGGGTTCGTACGAATGAGGTAGCGATTGTTGTCATGGTCAACGAAAAATATTTGCCCGAACAACTCGCGGCACAAGATTTGATCCCCACCGAAATTGAAGGCGTTCCAGTTGATGTCCAGGTCGTAGGCGAATTCAAAGCCTTCGATTAATCCCCTACCTCGATCCCGATTTCATCCCGATTAGCTCAACAAAAAAACTCCCACCAGGGCGCCCTGGTGGGGGTTCGACTTTCATGTGGCAGCCGTGCTTAGGCTTTGATCTCCTCCGCAGCTTCGGGGAGTTCGTACCCAATCTGGCGCAGACGTTTCTTAAGATCGGCCAGGGACTTGCGTCCAAAACCATCGATATCCAGCAACGCCTGTTCACCCAGTTCAAGTTTATCGAGAGCCTGGCCGACCTTGGTGATGCCAGCCTTTGCCAGGACATCCGTGGCGCGGGTGCCCAGTTCCAATTCCTCGATAGGTCGTTCTGGTGAGGTGCGTTCTGCTTCGCGCGCTTCCTGCTCATTAAGGTATTCCTGGCGCGCCTGGAGTTTCTTATAGAACCTGTCAACCTGCCCTTCAGTATCCACGATGCGCTGCTCGCCGGTATAGAACGGGTGGCACTGGGAGCAAACATCGGTGCGGATCACCTTTTGGGTGGAACCAGTGGTCCAGGTATTTCCGCAAGCACAGATCACCTGGGCGTCCGGATAATAAGTGGGGTGAATGCCTTCTTTCATAGTTCAATATTCCTCTCACCCAGATTTCCAATCCTCCCGAGCAGCGCTTACCGATAACGCCGGGAGATAGGAATCCGAGTTAAATCGCTAACCTTTATTGTACGATTGGGTCTACGCTGACGCGCTTTTTCCCATCTCGAACTGTCTCATAGATAACGAGACCTTCAATGGTCGCAAAGAGCGTATCATCGCTGCCTTTTCCCACGTTGCGGCCCGGTTTAATCCGAGTGCCCCGCTGGCGAACCAGAATATGGCCGGACAGTACGTGTTCGCCGCCAAATTTCTTCACGCCCAGGCGTTTAGATTCACTGTCACGGTTGTTGCGGCTTGATCCGCCGCCTTTTTTATGAGCCATCCTTACCTCCAGATTCCAGCTCGATGGAATCGATTTTCAGGCGAGTGTAATGCTGGCGATGACCGGTTTTAACCCGGTATCGGATTTTTGGTTTGTATTTGAAAACTACAATTTTTGGTCCCTTGATTTGGGAGACAACGGTAGCGGCGACCTTGACGCCTTCGAGATAAGGGGTACCGATGGAAATGTCATCACCGTCAGCGACCAGCAGGACACGGTCCAAATCGATTTTTTCACCAATCTCTGAAGGGTAGCGGTCTACCTCGATCGTGGCGCCTTCGACAGCTTTGTACTGCTTGCCGCCATCTTCTATGATAGCGTACTTCATTAGACTTCCTCCAATCTTCACTTCACCACACCTACCGCGCCTTCTACCAACGACGTGCAGCGATGCGGGGAAGTTGGGGATGCCGGATTCAATATCCAACAAGAGATAGCCCCAGCGTCCTTTGCCGGGGCTGTGCCATTATACCGATAACGTTATCTGCTGTCAACCACGCAATAAGTGGTGATTACCCACAAATCCTAAAAAAAGAAAAGCTCTGCCCCGATGTGGTAAA
>CAYNWK010000104.1:0-14893 GCA_964400875.1 uncultured Anaerolineaceae bacterium | reverse complement strand
GGGCGGACCGCGCTGCTCCCGGCCTTGCACGCCGCCCAATCCATCTATGGATATCTACCCGAGCCCGTCGCTGCTGAAATTGGACTTGCTCTGCGGGTGCCTCTTGCCGACGTCTACGGTGTAATCGATTTCTACGCGATGTTTTACCGCCATCCAGTAGGGAACAACGTCGCCTTGATTTGCGGTGACCCGGCCTGCGCCGCCCAGGGCAGCCTGGAGCTGATTGAAAGATTGCGTGACCGGCTCAACATGAATGGAAATGAGATCTCTCAAGATGGAGAATGGACGATCGAACGCGCCCCCTGTCTTGGATTATGCGATCATGCTCCGGCAGCATTGATTGGCGATCTGGCCTATTCCCGGCTCGATCCTGACAATCCACGAGCGCTTCTTGAAGGAAATACTCACCAGGTTGCTAACCGGGTTGACGGAGATATCCGCATCCTGACCAAGAATTGCGGGATGGGCGAGGTCACGAATTTATCGAAATATTTGGATAGCGGGGGTTACGTAGCACTGAAAAAAGCGTTGCGAGAAATGGACCCCGAAAGTGTGATCCGGGAGATCAAAGATGCCGGCTTAGTCGGGCGAGGCGGCGCAGCCTTTCCCACAGGAATTAAATGGGAAGGCGCTGCCCAGGCCGCAGGAAATCCAAAATATGTGGTCTGCAATGCTGATGAGTCGGAGCCGGGTACCTTCAAAGACCGCATTTTGATGGAAGATGACCCGCACACCACACTTGAGGGGATGGTTATCGCCGGTTACGCCATCGGTTCCCACGATGGGTATATTTATATCCGCGGTGAATATCCACGCGCCGCGCAAGTTCTCCAAGAAGCAATCAAAGAAGCCACCAAAGCCGGCTACCTAGGGGAGAATATTCTGGATACAGGCTTTGACTTTCATATCGAAATTCGAAGGGGAGCCGGGGCTTATATCTGCGGTGAAGAGACAGCATTATTTGAGTCGATCGAAGGCAAACGCGGCTTCCCGCGTATAAAGCCTCCTTTCCCGACTACCAATGGCTTATTCGGGAAACCTACGGCGATCAATAACGTTGAAACGCTGTTCAATGTCCCGATGATCATCAAGGACGGGGCAGAAGTTTACCGCCAGTTTGGTACAGAAAAATCGCCAGGCCCAAAGTTGTTCTGCCTATCTGGAGATGTTGCCAAACCGGGACTATACGAAGTGCCCTTCGGTGTTACCCTGCGCCATTTGCTGAACGATTTGGCCGGTGGGGTCGTTGGCGGTGATCTGCAAACGATTTTATTTGGCGGAGCAGCTGGCGCTTTCGCCACGCCTGACCAGCTGGACGTCAAAATGACCTTTGAAGACCTGCGCGGGGCCGGCCTGCCTCTGGGATCCGGTGTGGTCATGGTATTCAATGAACACCGGAATGTCATCGAAATACTTCAAGGGTTGGCTCATTTCTTCGCCGACGAATCTTGCGGGAAATGCTATCCCTGCCAGCTGGGAACGCAAAGGCAGTTCGAGATTTTATCCCGAATTGATCAGGGACAGCTGCGAGCGGGCGATCGCCAACGTCTGGAAGATGTGGGATGGACCATGGTTGACTCATCCCTTTGTGGTTTGGGACAAACTGCGGCGACAGCAGTATTAAGCGCGATCGAGCATTGGCCGCATATGTTTAGCAGCAACGGCAATCCAGGTAAATCATGAGCGACGGCGCGATACCAATTCGCTATCACAAATACTCCGGGGAATGGGAACCAGTTAATGAGGAGGTCATCGAAGAGGGTTTTCTCACTGTGTACGTCAATGGAATTGAGTTGGCCACCTTGATGTGTTCTCCGATCCATCCAGTCCAGCTCGCCCTGGGTTTCTTGGCTAACGAAGGATTTATCACCCGGTTCGAGGATGTTGAACTCCTTCACGTTTGTCCTGCTGGCAGCTGTGTAGATATCTGGCTGGGGCACGGAGTTTGGGATAAGCCGCGCAGGAAGATCATCACTTCCGGTTGCGGCGGTGGCGTCACATTCGCAGAGCTGGCCGCGCACCAAGAGCCTGTCAACAGTATTCGCACGATAGAGCCCCAATTGCTGGCGAAGTTAATCAACAAACTGCAATCCCAAGACAGCCTATATGCCCGGGCGCGAGGCGTGCATTCATCCGCGCTCAGCGATGGCGATGAGCTGCTGGTTGTGACCGAGGATATCGGACGCCATAATACCCTCGATCGCCTGCGTGGAGAATGTTTGCTTTCCGGGATCGATCCCAGTGGAATGATCTTATTATCGACCGGGCGCATCTCCTCAGAAATGATCCAGAAAGCGGTCCAAATGGGTTGCGAAATCGTGGCTTCACGTACCTCTCCAACCAGTATGTCGGTAGGTCTGGCGCAGGAATGGAACATCACATTATGCGGGTATGTACGCAGAAACAGTATGAACGTGTATACCCATCCTGAGCGGTTATTAAAAGCCCGGTTCACGCATCTGTCTTCCGGTTCTTTGCTCGCTGAATTCAACATCCCAGTAGGAAGTGATTGAGAACTTCCCAACACCTACGAGGATTAGGTAATCAAGTTGGCAAGTACGTTAGTTAAGGACAAACTATGGGAGAAACGATCAATCTAAGGATCGACGGTCAAGTGGTGAGCGCGCCCCAGGGTTCAACAATCCTCAACGCGGCGCAGGCAATCGGCAAAGAGATCCCGACGATTTGCTATCACGATCATTGCACGGCTAACGCGCTGTGCCGGATCTGTGTAGTCGAAGTTGAAGGCGCCCGCGTCCTGTCGCCGGCCTGCGTAGCGGAAGTGCGTGAAGGTATGGAGGTCACAACACGCAGCGAACGCGTCGAACTCAACCGGCGTACGATCTTGGAGTTGCTAGATTCTGCCGTCGATCTGTCCGAATCGCCTGAGATTCAGGAATTTATGAATGATTACGCTGCCGATGAAGAACGTTTTCCCGAGAGCCGAGAACGCCGGGTCCCTGTAATCGATGACAATCCTATGTACGTTCGCGATTACTCGAAATGCATTTTGTGCTGGCGCTGCGTGCAGGTTTGCGCCGAGGATGCCCAGTACACCTACGCGATCAACTTCGAGGGACGCGGGTTCGAGACCCAGATCGGCACTTTTTTCGATCGATCAATGCCGGAAACGAGCTGTGTTTTTTGCGGTCAATGCGTTGGCGTTTGCCCGACTGGCGCACTAAAATCCAGGCGCGAATGGCTCTTCGAGCAAAACAAGACTCCGGATGAGATCATGCAGCTCAGCCGCGATCAACGAAAACGAAGGCGGCATAACGGAGATTCGAATTAACCGAAAAAGTTGCTCCAATGTCAATTGATTTGAATGGAGGCTGGCATGCTCTCCCCTGACCGTATCGTCCCCACGACCTGCCCGTACTGCGGCGTCGGATGTAAACTGGAATTGCATATCAAGGATGACTATATTTACCACATCAGCTCGCCATTCGACGCGGTGGTCAATCACGGCAATCTGTGCGTCAAGGGACGCTATGGATACGATTTTCTCTATCATAAAGACCGCATTACGACGCCATTAATTCGTAAAACTGCGCAAATTCCTGGAGAACGCACGCAGGCTTTCGACCGGGAAGAATGGGTTGAGGTAAGCTGGGACGAAGCGCTCGATCACATCGCGGACCGGCTGGTTGAGATCTATCGCCGTGATGGTTCGAAAGCGTTGGCTACCTATCTATGCGCCAAGGCTACCAACGAAGATAATTATCTCCTCCAGAAGCTCTTCAGAGCTCTCTTCCGCACCAACAATGTCGATCACTGTACCCGGTTGTGCCACGCAGGCTCTGTAGTGGCATTGCAGCAAGCAATCGGCTCGGCGGCGATGAGCAACACCGCTGCCGAAGTGATCAAGTGTGATTGTTTTATCATCACCGGATCGAATACGTCTGAAAACCACCCCATCATCGCCCTGCAAATGAAAGCGGCAGTCCAAAAACATGGCGCTAAACTGATTGTCGTTGACCCCAGACAAATCGAAATGTGCAACTTCGCCACCTTGTGGTTGCCTCTAAAGCCAGGCACCAACGTGCCTGTGTTCACCGCAATGGCCCACGTGATCATCAAGGAAGGTATGGTCAACCAAGAATTCGTTCGCTCCCGTACTGAGGGTTATGAAGATTTCGTTGAGTCGGTCGAAAAATTCACCCCTGAGTATGCTGAGATGGTGTCGGGTGTGGACCGCGAGCTCATCATCAAGGCCGCCCGGATGTACGCCCAGGCCGAGCGCGGTGCGATCTATTGGGGTATGGGTATATCCCAACTCTCTCACGGGACTGCCAGCGCGCTATCGCTGGTCCACCTGGCCTTTCTCACCGGACATGTCGGTCGTGAGGGCACCGGATTGAACCCGCTGCGTGGGCAGAACAACGTGCAAGGCGCCTCGGATATGGGTGCGATGCCGTACCATTATCCCGGTTACATGCTGGTGGACGATCCCGCCAATGCGGATAAATGGGAGCAAGCCTGGAATATCGAGCCGGGTGGACTCAATCGCCATCGCGGATTAACAACCACGGAAATCCTCTCCAATGTAAAACCAGGTGGGGTGCGAGCTCTCTATATCATGGGAGAAAACCCAATGATGAGCGAGCCGAACCTGAACGTGACCCGGAAACACATGCAGGACCTTGAGTTTCTCGTCGCCCAGGATCTGTTCATCAACGAATCGGGCGCCTTTGCCGACGTATTTCTGCCAGCGACCTCCTGGGCGGAAAAGGAAGGCACCTTTACCAACACCGACCGGCGTGTCCAAAGAGTCAGGCAGGCGCTCTCCCCGCGTGGCGGTTCACGCCCCGACTGGCAAATTATCTGCGATTTGGCGGCGCGCATCGAATCGCGGCTGCGGCGCTCGAATAGCGCTCGCTGGGATTACCTTCAACCCTCCGAGGTAATGGCTGAAATTGCCAGCGTGGTCCCGGCCTATAGCGGGATCCGATACCCGCGCATCGAAGAGCGCGGCTTGCAGACTCCAGTTCTCGATGAGGAGCATCCCGGCACACCTTATCTGTTCAGCGAATCGTTTCCAAGCGGTAGAGGTAAGTTTCATCGTCTGGATTTCGTACCCGCCGTCGAACGTCCTGATGACGAATTTCCCTATATCTTAACCACCGGGCGGGTCCTGGAGCACTGGCATGGCGGCACCATGACTCGCCATTCCAGCCTTGACGACCTGTTCCCCGAAGCTCTCGTTGAGATCAACCCCGTCGATGCTGCTTTGATGGGCATCGAAGATGGCGAGACCGTGCGGGTGGCCTCGAGGCGGGGGGAGATTACCCTGCGCGCCAACGTGACCGAAAAAACGAATGCCGGGGTTGTTTTCGTCCCCTTCCACTTTGCCGAAGCAGCGGCCAACCTGCTGACCATAGATGCACTGGATCCTGAAGCCTTAATCCCTGAATTTAAAGCTTGCGCCGTGAGTATTAAGCCTGCCCGTGAAGCAGAGCTGGCTAATCCAGAAGCGCAGCAAGTCAGAGGACGTTATTAAAGATTGGATAAGAAAATGAACAATCGCGGGCTCTCAACACAATTGCTGTTCGGCATCCTGGTGATCCTCATAGGCGCATTGCTGCTCCTGGACAACCTGAGCGTCCTTGATATCTCCGGTATCTGGCGTTGGATACCTTCCCTTTTCATCCTTTTAGGATTTTGGCAGTTGCTGGTGAATGGTTTTCGACATTGGGTTGGGCCGCTTATTTTGATCGGTGGAGGAGCAATCTTCCAGCTAGTAGCTCTGGAGCTCCTTTCCTGGGAAACGGTTGGAGGATTGATCTGGCCCGTAGCTCTGATCATAGTCGGCCTCCTTGTTATTCTAAACCGCTCCCGATTCGGGCAAGATCACGGCATGGAAGTCGATTCATCCGATACCGTCAACATATTCGCGATGTTTAATGGGATATCAAAGCAGGTTCAATCCTCAAATTTCAAAGGCGGCGAGGTCACAACAGCCTTTGGGGGAGCCGAGCTCGATCTAAACCAGGTTAGCGTCGCCGACAAACCCGCTCGAATTAACGTGACCGCCATGTTTGGCGGCGCGGAGATACGCGTGCCAGCGGATTGGCAAGTCAACATGAACATCATCGGTTTATTCGGAGGCTCAAGCGATGAACGACAGCGACCATCCGATCTGCTAGAGTCTGGTCCTGCCGATGTGGTCATCTCCGGGCTTGCCATGTTCGGGGGAGTAACCGTTAAAAGTTAATCCGCTCGATTCAAATAATTAATGAGTTACGCACTCGAGGGGAGCAAGGGGTGTTTGGGCGGGCTGCGTCCGCCCAAACACTCCTGCTTTCAGGAAGAAGTTCGTATCTCCTATAATTGTTAAATCATCTCATCCATCGTGGGGATAAGATTTCGACAAGGTTCTAGGATGAGAGTACGATGCACACCCATTGCAGGAAAACCTGAAAGGAAGAATGGCACCAGAAGAGAAATTGAACAAGCGGGTGAAAGCACGCCCGTTGATCATCGGCGCCTTACTCGGTACGATTTTTACATCACTGGTCATCAATATTATTCGCTACATTCGCAAGTTGCTTCGCCAACCCAGAATGGGGCCGAAACCAAAGCAAATTCTCCTGGACAACACTGAAGACTTAGAACAAAGAGCATGGCTGATCGCCCGACAAAATCTCACAGCCGGAATCGAGAAGCGCTTATTGACGAATGGCCAGAAAAAACTGATCTTGAACGCTGGATTACGGAACTTCAGAGAACCATGGGCGCGCGATTTCGGCTTCGCCAGCTTTGGACTCGTCGCCCTAGGAGAATTTCGTGCCACTCGGGAATGCCTGGAGGTTTTTCTACAAAACCAGACAACGAATGGTCAACTGCCCATTAAAATCCACGGTACTAATACCCTCGACCGTTATTTGCACTCCTTGTTGGGAAGACAACAGCCTTTCGACAAACCGATCAAACCGAAATACCGCACTGCCCATAATACGATATCCCTCGATGGGAATGCTCTTTTAGTCATCGCGGCTTTAAATTACATCCAGGCTGTAAAAGACAGCGATTTTGTCCGGGCTTATTGGATTAACCTAAAAAACGCTTTGCTGTGGTTAGAGAACCATGTTCGAGATCGGGATGGCTTGCTTCATCAAGGCGCTTTCGCCGATTGGGCGGACTCGATCGCCCGCCAGGGGAGGGTTCTTTACACCAACGTGATCTATTGGAAAGCGCTTTCCGATCTTGCATGTATTGCTGGCGAACTTGGTTTCCCTGACGATCAGGTCTATTTTGAACGCAAGTCAAGGCTCATCGAAGCATCGATTAACGATCACTTTTGGCGGGACGATCTCGGATATTACGTAACCAACGATGTTTTCGAAAACTTGAGCAGCAGCGGCAACCTTCTGGCGATCGCTTGGGGATTAACTAATAAGGCACAAGCCAGCTCCATCCTGGATTCAATGGCAGCTTTTAGAATGGCCGACCCAGTCCCAACTAAACCGGTGCAATTTGCCTACCCTAAACGATTTATCGCCATTGAAAACCGGCTTGGCGGCTTGGGAAACTACCACACCGATGCAGCCTGGTTGTGGTTGGGTTGCTGGCACGTGATAGCCCTGCAGTGTTCCGGACGACTCGGGGAAGCGAGGGAACTCCTGCATCGAATCGCCAGGGTCATCGTTAGAGATGGTGAAGTCCACGAGGTCTATGCGCCAACAGGCGAGTTCATCTCCACTTTCTGGTACACTTCCGAAGCGCCTTTAACTTGGAGCGCCGGCATGTTTGTTTATGCCTACACCATGCTCAATCGCCCACAGATCGAATCTAAGCGACCCCTAGGAGTTCGTTGATGCGCATCGCCCAATTCACCAATTCATATTATCCCGTTATCAGTGGTGTGGTACGTTCTGTGAGCGAGTTCCGTAAGGCTCTATCAGAACTTGGACACAATGTTTTCGTATTTGCCCCAAACGCAGATAATTACGAAGATACAGAACCGTTCATATTCCGGTACCCCTCGATCAACATCACCTGGCCAGCGGATATCCCTGCAACCATCCCAATCTCTCCGGTAATTGACCAACTGCTTCCGCCATTGAAACTTAGCGTGATTCACGCCCACCACCCCATCTTGTTAGGACAGGCCGCAGCTAGCAAGGCTGACGAACTCGATCTTCCACTGGTTTTCACCTACCACACCCAATACCAGGAATATACCCATTACATACCATTTCCTCAAGAAAGAATACAAGAGCTTCTACAAGGAGCTGTCGAGAATTGGTTAGCCGATTACATGAGGAAGTGCCACCACATCGTTGTTCCTACCGAAAGTATGCTCGAGAACCTCGTCGCTGATTATGGTCTCGAAGGACAATTTACTGTAATTCCGACTGGTCTCGATACTCGCCAGTACGAGTCAGTGACAGGCGAGGCCGTGCGGCTAAAGCAAGGCTGGGGCGAAGACCTGGTCATGATCTCGGTTGCCCGGCTCGCCCAAGAGAAAAATTGGAAAACGCTCATTCACGGCTGCGCAAAGGTGATGAAAAAGATTGAAAACACGCGTCTGGCGATCATTGGGGATGGCCCGGAAAAAAATGATTTAGAAAAACTTGTGGCCGAATTAGAGTTACAATCGCGGGTTGAGTTTTTCGGGAAACTCCCATTTGAGGAGATCCCGGCTTATCTCAAAGCTGCGGATCTCTTCGTCTTCGCCTCGGTCACAGAAACCCAGGGCATCGTTACCATGGAAGCGATAGCATCCGGCTTACCCGTCGTCGCAGTCGACGCGACGGGAACGCGCGATGTATTGGATCACGGCGTTCAGGGGCTTTTGACTGACAACGATCCTGATAGTCTGGCAGACGCAATCGACAAAGTCTTGACCGATCGCGACCTGTTCGAACGTTTTCGCACGTCGACAGAAGAAAAAATGAAATCCTTCGACATTTTCGTCCAGGCAAAAAAATTGGTTGGGGTCTATGAGCAAGCGATCCAAGACAAACAAGCCGGACGAAACGTTAAGGTTAACCGGGAGAAAAAAGTCTTTAAGCTCATCGAATAATACCGGCGAAAAATAACACTTCCCCAGCTCGACAGACATCATCGAAGAACGGATAAGCATAAAAAATCTTATAGATCAAACCATGGTACAATTAGGTTTGCAACAAGTAGCCCTCGATTTCTCCTCTCTAATTCCCTCATTATCGTTATATTCAGCTAAGAATTGAGCCATCAAAATCGATGACCGATAAGTTAATCTCGCCAAATTTAAATCTCCTGCGAAATCATATCGACGTAACCAAGGTGCCTTTCAGCGATCGCGGTTCTCGTCTATTAATCTATCAACAACCTTCTGCAAGCGAACTGTACATCAAGTTAGCCGAACGGCTTACCGGCCTGGTTTCTAATATTGAAGCATATTTGCAACGCCCGCCTTTCATCCGAAATCTTTGCTTCATCGATGAGGATCTCAACCCGTTAGAGTTTAAGGTCGAGTCAAATCCTCATATTCTCAAATTCACCACCCGTATTGGTGAATTCTCTCTGGTGTTCCAAGATAAACGCACCTTATCTTTTGGTATCCCAGCAGACAAAAAGGCCGGCATACGCTTTCATGTTTCCCCACAATTCTGGCAGGAAACACAAAAAGGGGGGGTTTTCAAGGGCATTCGCAATCTCGCCTATACCAGCAATGGAGAGCCGCTCAGCAACCATATCAAGCCTGAGGATGGTGGTTTCACCGTCGAATACCAGGTGATGGCTAATGAAGATTGCGCGATCAATATATCGATTGGTGAAAACCTCGATCCAATCCAAGAAGTGACGCCTTTCTCCACCTCCGTCAGAGAAGCGGAAACCCGATGGCAGAATTGGTTCAGCAATGTGCCGCCGGTTCTGGAACCCTACGCGCAGAAGTATGCCTACGCCTGGTGGATCATGGCAAATAATTTGATCAGCCCGCACGGTAGGGTAGCCTACGAAGCGATGATGCCTTCAAAGATAAACTACGTCGGACTGTGGTTGTGGGATAGCGCTATTCATGCTCTGGCTTTTCGCCATCTTGATCCAGAGTTAGCGCGCAACCAGATCCGCGCTATGCTGGATTGCCAGCTGCCGGATGGCATGCTGCCGGACGCAGTCTATGATGAAGGTGTTGTTTACGAAATCGAACACCCGATCAGGGCTGAAGTGACCAAACCGCCAATCCTCGCCTGGGCAGCCCTCAAACTGCACGAAACCGATCCGGACCTCAGCTTCCTGCAAGAGATTTACGTCCCGCTGGTGCGCTGGAACGCCTGGTGGTTCAGCATGAACGACGACGATGCCGATGGCCTGGTTCAGTACAACCACCCGTATTCATCAGGATTAGACGATAATCCGCTATGGGATTACGGCATGCCGGTCGAATCCCCCGATCTCAACACGTATTTATGCGTCCAGATGGGATCTTTGGCGGTGATGGCGGAAAAAATGGGCATGGAGGTAGAAGGTGGCATGTGGCGCAGGCGTGCAGCTTCGATTGTACGCCGGATGATCGAAGACTTTTGGGATGAGGATGCCGGCGTATTCCGCGCGCTGCACGAAGACCAGCGCATCCCCGTGATCACACCTTTCAATCTGTATCCCTTATGGACCGGGCAACTACCCGACGATATCCGTAATCGGATCCTGGCTCACCTGACGAATCCAGATGAATTTTGGGGTGAGTATGCAATTCCTTCGGTAGCCCGGAATGATCCGCATTACGATCCGGAAACCATGTGGCGCGGTCCCGTATGGGTTAACATCAACTACTTCTTCATTGAGGCGCTCAATCAGATCGGCCGGCAAGATCTCGCCGATGAGTTGAGAAAGAAAACCCTCAATCTGATCATGAATCATCGCAGCATTTTTGAGTATTACAATGCTGAGACGGGCGAACCCCCCACCACTGCTGCCGACATCTTCGGTTGGACCGCTGCCGTCTTTATCGATCTCGCCATCCGGGCGAGCGAGCGAGAAAAACCCAAATAGGGATTTTTTCTATCTCGAGAATTAATTTCGTTAGACAGGAGCGGTTCGATGAACGACTGTTACGATGGCGACATCCATACCGAACGCCCGCTGATTATCGCCTCAAATCGCGGTCCGGTCACTCTCGAATACGACGAAGATGACGATTTCAAATTCCAACGCGGCTCCGGAGGTTTGGTTACAGCTCTCTCCGGACTGGTTCGACAGGTTAACGCCACCTGGATCGCCTGCGCACAGACGGATGCAGACAAGGATTGGGAGCAAGGTACAGTTCCACTTCTAGAAAACGGGGGCGAGATCACGGTGAGGTTCCTCAGCCCAAGCGAAGAGGCTTACGAAGGTTACTACAACGTCATCTCCAATCCGCTGTTATGGTTCCTGCAGCACTCCATGTGGGATGTACCCAGGGCTCCGGTGATCAACCGTGAAACCTGGTCGGCCTGGGAGGAAGGCTACGTTAAAGTAAACCAATTATTCGCCAACGAGATCGCTTCCGTCTCAAGGCGCATGGATCAATCCGGTTTAATATTGTTACAGGATTACCACCTGTACTTAACCGCCCGCTACCTACAGGATCAAATGCACCCCCGGAGAAGGCCGACGATATTACACTTTGTTCATATTCCCTGGCCGGGACCCGAATATTGGGGGATATTGCCGCCAGCCATGCGTCAGACCATTCTCGATGGATTATGTGCCGTGGATATCCTGGGATTCCAAACAAAAGAGGATGGTTTAAATTTTCTCCGCACCTGCGAATCGTATCTCCCCGGCGTGGATACAAACTATACACATGGTCGGATCTGGCACCGTAACCACGCCACCCATGTGCGCGATTTTCCCATCTCGGTCGACGTGGATGCACTGAAACAGCTCGCGGTTTCCGAGGAGACGATGAAACAACGCATCGAATTGGTTGAAGAAATCGGTGAGCTAAAACTCATCCTGCGAATAGACCGCATAGAACCAAGTAAGAACATTATTCGCGGGTTTCAGGCATACGAAGAAATGCTGGAAATTCATCCGGAACATAGAGGTGAGGTCAAATTCCTGGCGCTGCTTGTGCCGTCGAGAATGGATGTTGATGAGTATCGAGATTATTTAGACGATCTCATGGCGGCTGCCGGAAGGGTAAATGCCAAGTACGGGGATAGTGAGTGGGAGCCGGTGCGGCTGATCACCAGCGAAAATTACCCGCGCGCCATCGCAGCCATGCAGATGTATGATGTGTTGCTCATCAACGTCATCGCTGACGGGATGAATTTAGTCGCTAAAGAAGGTCCCATCGTCAATCACCATAATGGTGTGTTGATACTCTCCGAGCGAGCAGGCGCTCGTCAGCAGCTGGAAACCGGCGCAATTATCATCTCTCCCTGCGACGTCTATGCTACTGCAGAAGCCTTACACCAGGCATTGATCATGCCAGAAGAGGAACGCAGCGAAAACGCTTCGCGTTTGAGAAATTTGATCGAGCATGAGGATATCAACGCCTGGCTGTGTCACCAGCTGGATGCAGTCGATGAGTTGAATTTATGATCAAGCCAGGTATCGCCGTCTTACACTACACTGCGCCGCCTGTCATTGGTGGCGTGGAAGCCGTGATCGACGCCCACGCGAAGGTCTTCCTTGACCTTGGCTATCCGGTGAGGGTGATCGCCGGGAGAGGCGAAGCGGCTGCTCTCCCTGAAGGTGTGGAGTTTATCAAGTTCCCGGAACTAGATACCCAATTCGATTACCTGGAGCAAATCAATCCGAAGCTGGAAGCAGGCGTGATTCCGGAAGCGTTCGATGATCTTGTCGCCAGGATCGCTAGCAAGCTGGCGCCCATCCTGGAAAACCAGGAAAATCTGATCGTCCATAATTTGTTCACCAAGCACTTTAATTTACCGGCAACGGCGGCAATTAATCGGCTCCTGGATCAGCACGTCATCCATAACTGCATTGCCTGGTGCCACGATTTTACCTGGACCAGCCCGCGTTCTGGGCATAAAGTTCACCCAGGTTATCCCTGGGACCTCTTACGTGAGAAACGCCCCGATGTATCTTATGTCGTCGTTTCCGCCGAGAGACGCAAGGAATTAGCCGGACTCTATCATTGCCCCGAGGATGACATCCAGGTTGTCTACAATGGAGTCGATCCGCAAAGGATCCTGGGGCTTTCAAAGATTGGATTTGAATTAATCGAACGGCTGGATCTACTGGATGCGGAAATCGCACTCTTGATGCCTGTGCGTGTCACGAAGGCAAAAAACATCGAATACGCCATGCATGTTTTAGCCGCACTGAAGAAGAAAGACATCGTAGCTAAACTGGTGCTCACAGGCCCTCCCGACCCGCACGATAACAAAAGTATGGATTACTTCCGTTCGCTCCAGGAACTACGCGCAGAACTGGGCGTCGAGAGCGAAATGCGCTTCGTTTTCGAAAGCGGCCCGGATCCGGATGAGCCGTTTTTCATCGAACTAGAAACCGTCGGCGATCTATTCCGGATCTGCGACGTGATGTTTATGCCCAGCCACGGGGAGGGATTCGGCATGCCGGTTGTGGAAGCTGGATTAGCCGGTCTACTGGTCGTCAGCACCCCGGTGCCTGCCGCGGAAGAAATCGGCGGGGAGGAAGTCAGAGTATTCGATCCCGAAACCGATCCAACGCGGCTCGCCGAAGAGATCATCGCCTGGGTCGACGCCAACCCGCTGCTCCGTTATCGTCGGCGCATCCGCCAGAACTTCACCTGGCGGAATATCTTTCGCCAGAAGATCAGACCACTGTTGGCAGGGATATGAAGACAACGTGAACGATTGTTATGACTTGATCCGGGATAAAGTAGGAGATAAAAAGCGCTTATGGCTGTTTCTCGATTACGACGGGACTCTGGCTGAGTTCGCGCCGACACCAGACCATATCGAGCCACAAGAGGAGATCGTTGAACTTATCAGTTACCTGGGAAAACTCCCTTCGATTCGGTTGGCGGTTGTCAGCGGCAGACGCCTGAACCATATCAAACAATTGCTACCCCAGGAAGAGATCCTCCTGGCAGGAACCTACGGGATAGAGCTACAAGATCGTGGTGGAGAACTGATCAACCGGGTCTCCTTCGATGAGGTCCGCCCCACCATCGAACAGCTCAAACCACGCTGGGAAGATTTGATCGCCGACCATAAAGGCTTTTACCTGGAAGATAAAGAATGGTCGATAGCGCTCCACGCTCGTTTTGCGAGCGACCAGGATGCCGAACAGGTCCTCGCACAAGCGCGGGAATACGCAGAAGACGCTGCCAAAGAGGCAGGATTACGGATAATGGGCGGACACAAATTCCTCGAAATCGGCCCGCAACTCGCCAACAAAGGCCTCAGTGTTGCTTTTTTGTTGGATGAATATCCTTTTGAAGGGGCCTTACCCATATTCATTGGTGATGACGATAAAGACGAGGAAGCATTTTCGGTAATTCATGAGCATGGAGGGGTGGCGATCGTCGTATCCTCTGAGCCGCGCGCCACAATTGCCGATTGCCGATTGGACTCGCCAAAGGATGTGCATGCATGGTTGAGAGGATTACCCAAGGCCTTGAATCTATCGAGGTTTGCATAATTCAGAAGTTAGGACTTACGCATATGGAGGAGAGTTTGGAGTATTTTGGCGAGCGTTACTCGCCAAAACGTCCCCATTACCCCAATGAACTGCGTAATTCCAATAAGTAGTATTGATCCTTGAGGAATAGAAATGGTTGAAGAAGTGAACTTGCAAGAAATCCGCAAAGCCCTAGAAGAGGAACAACAATCAATCCAAAACGAGATCGAGGAAGAGAAGAACCGGCATGTAGATGTGATTAACCCCGACCGCAGCGACCTGGCCCAATCCTACGATCGGAAACAAAGGGAATCGGCAATCCTGGATCGCCTGGAAGACCAGCTGA
>CAYNWK010000103.1:0-14895 GCA_964400875.1 uncultured Anaerolineaceae bacterium | reverse complement strand
CACTCCCGCGGTTGCCGCGCTCACTTCTTCGAGAAAACGAAGATTGGGGTTGGCCGGTTCTAGCGGGGGCGCTGTATCCGGAGAAATCGTTTGTGAAGACAAATGTCACCTCCAGAGCGAAGTGCTGGGGTATCCGGAAATCGTATTTAATTTTCGATAATTGAAATTTTTCCTTCGAAGTTGCCTGGATGCTCGCTGCAACGTTTATTCAGGGAAAAATACACAATCATCCAATATAATTAGTATGTGAAAACATGCACAATCCCACCAGTAACAAAAGGCATTCGATTTTGTGACAAACGTAACTAATGAATTTTGTCCATGATAAATTCATAAATTTAGCGTTCAAGCAGCTTTCTCCGGCATCCTGATACGTGGAATGAACTCGGGTATACATGAGGGTAAAATAGGGAGAGACTTTTCAATGAAGGGAGAGATCTTCGTGTTCGCCTCATCAGAAATCCAGAACAAAGCCATCAACACCATTCGCTTCCTCTCCGCAGACGCCGTGCAAAAAGCAAACTCCGGGCATCCTGGTCTTCCTATGGGGGGAGCAGCAATTGCCTTCACATTGTGGACCAGGCATTTGCGCTTCAACCCTAAGAATCCCAACTGGCCCAACCGGGATCGCTTCGTATTATCCGGTGGGCACGGTTCAATGTTGTTGTACTCCATGCTGTATCTAACGGGTTACGATCTGCCGATGGAGGAGCTGAAAAATTTCCGCCAGTGGGGAAGCCGAACGCCAGGGCATCCGGAATATGGGCTGACGCCAGGCGTGGAGACTACTACAGGACCGTTAGGGCAGGGCTTCGGAAATGTGGTTGGAATGGCGATTGCCGAAGCACACCTGGCAGCCGAATTCAACCGGCCGGACTATGCGATCGTTGACCATCATACCTACGCGATCGTCACCGATGGTGATTTGATGGAAGGGGTAGCTTCCGAAGCTGCTTCGCTGGCTGGGCATCTTCAGTTAAGCAAGCTGATCTTCTTTTACGATGATAACCACATCACCATTGATGGAAGCACCGAGCTGGCATTCACGGAGGATCGCGGCGCACGCTTTGAAGCCTACGGATGGCACGTCCAGCGCGTCACGGATGGGAACGACGTGGAGGCGCTCGATGCCGCCATCCGCGCTGCCAAGCAGGATCCACGACCTTCTCTCCTCATTTGCCGAACGCATATCGGTTTCGGGTTGCCCACCAAACAGGATACTGCTTCCGCGCATGGAGAGCCTCCTGGTGACGAGGAACTCGACGGAGCCAAAAGAGAACTTAACTGGCCGGTGGAACCCAGATTTTTCGTACCGGAGGATGTGCTGGCTTTCTTTCGCCAGGCAGTAACACGTGGAGAATCGCTCGAAGCCGAATGGAGGTCCGGTTTGGACAAGTATCGCTCAGATTACCCCGACCTGGCTGAAGAGCTGGAGCGACGACTGGCGAACCGGCTTCCGGGTGGTTGGGATGCTGAAACGTTGTCATTTCCCGCCGACGCAAAAGGAATGGCTACGAGAGCAGCTTCGGGCAAAGCGCTCAACTTCTTCGCGGCTCGTATCCCAGAATTAGTAGGCGGATCGGCTGATCTCGAACCCTCGAACAAGACCTGGATCGACGGCAGTCCTGCTTTCCAGGCTGACGAGCGATTAGGCCGCAATTTCCATTTTGGCGTGCGCGAGCACGCCATGGGCGCATTGGTCAACGGTATGAGCGTGCACGGGGGCGTAATCGCTTACGGCGGGACATTCCTGATCTTTTCGGACTATATGCGTCCGGCCGTACGACTCTCAGCGCTGTCGCACTATCCAAGCATATGGATCTATACACACGACAGCATCGGCCTGGGAGAAGATGGCCCCACACATCAGCCGGTAGAACACCTGGCAGCCCTGCGGGCGATACCGAACCTGGTCTTGCTGCGCCCGGCGGACGCGAACGAGGTCTTCGAGGCCTGGAAGATCGCCCTGGATCGCCGTGATGGACCTACCGCGCTGGCCCTCACCCGCCAGAAAGTGCCGGTATTTGACCGGGATGTTTATACTCCCGCAAGCGAGGTCCGGCGCGGCGCTTACGTGATGGCCGACATGAGCGAGGAAGCTCCCGAGTTGATCCTGCTCGCCACAGGGTCGGAAGTCAGCCTGATCGTCTCAGCTGCCGAGCGATTGGCAGCTGAAGGGATGAACGTTCGAATCGTTTCTTTTCCCAGCTGGGAACTGTTTGAAGCGCAGGACCAGGCTTACCGGGATTCCGTCCTGATGCCAGGAGTCCGCGCTCGTTTAGCAGTGGAGGCCGGCGTTTCCCTAGGGTGGGAGCGCTGGGTCGGGGAGGCCGGCGCGGTCATCTCCGTTGACCGCTTTGGCGCTTCTGCGCCCTATAAAACCATCTACGAGCATTATGGTCTGACCGTCGAGCACATAGTTGAGAGAGCAAGGCAATTGATCGATCTTTAAACCTGAATTCTGGACACAGGAGCTGCAATGACTAACCCTTTTGGCGAGCTGTTGGAAGTTGGACAATCACTTTGGTATGACAATATCCAGCGAAGTTTACTGGTCAACGGCGAACTGGACGGTTTAATTCAGAGGGGAGAGATCAGGGGAGTGACCTCTAATCCGAGCATTTTCGAAAAGGCCATGGCGCACTCCCAGGATTACGACCAGGAGCTGAGCGAGCTGGCGAACCGGGGGCTAACCGCTGAACAGATTTACGAACGTCTCGCCATAGCAGATATCCAGGCAGCCGCAGATCTATTTCAACGCGTTTATGCAGATACCCAAGGGCTGGATGGTTATGTGAGCCTGGAAGTCAACCCCAGGCTGGCAAGAGAGACCGAGGCGACCGTTCAAGAAGCCGAGCGTTTGTGGAGGCAGGTCGACCGGCCCAATCTGATGGTCAAGATCCCGGCCACCAAACAGGGGCTGCCGGCTATCTCTCAGGCGATCGCCGCCGGCGTTAACGTAAACGTCACCTTGATTTTTTCGCTACAGCGATATGCGCAGGTGATCGAAGCTTATCTGGAAGGCTTAGAGAAGAGATTGGAGACAGGGGAAGATATCAAAGACCTTGCCTCGGTGGCCTCTTTTTTCGTTTCCAGGGTCGATACAAAAGTAGATCGACGACTGGAGGAGATCTTGCGGCGGGAAGGTCCTGGCGCTGAGGGGGCAGTGGTCTTAATGGGACTTGCAGCAGTCGCTAACGCCAAACTGGCTTACCAGCAGTATATCGATATCTTCGAAGGCGATCGCTTCACAAAGTTTGCCGAGAATGGCGCGCGCCCGCAACGACCATTATGGGCTTCGACCAGCACAAAAAACCCACGTTATTCCGATGTCAAATACGTAGAGGAATTAATTGGACCACAAACCGTCAACACGCTCCCGCCGAATACACTGGATGCCTTTCGCGAACACGGCAATGTGGCCGCGACCTTGCAAACAGGGGTAGAGCGGGCGCAGGCGTCGATAGATGCGCTCGAAGATTTAGGGATTTCGATGGAAGCGGTCACACAGGAATTAGAAGAAGAAGGCGTGGAGGCGTTCGCGAACTCGTATACATCGCTATTGGCAGCCGTGGAGGAGCGGCGCGCGCAGGCGGTAAGAAGACGTTGACTTCGCATAGCCATTACGATCGGCGTGGATCATAAAATACGACAGAATCCCATTAGTTGAAGGATGCTTTTTTCCATCAACGACTGGTGAATTGGCTGCGCGCAACTACAATTTGTGGGTGTTTGGTTTAAACAAAAGAGGGTGCCAGATGGGACTTGAACCCACAACCACCGCATCCACAGTGCGGCGCTCTGCCGTTGAGCTACTGGCACCACGACGAGCGAATTTTATCACGAAGCGGCTTGAGATTCAAGCATCCGCCGGACAAACTGAGCGAGTTCGCTGCGGGGGACATTCTGTTGATCGCGAGCGAACAAATCCTTGACCGCAACTTGGTTCGCGGCGCGTTCTTCCGGTCCTAGAATCAAGGCGATTTTCGCGCCAATGCGATCGGCATACTTGAATTGCTTGCCTAATTTGTCGCCCTCTGGATAACAAACCACCTTAATACCGGCGCCGCGCAGCTCGGCAGCCAAGGAGAAGGATGCGAGCAGCAGTTCCTGATCGAATACGGTTACGAGCACGGGCGCTGGCGAGCTGTCTAACCCAGCCGGAAGCAGACCGAACCCCTCCAGGATAAGGGTGATCACCATATCGCCCATCGCGAAGCCGACCCCGGGCAAGGGCTCGCCTCCAACATCCGCCATGAGGTTATCGTAACGACCGCCGCCCAAGATCGCGCGTTTGACGATGTCTTTCGTCCCCTGGGCTTCGAATACCGTTCCGGTGTAGTAATCCAACCCGCGGATAACATCCGGAGCAAAGCGCACGTACTCGCTCACACCCAGGGCTTCCACAGCTGCGAAGAAGCGTTCAAGTTCTTCAAAATCTCGCCACAGATCCTGATCTTCCAACATCCCCTCGACGCCGTCGAACTGGCGGTCGTCCAGGCCGATATCCCCGGCATAGGCGCGCCAGTCTTCGGCATTCATTTTTTCCCGCCGGTCGATCAGGCGCAAGACGTCGGGCCGTTTCTCCAGTGGAATCTTCAGGGTAGTCATCTGGCTGTCAACCAACCGGCGATTATTGACTTGCAAGACGACATCTTCCGGGGTCAGCCCAACCGATTTGAAGAACGAGGCGGCGATGGCGGCTAATTCCGCGTCCCCTTCGGGGTTGGCGAGACCTACCAGGTCGATATTCCATTGAAAAAACTCACGCCCCCGGCCTTTTTGCGGTCTTTCATAGCGCCAAAAGGGTCCAAAAGACCACCAACGGAGAGGGTAGACCAGCTCGAACTGTCTTTGGGCGACCATGCGCACCAGCGTGGGGGTTAGTTCCGGTCGCAGGGTAACTAAATCGCCGCTGCGATCCTCAAAGAC
This sequence comes from uncultured Anaerolineaceae bacterium, assembly GCA_964400875.1. Lineage (GTDB taxonomy): Bacteria > Chloroflexota > Anaerolineae > Anaerolineales > UBA4823 > CAYNWK01. Next base: position 9,963 of record CAYNWK010000103.1, on the reverse strand, counting down.
GAAGGACTGTTCCTTGACCAGTTCTTCACCAGATTTGGCAGCGTATAATTGAATCGATTCGAGGAAGGGCCCTTCGTATTCCTGGTAGCCAAAGGATTCCGACACCTGGCGGATGTTGTTGTACAGCCAGGAACGGACTGCCATCTCTTGCGGGTAAAAATCGCGAGTACCTTTGATCGGTTGGATAATATCGGACATATTGGTTTGCTAATCTTTCACGGGGAGACCGGGTTGCGCCTGATTGTAGCACAAAACCCTTACCAACTCGCCAGGCTGGCGGGCTCAACAAAGTTCATTCAGAAAAAGGTAAACCCAGATGAGAATTATTACTTGGAACGTAAACGGCCTGCGTGCGCTGCTCAATAAAGGCGCCTGGGGCTGGATCGCGGATCAAGATGCAGAGGTGATCTGCTTGCAGGAGATAAAAGCGAAGCCCGAGCAGCTGTCCGAGGAGCAATTGGGTACGTTCGAGGATTATCGGGTTCACTGGAACCCGGCGCAGCGGCTGGGCTACAGCGGCGTGGCTACCTTCACCCACGACGATCCGCTTGAGGTTGATCTCGGTTCCAGCGCGCCATTTTTCGACCAGGAAGGCCGGATCGTGAAGGTGCGATTCCCTGATTTCACGCTTTTCAATATTTATTTTCCTAATGGTAAGCGCGATCACAGCCGCTTACAATACAAGCTCGATTTTTATGCAAAATTTCTGGCTCATTGCAACGATCTGCATGCCGCCGGAGAGCGAATTATCTTGTGCGGAGATCTGAATACGGCTCACCAGGAGATCGATCTGCGCAACCCAAGGCAAAATGCGAAAACATCCGGATTCCTGCCCGAAGAACGTGCCTGGATCGACCGTTATTTGGAAAATGGGTTTGTTGATGTCTTTAGAAGGTTTTACCCAGAAAGAGTACAGTACACCTGGTGGACGTACCGGCTCAACGCCAGGGAGCGAAATATCGGCTGGCGCCTGGATAGTTTCCTGGTATCAGATGCATTGTTGCCTTACGTCGTAGATACCGTAATTCACGACGACGTGATGGGCTCGGATCACTGCCCGGTAAGTTTGGAACTCAACCTGTAGCTGTGTCGAACGGAGCCAGCTGATCTCGCAAGGCCTGTGGGGTTGTTACGGGCAGCCGGCAGAAAAAATTTTCACACACATAAGCCGTTGGGAAGCCATCAAGCGGGCTGCGGTCGGTCAATAAGGACGGCGCGCCCGGATCCGGGATCTCAGATGACAGGGCAGCGACGAGATGAGGGCGGAAGGTCTCCCAAAGCACGCCGGTGAGCGCTTTCCAGGCTGGCAGATTTCGGTCGCCAAGGATGGCAACCTGGCGGACTGGTGTAATTGCGAAGTCGAATGCGCATAGCCAATAGCCAAAAGCGGTTGGATAAGAGGACAGGGCTTTTTGGACTTTGGCTAACATCGATTCGGCTATATCCCGGTATTCCTGATTTGCGGTAAAGGCTGAAAGTTCAAGCAAGGCTTTGGCTGCCAGGGCGTTTCCGGAAGGGGTCGCGTTGTCCTGGAGGTCTTTAGGACGAGTTACCAGCCTTTCGTGATCGTCACGCGTGTCAAAGAAGCCTCCAGCCGGGTCTCGGAAGTGGGCGAGCAGCTCCGCGGCCAGGTTTTGGGCATGGACAAACCATCTCGTCTCTCCGCCGGATTGGTAGAGGGAGAGCAAACCAAGGATCAGGCTGGCATAATCCTCTAGATAGGCATTATGTTGAGCTCTACCCTTCCGCCAGGAGCGCTTTAACCGTTCTCCGGAATGAAGCGAAGAGAGAATAAATTCCGCGTTTCGTATAGCCACTTCCAGGTAATCATTTCTGCCCAAATACCGGGCCGCTTCTGCAAACGCATTCAGCATCAGCGCGTTCCAGGCGGTGAGTGCTTTGTCATCCGTACCCGGACGAACTCGCTGCTTTCTGGCGTTGAAGAGCAGATCCCGCCCTTCTTTCAGAATCCACTGGAGTTCCTCGACCGGGAGGTTAAATTGTTCGGCCAACTCATCGTCACCACTTTTACGCTGCAAAATGTTGGCGCCCTCAAAATTACCAGCCCCGGTTATGGTATAGGCGGATAGAAATATTTCTACGCGGCTTTTTTCATCGAACTCCTCAAGGTTGCGCTTGATCTCATACTCGGTCCAGACGTAAAATTTGCCTTCCTCACCTTCCGAGTCGGCGTCCAGGCTGCTGTAAAAACCACCGGAAGGATCCATCATTTCACGCCTGACGAAATCGAGGGTACTTTCACACACCTGGCGATAACGATCTTTGCCGGTGATCAAATACGCATGCAGGTAAGCGCTGGCTAATTGGGCATTATCATAGAGCATCTTCTCGAAATGGGGGACCAGCCAGTGGTTATCCACACTGTAGCGAGAGAACCCACCCCCAACGAGGTCATACATGCCGCCTTTCGCCATGGCATCCAGCGCGTGTGCAGCGACTTCAAGGGCAAATTTATCACCCTGGAGAGCCCGGCGCAGCAGGAAATCGATCACCATAGGCTGGGGGAACTTCGGCGCACCGCCCCAGCCACCATGCTGCCAGTCGTACGACTGGGCCAGCTTCATGGCAGCTGCCTCAATCGCTTTTTCGGATGGCGGTCCCTCGCGAGTGCTCTCCTGAGAGAGCAGGTCGCTGCCCTGCAAGCGTTCTCCGAATTGAGCGCCGAGCTGCCGGATACGGTCAGGTTCCTCCTGCCAGGCCTGGACGATGCGCATCAAGACATCACGGAAGGAGGGCATATTGAAGCGCGGCCGGGGTGGAAAATAAGTCCCCCCATAAAATGGTTGGCCAAGCGGTGTGAGAAACACACTCATAGGCCAGCCGCCCTGCCCAGTCATGGCGACTACGGCATTCATATAAATGCCATCCAGATCCGGACGTTCCTCGCGGTCAACTTTGATATTGACGAAGTGTTCGTTCATGATGGCCGCGATGTTTGGATCTTCGAAGGACTCGTGCGCCATCACGTGACACCAGTGGCAGGCAGCATAACCGATGCTGAGGAAGATAGGCTTGTCTTCATCAACCGCTTTTTGAAGCGCTTCAGCAGACCAGGGATACCAATCTACGGGATTTTCGGCGTGTTGCAATAAATAAGGGGAATTTGATTGGGATAATCGATTGGTCATACCATTAAACCGGGGATACCGTCAGATTTTCGGCTATTCACCGAACTCGAGTTCAAACTCAGTTCCTTCTTCCCAGGATTCCGATTTCTCAAGTTGGATCTCTCCAAAGAGCGTATCCTGGTGAGCGTCTAAGAAATGCCGCTTGATTAATTCCAGCATGGCGAGGAAGGTGACCACCACCTCGAGGCGGGTGGTTTGTTCCCCAAGCAAAAAGTGGAAGGATATCTTGCTGTTCAGGCGCATAGCCTGCCGAAAGCGGCTGATCTTGTCGCGAATAGTAATCTTAGGGGCCGTTACCACCTGATTGAGAGAGGGTAGCTGCGGTTCTTGGGCCTCAGAAAAGATCCTGAAAGCTGCTGCGGTCAGGTCAAGAACGGTGTAGTCTCCCAAGTCTACACGCTCTTCGACTTTGGGCGGTGGAGCAAGACGTAAATATGTACGCCAGCCGAGCTCCTCCCGCGAGGCGAGCAATCCGGCGATCTCTTTGAAGCGTTTGTATTCCATCAATTGCCGGGCGAGCGCTTCACCAGGGTCCTCTTCCCCTTCCTCGCGGATTGGCGGACGCGGAAGCAGAACTTCAGATTTGATCTGCAGCAACCTGGAAGCGATCACCAAAAACGCTGAGACATTCTCGGTCGTGTGCTCTTGAAGTTGATCCAGATAATCGAGGTATTGGTCGGTAACTTGCGCCAGCGAGACCTTGGTAATATCGAGTTCGGCGCGTTCGATCAGCTGCAGCAGGAGATCGAGAGGGCCTTTATAGACCGGGATAGCGACGTTGTACCTGGTTCCATCCCTGAGATGGTCAGTGACATTCATCATCAAAATTATACCTGACAGGCATTTGCCTACATGCTATACTTGGAGAAGTAAGATCGATTCGCGCTAGCGCGTCTATGATAGTGAGAGCAATAGTTGATGCTCGAGTTTTTCTTGTAAGAAATTCATTTACCATTACAAATTATCCCTGAAACGGAGTAAAGATGTCCGCAGAACCAGTTAACGTTACCGACGCACAATTCGAAGATACTGTCTTAGGATCAAAAATACCGGCCATCGTCGATTTCTGGGCGCCATGGTGCGGTCCTTGCCGCATGGTAGCCCCTGTATTAGAGAAACTGGCGGATGAGTACGGTGAAGAGCTGTTGGTCGCCAAGGTCAACACCGACGAGAACTCGGAATGGGCCATGAAGTACGAAGTCCATGGAATTCCGACGATGTTATTTGTCGCCGATGGTAAGATCGTCCACCGGCAAGTCGGAGCGCTCCCGGAACCGATGCTGCGAGAAGTGGTTGGTGACTTTCTGGACGTGGTGAAAACGAAGGAATAAATTTCGCAATTCTCTCTTGAGCGGCTGGTTCCAGCCGCCTCCGTTTATTTCAGCCAACCCTTTCTATGCGCGCCCCCAGGGCGCGCAATTTTTCATCAATGCGCTCATAGCCCCGGTCGATTTGGCCGACGTTGCGGATCGTCGAAGTTCCTTCCGCAGCCAGGGCCGCCAAGACCAATGCCAGACCGGCGCGAATATCCGGGCTTTCCACATTTTCGCCAATTAATTGCGTGGGACCCTGGACGATGCAGCGGTGGGGATCGCACAGCACGATTTGAGCGCCCATCCCTTTCAGCTTATCCGTAAAGTACATCCTGCCTTCATACATCCAATCATGGAAAAGGATGCTGCCGCGCGATTGGGTGGCGACGACGATGGCGACGCTCATTAAATCCGTGGGAAATGAAGGCCAGGGCATCACGCTGATCTCCGGGATGGCGTCCCCCAGATCCGGATCGATACAAAGCTGTTGATCCTGAGGGACTAGAATGTCATCCCCATCCTCCTCCCATCTGACACCCATACGCTTGAACACCAGCTTAATCATATCGAGATGTTCCGGTCCGGCGTTTCGAATGCGGATCGATCCATGGGTGATGACCGCAGCGCCGATGAAACTGACAACTTCAAGATAATCCGGGCCGATATTGAATTCTCCCCCATGCAGATTGGGCACGCCGTGAATGTGTAACGTGTTCGAGCCAATGTTCTCTATCTGAGCGCCTAAACGGTTTAGAAAAAGACACAGTTCCTGAACGTGGGGCTCGGAAGCGCTGTTACGCAAGATGGTCGCGCCTCTGGCGGTCACGGCAGCCATGATGGCGTTTTCCGTCGCCGTGACGCTGGCCTCATCCAGCAAGATCTCGCTCCCGACCAACCCGTTGCCGTGAAATTGAAATACTCTTCCGGAACGGTCGTATTCGGCCTGAGCGCCAAGCGCCTCCAAGGCCAGGATATGGGTGTCTACTCGCCGGCGTCCGATGACATCGCCACCAGGCGGGGGCAGGTTCAACCCGCCGGCGCGAGCGACCATCGGCCCTGCCAGCAAGATCGAAGCGCGAATTTGCCGGCACAGCTCCGGATCGAGGCCGGAAGCGTGCACTTCGCGGGCGTGCACGCGCCAGGAATGCCGGTCGATTGTCTCAATGGTGACGCCTAAACTGCTGATCAAGGCCCGCATCGCCTCGACATCCCGGATGATGGGCACATTATGCAAAACTACCGGTTCATCGGTCAACAGACAGGCTGCTAGCATAGGCAGCGCGGCATTTTTATTCCCCGAGGGGGTAACTTCACCTGCCAACGGCACCTTCCCCTGGATGGTGAATTTTTCCATACGAGCTCCTATGTGTGAAGAATCAAGCAGTCAGCGGGAAGTAGGGGCATGGTGTTAACCCTGGTACTTCCCTAAATTTTCCCTTAACTGCTAAGCATCTAGGATGGTTTCAGACTGATCCTTTCACCCCCATGTAAATCTAGCAATTCTGCAGCGCTCGAGCGGTTCGCGGCGATCTCGAGCAAACCAGTGCTGCCGATCACACCGGCGCATGAATTAGGCTCGATCTCAGCAAAAGTATTCGCGATGGACAGCCGCTCGCCTGAGGGCAGTGCAACGTGCAAAGCGCTACCGGTGATTTTTAAAGAAGGCAAACCAGGAAGCCAGGGCTGCAGCGTGTAGCCCTCGCGAGCGGGCAGGAATCGCCCTAAGGAGGTCAGCAGGTTGCCGAAGTGATCGGCATATAGGACCTCACCCTGAATAGCTCCATTGTCTAAGATTTCGAGTCTCGGTTGTGGGAGTTGGACCAAATCTGGGACCGCCGGACCGAAAGATTCGCCCGGATTGCCCAGGGCAGCGTAGGCAGCTGCCGGAGCGAAGATATCCCTCCCGTGAAATGTCGAGCTCGGATTGCTGAGGGCCAGGTCTTGATTGGCAAGTTCCCAGGCCTGAGCCCCTTCACCCAGTATGAAGGTAAACAAGCCGTTATCGGGACCGATAAATATCGAGCCCTGAGATTGAAGGTAAAGGCCACGCCGGGCGGTGCCGACTCCCGGATCGATCACGCACAAGAAAACCGTTGGCGTCGGGAAAAATGGCCTGGCCTGCCATAAAGCCATCGCCCCCCGCAGGATATCTCCGGGCGGAATGTCGTTGCTGAGGTCGATCAGCTTGGAAGAAGGAGAAAGGCGTGCAACTACGCCTTTAAGGATGCCGACGAACGGATCGATCGACCCAAAGTCGGTCAATATGGCGATTGGAGGAGTGCTTTCCATCGCCTTGATTGTAACTGATAATGCGGCTTCGTCAACAAAACTGCAAATCTCAATCCAAGCGCGCCTTGCTATAATTGTTCTGATGAATTTGTGGACTGTGATGATCGCATCTTTGATCGTGCTTGGATGGCTCTCCGGCGCGTTGGTCAATTATGTTGCCGATGTCCTGCCCCAGGACAGGCGATTGACCCAACCGCGCTGCTCGAATTGCCAGGTGCGTGTGTCGTGGTCCAGATACCTGCTTCCTTATTGGCGGTGTCCGACCTGTGAGAAGGGCCGTACGTGGCGGTTTTGGATCGTATCACTGGTTTATATAGGCGCTGCCATCTGGTCGTGGTACTCTCCTTACGCAGCGATCGATTTCCTCTTGGGGTATCCGCTCCTGGTTTATTTCGGGGTCATCGTCGTAATCGATATCGAGCACAGGCTGATTATGCACCCTGTGAGCCTTTTCGGCGGTTTACTTGGGCTGCTGCTCGGCACATACCTGCACGGGTTTTGGGCGACAGTTGCGGGCGGCCTGGCCGGGTTCGGAATCATGTTTGGTCTTTACCTGTTGGGCATCCTCTTCGGCAGGTGGATGGCGCGCGCTCGAGATGGTGAAATCGATGAGGAGGCTTTAGGATTCGGCGACGTTAATTTAGGAGGCGTCTTAGGGCTCGTGCTGGGCTGGCCGGGGATCTTACCCGGACTGGTTTTTAGCGTTATAATTGGCGGGCTGGTGAGTTTGATTTACCTGATAGGTATGATGATCCTTCGTCGGTACCGATCCTTCACCGCCATTCCTTATGGCCCGTTTTTGATCGCCGGTGCCGTAACCCTGTTATATTTTCGCGATTTGTTCTTGCCGTAACCGGGGTGGAGTCTTGTAAGCGGCTTTTTGCAATGTCTAATGCAGAATCCTAACAAAATTATAAGTGTTTTTCATGACTTCTGGTACTTATGTAATGTATGAAGTCGATTTTCCTGACGTATAATGAAAATACAGTACGCCAAGAAAGGCATTCTGCTGCGTGTAACGAGGTTATACGTATTCACGTTAATATATTAAGGGCGAATTAACTTTGTATCTGTCACTTTGGGTAGACGTAAATGGGGCTCAAAAACCTGATTAAACACAACCGATATGCTCGGATGGGTAAGGGGCGGGGCCAAAGCCTGGTCGAGCTCGCTTTACTCTTTCCGGTCTTGCTGATCGTACTGTCCGGGTTAATGGAGTTCGGCTTTTTGCTCAACGACTACCTATCCTTGATGGATGCAGCCAGAAACGCAGCTCGCTTCTCAAGCGACAGCTTGTATACCTCCTCGGATTCAGAAACCGATTGTACGCTAACCCAAGATTTCTTCCGGCAAACCTCCTGTGCGGTCATCCAGGAGCTCTCTCGCGAGCAGCCCAACATCGCTGTTGACACGACCGAGCACGACGATATCGTCATCTCGGTGTTTAGTGTAAAAAAAGGGACCGGGGTAGTTCAACGTTATCCAATCGCTTACGGCCAGGCGGGCTGGTCCTACGCCCTCGATTCGACCGGCACACGGGAGCGTTCCTCCAGCTTTGGAAATACGGACGTTGACGGCCGCCTGGACCCCAACGCGCCGAACACCGGCTTATTGTTGGTCGAGATCTACTACTCTTACGAGCAGAAATTGGCGCTGCCCTGGATCACGGCTTTCGTAGCCGATCCGCTGATCTTACACGCCTATACTTTTATGCCCTTAGTTTCTGCGGAGCCGAAATGAAATTAGACCGATACCTTCAGCGCGGAAATAACCGGGAACGGGGCCAGGCGCTGGTAATCTTAGCCATTTCCTTCGTCGTTTTACTGGCTTTTGTCGGCCTGACCGTGGATGTTGGCCAGCTGTTCATCCAGATGGGCCACCTGCGCCGCGCGACGGACGCTGCTTCGCTGGCGGCTGCGGCTCAGTATCGCGAGGGCCGCACCTTCCAGGAAATGCTCGATTCCGCCGAACAGGTTATGGACCTCAACGGGGTTGCCGCGGGGACGGTGACGATCCAGACCTGCGAGACCAACCCCGGAGACGCCGGGTTGTGTTTCACGCCGCGACGTAAGTTAGTGCGCGTGATCGGCAGCGTCAAAGTGCCGCTGCCATTCCTGCATTTAATCGGTATCCCGGATTGGACGATCGCCAGCAACTCGATCGGCGAAGCTGCGGCGATGGACGTGGTGCTGGTGATCGATATCTCCGAGTCGATGACCAATGACGCCAAAACCTTCCCGGATGGCGCGATTTTAGGCAGTCATCTGGCTGATCCAACCCAGTGTAACGATGTCGACCCGTCCGGCACGAACCCGGCTTATGTTGGCAGCGGACCCGACGTCAATGGTCCCAGCGCCGGCGATGGATTGCCGGGAGACTGCCATCCCTTCGAAGAAGTCAAAGCGTCGGCTTATAATTTTATCAGCCGGATCCTGGACAAACCGGCCGCGACCGAAGCGGACCGGGTTTCAATCGTCGTCTTTTCGAACGGCTGGGAGAACAGCCCCTTCAAGACTGGGATCGTGGCTCCTGGCTGGATGGACGATAAAGCAACCGCCCTGAACGCCATCTTAAGTTTGAAGGTGTACGAACCTTCGTATAAAGTCGGGGGAGTCTGGATTCCGAAGCCTTGTCCTGAGGATATTTCGGGCCTTCCTGGCCCGGGCACGTGCCTGGTATACGATCCACCAGGGGACCCAACAGGGACGTATGTAGCGGTCAGCTGTCCGGAATATTTTAGAAGCGGCGATCCATCCTCCTGCACGACCACGAACATCGGCGGCGGGTTGAAGCTCGGCGGCAATATGTTCGCGACGGATACCCGGGAAGATGCCTTATGGGTGGTCGTCTTGCTGACGGACGGCGCAGCCAACGCTTCGGATGATGCCAGCGGGGTCTATACGTTCGGATACTGCCCAAAACCCTGGGTGGCGCCGTTCTGCCGCGATTGGAATTCCGCTTCGCGGCATTCCAGCGGCAACCCGTCTTATGACGCGGACGATTATGCCCGCGATATGGCGGATTTCGTCGGCTGTTATCCTACCGATCCCGCCTCAGCGTGCAATGGCTTGACGGGCCAGGGCGCGGTGATGTTTGCGATCGGTTTAGGCGACCAGGTGCTGAGCACCTACAGCCCAGACCCGGTGCCGCATGGCGTGCGCTTGTTGAGGTATATCGGGGCTATCGGCGACGACGGGGACGTCGATACGGAT
>CAYNWK010000102.1:0-15182 GCA_964400875.1 uncultured Anaerolineaceae bacterium | reverse complement strand
ACAACCAAGACATCATTTTCGTTCGTATAAACGACCAGTTGGGACGGATTGGAACTGCCGATTAGTGGGTCGGGTTTATCCACCTCGAATGGGTCGGTCCAGGTCTCGCCCCCGTCCATCGAACGAGCGAGAAAAACCCGTGAGCGAGGCGGATTGTCCCAGGTCACGTAGACGTGCAGGTCCTCTCCTACAAAGGTGGCAGAGACGTCTACATGCGTGTCTTCCGGCAGCAAAGTCCGGTAATACAGCGATGGGTACAACAATTTGGCGGTAGACCAACCCTTGCCAGCGCCTTGAGAGGATCTGTAATACACACCGGAAGGAAATTCTTCGGAGCTCAACGCTCTCACATAAGCCAGATGTAAACCATTGTTACTGTCCACGGTGACCTTAAAATCCAATGCGCTTTCCGCCAGGGCTAATGGCGCTTCCCATGCAGAGTTCTCAATACGGTCGATCGTGGTGTAGCTGTAAAACATTACGTTGTCTTCATCCGTCCAAAAAGCGTGTACATAGCCCGTACCATCGGTCACAAGAAGTGGAGTAAATTCGGTAAAAGGGGTGGTGACCGCTTTAGGTTCAGTCCATTCGTTGTCAACTCGCTTGGTATACTGCGGACCATCGAATTCATCATCCCACAACACGTGAACTTCATTCTCAGGGGTGACTACCATGACCGGATTGCTTGCAGAACCCGATTGGGAGAGGTTAATCGGTGGAGTCCAGGGATTTTCGGTGGACTGGGCGCGCGCGGGCGTAATCCAACCCAACAAGAAAACCAACACCACAATTGCAATTCTCCAGACTGGCGAGTCGCCTTTGATAAATTTAGGAGAAATCCTAGCCAACTTCAACATAAATTGAAATATTTCCTCCAAGGGAATTTAGTTCTCTATTAGCCGCATGATTGCGCTCATTTTTTTGGCTTGGGCTGCCAGATCGGCGCGCCCTTGATTGCCCCACCAGCCGACGTAAATGGGCATCTCCCGGCCAGCTTCCGGTATCTCTGCCAGCAGCATTTTCGCTCTCTCAAAATCACCAGCCCAAACGTATGCATACCCTAGTTTTTTCCGCACCCCCCTGTGCGCGGGACCCGCCTGGTAAGCGCCCTCTAACTGTGTCAGCGCTTCCGGGAAATCCCTTTGCAGCAAAGCAATTAACCCGAGGCGATACAGAGCGGTTTGATTGTGGGGATCGAAGCTGAGCGCTTCCTTGAAATAGCCAATGCTCCAGGCTAGCGCAGGGAGGTTTTCGCCTTCGTCCCATTGACCGCTGGGGAAGTCAGCCAAATCGACCCTGGCCATAGCTACCGCCCCAAGGTTGGCATACCAGCTGGCCGTGAGAGTTTTTCGGAAGCCCAACAGCAAACTCAAACCTAATACCCCCATCAGCGTCAGGCCAGCCAGACGAGCTTTGCGATTTGGTGGAACATGTCGCCCAGCTGATTCTCCTTCTGCAACCGTTGCGGATCGCAGATTCGCATCTGGCCGGACTGTCTGGTCCAACGCCGCAGCCATCCCGGGTACGACGAATAACAACGGTGTGCCCAAAGTCCCGTAGAGGGCGTCATCAATCAGCCCGTGCAAGCTCAAGGTCACCAAAGAAGTGAGGCACGCGCCAACCAGCAGTTTGAGCCAGATGTCTTTTTGGCTGACTAACATTCTGGCTAGCAGCCAGGCGCTGCCGAGGAAGATCAGGCCGAAAGCTGCAAAGCCGAGTACCCCCTGTTCCAGCAGAACGTCCAGATAGAAGTTATGGCTGTAGCTGAACAGAAAGACCGGCATATCCATGATGTAATGGGAATACAGGCCGGAAAAAGCAGCCAGCCCGCCTCCGGTAAATGGAAAATCACCGATCAACTGGGTTGTATATTTAGCCAGGGCCAGGCGGCTGGCGCCTGTAGGCAAACCAGGGAGCGCGTTTGCCAGGTTCACCACCCCACCGGGATAACTGACCAGCAAGAAGATCAATGGCGCGCCGACGATGATCAAGGCCAGGGCAAAAAGCACCAAACGAGGCTGGCTTATGACGGGATGGGTCATTGAACGAGTCAAATATCCGCTCAAAGCCCATAAAAACAATAATCCTAGCGCAGCCAGTAGCGCCAACCACGCGCCTCTTGAGCTGGTCATCACCAGCGCGATGCCCATAACGCCCAGAATCAAAGCTATAAAAAGTGTGCTTACCGCGAAACTCGCCTTCGAGGAATTTTGCTCGTTTCTGCGATCTCGCCAGGCCTTCAAACCCAGCGCCGCCGGAAACGGGTAGAGCATCGCCAGAAGCCCGCCAGCCCGGTTGGGGTGGAACTCAGGAGTGGTAATTGAAGGTCTAACCCCCACCCACCACGCTCCCACACGGTTGATCACTCCCAGGTCGATAGGACCTTCTCGCCAATCATATTCGAGCAAGAAGCTGCAGGCGATCAGCAGTCCAATCAGGCTCAATAAGCCGGCAGCCAGCCAAAGGTTTTCGGCTGGTTGCCCGGCAAAGGCATAATAGGCCAGCAGCGCCGCGAACAGGATCCAAAACTTGGCCTGGGCGGCGGCCGGATCGTAACTGGCCCACAAACCGATCAGCATCGTTGCCAGGAAGATCGCCATTGCCAGGTCCAAAACCGTGCGCTGGAAGGGAATGCCGCCTGCCAGCAGGCGCAGAATCCAGGGTAATAAAACAATCAACAAAGGCCAGGCCGCCCATTCTGGACGCAAATACCAGATGATCCCGCCCAGCGCAACCAGGGCTAGCTCGATCAGCTTGAACCAACGATTTTCGACGACGAGGTCCATGTGCAATCTGGCGATGTACCCGTGAAGCAGCTCAGCCGCCGGTTTCCATACCCATCTTGGCGGCCAGTTCCCCGGTCACCGGCACTTCGTCTTCGCTGGTCGCCCAGCTCAGGTGCTGCAAGCCCACGCTGATGGCCGTCTTGACCGTCGACCAGTCCGAGAACAGCATCTTCAGGTAGGTCAGCATCGGCCCGGGCCGGAAAGCCCACTCCCGGAAAGCTCGCTTCTGCCAGTACAGCAGCTTCTCAGCCGGCAGCTCGGGGTAATCCAGCACCGTGCCCTTGTCCATGTCCACCTGCTCCCAGCGGGTCCCCGGCCGGAACCAGCCGTTCTCGACCACTTCGAAGAAGAAGGGCGTGCCCGGATAGGGCGCCGCTACGTGGAACAGGGCGATGTCCAGGGGCAGCTGCTTGGCGAAATCGATCGTCTCCCGGATGGTCGCCTCGGTCTCTCCCGGCAGCCCGATGATGAAGTAGCCCCAGTTCTTGATGCCCGCCTGGCGCGCCCATTTCAATGCCCGCCTGGCTTTGTCCGGGTAGGCGCCCTTGTGGGCATGCTTCAGGATCTGCTCGTTGCCGCTCTCGATGCCCCAGGAGATCATCCAGTTGCCCGCCTTGGCCATCAGCTGCAGCAGCTCTTCATCCACATAGTCCACCCGGCTGTTGCAGGTCCACTTCAGGTTGATCTCCTCGTCGATCATGCGCTGGCACAGCTCCATCACCTGGTCCCGGTTGACGGTGAACAGGTCGGCATACATGTGGATGTTGTGGATGCCCAGTTCCTTGAGCTTCCACAGTTCCGCCATGATCAGCTCCGGCGAGCGCAGCCGGGCGGTGTACTGGTAGCTGACGTGCTTGATGCAGTAGGTGCAGCCCGCCGGGCAGCCCCGGCTGGTGACGATGAAGGTGAACGGCCCCTTGATCAGCGGCATGCGGTATTCCTGCAAGGGCAGCAGTTCGTGCAGCGGGATGGGCATGTCGTCCAGGCTCTGGATGAACGGCCGCGGCAGGTTGACCACGATCTCGTCCTGATCCCGCCAGGCCAGCCCCTTGATGCCGTACAGGTCCACCTGACCGTCTGCTTTCAAGGCCGGTGCGTAGCTCGGGTCGTGTTTGGCGAAGAGCTGCTCGATTTCCTCTGAACGCTGCTCCAGCCGGCCCTCCAGGTGATCCAGCAGGTCGCGGATGGTCAGGTCCGGCTCGCCCACCAGCACGTAGTCCAGCGCCGGGTACGGCCGCAGCGACTCGCGCGGGATCGGCGTGACGTGCGTGCCGAAGGCGATGGTCTGCGCGCCGCGCGCTTTGGCCAGGAAACAGCCGTACATGTCGTTCTCCAGCGTCGGCGCAGTTACCTGGGTCAGGTAGTATTTGGGCTGGTAGCGCTCCAGCAGTTTGCTGAACTCCGCCCAGCCCATGCGTTCAGCGTTGGCGTCCACCACTTTAACGGTGTAGACCGGCACCAATAAGGCGGCCATCTGGGCCAGTGACACCTGCGGCCAGACCATGTTTTCGCGCGTCCGGCGCCCCACCCGGTGCTGGGTGCGGATCCACAGGCCGCCGTCCGGCGTGGGCGGGTTGACCAGCATGATGTCCACCGCTTCTGATGAGCGTGGCGCGTTGATCGCACCCTGGCGCACGATCTCGTCGGCGCTGGGAAAGTTAGCCATACGCAGCTTCGGTATGCGCCGCGTACCTAAATTCTCTTTCAATAAATCTTGTTCCTCTGGCATTGTTTACTCCTTCTACTCAAGCACCGACCAAACTCAACGATATTGCCGCCAAGCCTTGCTCAGGCAATTCCCAAATCTCTTTTGGTTAGCTCTTCCCGCTGGCTGAGTTCGTTCAAGACGCCGATCAACACCCAGTAAATCACCAGCTGTACCCCTATTAAGATGAACAGCGCGCTGCCCAACAGGTATAGCCACAGCCGGGCGATCGCCCAGCCGCTGATGCCGAGCGTCAAACTCCCAGCCGCGATGACCATGCCCACCAGGAAAGTCGTGATCCCCATCCAGCCGAAGTGTCTGTCCAGAGGCGTCTTGAAGATCGGTCGCCCGAACAAGCCCTGTCGGATGGGTTGTTTATGAAATAAGGTCACTAAATAATTGAAGGTCGCCCCCAGGGCAAACACGCTGATTCCGGTTACGCCTGAGACCATCGCCCAGAACAAAGCTGCCACACCCCAGGGTCCCAGAGTGGTCACCCCGTTCAAGCGCAGCGCCACCAAGCCCAGCGCCACCAGCCCGGCCGCCGCCACGCCGCCGATCCCGATCAAGCCTAAGATGCGCACCGGGTTGTAGTTCAACACCGTCCAGACGATCGAATGCAAAAACGTCGTCCCGTCGCGCACCACGCTCAACTTTGAGCGCCCCAACCGCTCACTGTAAGGGATGGGCACTTCCGTCATCTGCACGCCCTCGTGCATCGCCCGGGCGCTCATCACCGGCGTCAGGTTCAGCCCGTCCGGCAGCGGGTAGATGCGCTCCAGGATCTCGCGCTTGAACACCCGCATCCCGCTGGCGCTGTCCGATACGTGCGCCCGCCCGATCAAGGTCAACAGGTTGGCAAAGAACAGGTTGCCCACTCGCCGGGTGACCGGCATTTTGCTGTCCGAGCCGGCCATGCGCGAGCCGATCACCAGGTCGCTGCCGTTCATGGCCTTGACGCACAGCTCGGGGAAGAACTCCGGCGGGTAAGTGCCGTCGGCGTCCAAAAAGCCGATCAGCTCACCCCGAGCCTGGTTGAAACCGGTCTTCAGCGCCGCGCCGTAGCCTTTGTTGACCGGGTGGCGGATCAGGCACACCCCGTCAATCTGGCTGGCGATCGCCGCGGTCTGATCGCGGGAGCCGTCATCAACTACCAGCAATTCGAGCTCATCGACGCCCACGCGGGACAGTTTTTCCCGTACCGACAACACCCGCCCGGCGATCTCGGCGATCCCGTCTTCCTCGTTGTAGGCTGGTATGACAACTGATAGGGTGGTCATTTATACCCCTCCATTTTTTCATAATAAACGACTCGTTCACGCTGCAAAGCAGCCACTTCTTCGATGTCTTTAATCGGACGGGCAGGTACGCCGCCGACCACGGTGTATGGAGGCACGTCTTTGGTGACCACCGCGCCTGCAGCCACCACCGCGCCTTTTCCAACACACACCCCATCGGTGATAATCGCCCCCGCACCCAACCAAACGTCGTCATCGATCACGATCCCCTCCGCGGTGATGCCTTGATCGACAAACGGCTTGGTTGGATCGTCAAACACGTGGTTTACCGCGATAACCTGTGTAAATGGCGAGGTATAAACCCTGTCACCTATTGTCACGCCACCTTGCCCACGAATCACCGTATACTCTCCAACCAGGCTGTCGCGACCGATTTTTATCCCGGATTGGGGAATACCTCGAAAGTTGTATACGTGCAAGATCGCTCCGTGCATGATGATCGTGTTTTCCCCGATATCAATCCCATTCGGGCAAGCATGTAGATAAACACCGTAATCGAGATAAGCCCCGCTTGCCAAGTGGATATTATCGGCAAAGCGTAACCGCACCCCGTTTTCAATCGCCGCCCATCCATCCATGCGCAGAATCAATCGATAAAGAATGCCCCTCAAGCCGATCCCGGCGATGGTTGGGATCCAACCGACGAGCAAAAAAAGGCTTTGTTCTAAACAATATCGCCAGAAATTCGAGGCTTGCCGGCTGAGATATAAACGTAAATTTTCGATCAAACTAATCCTGCTTATTTATCCAACTTCTATTGGTTGCCATCGATTGTATAATTGTTTTGATGTTTCCAGCCCTGTTCCTAGATCGCGATGGCGTAATAATCGAAAACCGTCCAGGTTATGTGCGCTCTTGGGCAGATGTATCCATTTACCCACAAGCTCTGCAAGCGTTGGCAAGCGTTCGTATGAGTCCTTACCGGATCGTGATCGTCACCAACCAGTCGGCAGTCGGCAGGGGACTGATCTCCTTGCAAACTGCCCATCAAATCAACCGGCAGCTCCTGTCTGAGATCGAAGCGGCGGGAGGCCGCATCGATGGGGTCTTTATGTGTCCCCACGCCCCGGGTAAAAACTGCGCCTGCCGAAAACCTAAACCGGGATTGCTGCTGGACGCTGCACGAGAGCTTTCCTTAGACATCGCCCGGTCTGTGCTGATCGGCGATGCGCTTACCGATTTATCCGCCGGGCAGGCAGCCGGGATATCGAAAACCATTCTCGTGCGAACCGGCCGCGGCGCCGTCCAGGCCGCCCTGCCCGAAGCCAATCGCTTGGAACCATTTCCGGTTTATGAAACCTTGTTAGAAGCGCTCGCTGATCTCGACCTCCGCTAAAGAACCTACTTCATTTTCCCCAGTTTTTTCTCTACTCAGATCCCCATCGTTTTGAAGCTCAGCCAGTACGGCGCCGGGCAGCGTTGCCGGGATTGACTGTTCTAAGTCGTGTTCTGCACTGACCAGCTCCCGCAGCGCCTTGGTGATCATGTGCTCCAAAACCAGGTGGATATCTTCCACCTGCTCGATGCAGTCGCTGTCCACATGCACCTCCAGGTCAACCAGCGAGCGCAGCTCCCCACCGTCAAAACCGGTGAAGCCGATCGTCATGGCCCCCCGCTTATTGGCCAGCACGATGGCGTTGAGCACGTTGGGTGAGTTCCCGCTGGTGGAGATGCCGATGACCACGTCGTCCGGCTGCACCAGGCTGGCCAGCTGACGGGAGAAAACCTGCTCATAACCCTCGTCGTTGGCATAGGCGGAGAAGATAGCCATATTGTCGGTCAGGCCGATCACCCGGTAGTCTGCCCAACCCGGCACCCGCGTGTTCTTCCCCAGGTCACACACGAAGTGGGAAGCCGTCGAAGCGCTGCCCCCGTTGCCCATGATGAACACCTGGCGCTTTTCCAAACGCGCCGCCTGCAACAGCTCGATCACCTGCTCGATGCGTTCCAGGGGCAGCCGGTCGAGCGTTTTCTGTAGGTCCGTGATATATGCGCTGATCGCTTCCATGCCTGATGCTCTCCTGTCTGCTTACCTGTCTCCTACCCCGGAGGGCAGTCCTAACGCCGATAGTTGAAAATCACTTTGCTGCCATCCGGCTCGATCTGAAAGGGCAGCTCCTGCAAATCCTTCAAAGCTGCACGCACCGCATTTTGTTGGGCATGCGGGCAGTACAGCAGCAAAAAGCCGCCGCCCCCTGCCCCGGTGATCTTGCCGCCCAACGCGCCAGCCTGCCGCGCCGCGGTGTACATCTCGTCGATGACGCCGTTGCTGATCTGGCTGGCCAATTGCTTTTTCAAGAGCCAGCTTTCGTGCAGATATTCGCCCACCGCGTTGGCGTTGCCGCCCAGCAGTTCATCCCGCACGGTATAGGCGATTTGCTTCAGCTGGCGCAACACCTTCAAACGCGCCTGGATGTTCTCTTTTTGCTCGCCCAGGATCCTGGACGAACGGCGGGTCATGCCGGTAAAGAACAGAAGTAGGTTTTCGTTCAATTGGCGTTTGATGCTGGGCTCCAGATCAATCTTTTGAGAGCAAACCTGATCTGCGGTAGTGAATTCCATGAAACGCAGACCGCCATAGGCAGCAATGTATTGATCCTGGATGCCGATGGGTTTACCCAGCCGGTCGATCTCGATCTCGCAAGCCTGGCGCGCCAGCGTTTCCGCAGTGACGATCTCACCCAGGTAGGTATACATGGCGTGCAAAGCGCCGACCGTCACCGTGCTGGATGACCCTAAGCCCGAACCCTGCGAAGGGATGTCACCCATGGTGGTCACCTCTACCCCGGAGCGAATGCCGGTCAGGCACAGCGCTTCCCGGATCAGCTCGTGCTGGATCTCGGGAACCTGATCGACCATCTCCGTGCGGGTGTAGCCGATGCGCAGCTTCTCGTCAAAACGCTGTTTGATGGTCAGGAAGATGTACTTGTCGATGGCGAAGCTGAGCACGCAGCCGCCTTCGGCCAGAAAAAAGGTTCGAAAGTCGGTTCCGCCCCCGAACAAACTAACCCGCAGCGGCGTCTGGACGATGATCATGCCGGCAACTCTGCTTTACGGAAATAGGCTACGGTTTCTTCCAAACCTTCTTCAAGGGTTACGGTTGGGCGCCAGGCCAGCTCAGTGCGAGCTTTGCTGGCATCCAGATAAATGTGTCGCGTTTCACCCAGCTTCGCAGGCCCGTGAACCCGCGGCAGTTCATAACCGGTGATGTCTTTTAAGGTATCGAAGATCTGATTAACGGAGGTGCCGCGTCCAGAGCCCAGATTGTATATAGTGTTGGCTTTTTCTGTGGTTAGCGCCAGAACATTTGCCGCAGCGCAATCCCCCACGTAAACGTAATCTCGCGTTTGCTCTCCATCTCCATTGACCACAGCCTGTTCCCCGGCCAACATTTTTCCGGTAAAAATGGCTACCACGCCTGCTTCCCCGTGGGGGTCTTGACGCGGGCCGAACACGTTCGGGTAGCGCAGAACAACGAAATTTAGCCCGTACATCTGGCGATACATATACAGGTAATGTTCTACAGTGTGTTTGCTGGCTCCATATTGGCAGATCGGGTCGATGGGGTGGGCCTCATCGCAAGGTAAATAAACCGGTTCCCCGTAGACGGCGCCCCCGGTGGAGATGTAAACAATTCGTTGCACCCCGAATTTCCTGGCGATCTCCAACAGGTGAATTGAACCCAGGATATTCACGTCGGCATCGAACAACGGCTCGGCTACAGAACGCCGCACGTCCATTTGTGCAGCGTGATGGTTGATGTAATCTGGTCTTTCTTTTTCTAAGATCGAATCGATCTCTGGTGAGCGAATATCGACCTGGTAAAAGGTCGCCTCCGGATTCAAGTTGGATCTGCGCCCGGTTGACAGGTCGTCTACCACCACGACTTTATAACCTTCCGCCAGATAGGCATCTACAACATGGGAGCCAATAAACCCGGCTCCACCAGTAACCAAAACTTTCACACTGCGCTCCTCAAGGATGAGATAATGGGGGTTCTAGTGCGACGTTGCTCAATAAGCCCCGCGGCGAAACAGCACCGCAGGAATTGTCTCAACCAGGATCTTAAGATCGAACCAGATACTCCAGTTACGAATGTAATGCATATCCAGGCGCACCCGTTCTTCATACGAAACATCAGACCGGCCGCTTACCTGCCACAGGCCTGTGATCCCCGGACGGACCGTCAACAGGTTAATATCCCACTTGTTGTACATCTCTACCTCAACCGGGGTAATGATGCGTGGTCCAACCAGGGACATATCGCGTTTAACTACGTTGAACAGCTGAGGAAGCTCATCCAGGCTGGTTTTACGCAAGATGTTGCCAATCCTGGTAATCCGTGGATCATTCTTTAATTTATGTGTACGGTTTAATTCGGACTGTAATTCCGGATACTTTTCAAGGATCTCGTCCCCGTTGACGTACATCGTGCGGAATTTGTATGCGTCAAATTGCTTGCCGTTCACTCCCATCACCCGCCTGCGGTGGATGATCGGCCCTGGGGAGTCCAGCTTAACGGCGATTGCGATCAACAACAATATCGGGGAGATTAAGATCATTCCCGGGATGGTCAGCGTGTAATCCAGCAACATCTTCAAGAACTCATCGATACCGGTAAGCCGGACCTTGTTGACCCCAACCAATGGAACATAAGCGAATTCCTTGACGGTCAAGCCAGTGGTGATAATCTCATAGAGCCCCGAGGACATCCGCACGTTGACATTGCTGTCAACTCCATAGCGCTTGAAGATATCGAGCATCTTGTCGCGCGAAGAAATCGCGCTGCTTGCCATGATCAACTCTTCAATGCCATATCGCTTAATTAGCCGATCGAGATCGTCAACCGAACCCAGAGTATATAGGTGCCTCAAAATCGGCGTTCCCGCAGGCAGCTTCTCATCGACGAAACCTAATACATGCAAGCCGGAAGTTTTCCAGCGCATTAATTGCTCTGCCAGGGAAAGCCCTTCGTTGTTCGCGCCGACGATCACAGCGAACGACAGGAAATAACCGCGCTGGCGTAGTGCATAAACCAATCGGCGAATTATGAAGCGACCGGAGATGGTCAGGGAGAAGGCGAACAACCAGGAAAGCAACAACCATCCGCGCGCGAAGGTGAAACCCGGATCGAGAAAGCCGGCGCCGATGACCAGGAACATGCCAGCGGTCGTGGCGTTGAACAACGCCGCGTATTCCTGCGTACCGCCGAGCAACTTCTGGCGATCGTATAAACCCATTAAGGCGAAAATGGCTAACCAAAGCGGTAACAGGATTAACACCAAGCGTTGGTAGAAGAGGATCGGTGGCTCAACTGCCTGAAAAAGTGAGTTGAGCGGCGATTCGAAGCGTACGTAGTACGCCAGGCGGAAAGCCACGCCAATAGATATAACGTCGCTCAGAATTAAATTAAAAGTGAACAAACGCCATTGTACGTGCCGGGGGATCACCCGGGAAGCATTATGAATTTTTGTCCGCAGAGGAGTTTCAAGCCATAAGTTCATGCTCGAAGTCGTATGTTCCATCTAAACTACTTCTCCCTCCCGCAATTTCTGATGAATAATCACGTGGTCTCCTGGCACGCTCCGCCCTTCCGACAATTGTCATACTTGCGGACTCTTCTGCCTGCCTCCAAAGATACAAATCCGATGCCAGTATTCTCAATGCACCGCTCTTCATCAGCTCACCTGTAATAACACCGGAAAGGATCTCGTCGGATGCCTGCATTTTTCCGGCCCACCTTAAATCTTGCACAACCGCTCTTTACATGATCGGGAGATTAAATTCAAGACGGCTTGTAAGCTGTGAATTAAGTGCGAGTTTTGCGTCGTTCTGCTGTTTCGGATTACTTTCGTCCAATCGCCCCAGGTAGTGAATTGGACCATTTAAGGTGAGTTTATCATCCATAATTTATAACGATGGCTGATCAAAATTGTTACGCTTTGTGTGGCAGCAAAAAGATCGCTCCGCCCATCCGACATAAGGCAATTATCTCGGCCGGGTTTTCCTATTACACGGAACCGTTAATCGAATGTAACAATCCCCTTGAACGGTCTCCGATTTTCCCCAATGGATTGACAGATTAAAGCTGAATCCAAGAAGCTAGTGAATTTCGATTACAATTTACTTTTTGAAACGACGATGGAATAGCTGATGTCAAAGCCGGGCAACTGACCTGAGTAAGTGCTTGGGAGTCCCCTACCTGATCCACACCACTGAGTGCTCCTCAAGTCTTGGCGATGATGCCTGCTCGGTGAATAAACCTAGAAAAAGCGATAAATATCTGTCCGGATTCCGGTTAGCGATTTTACGCAAGCCAAGTCTTTACGGTGATTTTTATAGAAAAACTGCCAAGAAGATCACCTTCCCGGCAGTCAGGCTGTCTGTATAAATTCAGACCCATTGACTTTGCGTCGCCACCTCGCGATGGGTTTGCCTTTTCGAGTTAGTTTGCCCAATCTTTGGGTTTTCCTCGCTCAATTAAATAAACGCATAATCTCCCCTATTGTTACACTTAATCGGTTCTTAATAAAGCCCACATCAATCCCTTGAACTTTTTCTCTTTGGTAGAAGAGTAGATAGAAGATGATTTCCCCCGAGAATGACTGGTGTTATCTAGCTTGCATGTTCGATGCTGTCATGATCAAGAATAAATTATGGCGTTTTGATGTGACGAATTTCCTATATTAACATCCTGGTGATCAAGGAGCTGGATTTTCATGTTCAGCCGGGACTATAGTTGGAGCAGTCGTTGTCGCGCTTCCTGAGCCATCCGGCGCAGATGTGTTCGCCGGAGTCGGTGTGGAGGTGTTCCCGTCACCACTCGGTCCAGGCAATGTGCTGGTCGGCGCAGGTGTATTCGTATTGGTCGGCAGCGGTGTGTTGGTGTTGATCGGTATGGGCGTGTTGGTGTTGGTCGGCGTGGGCGTGTTGGTGTTGGTCGCCGTGGGCGTGTTGGTGTTGGTCGGCGTCGGCGTGTTGGTGCTGGTCGGCGTCGGCGTATTGGTCGGCGTCGGCGTAGGAGTGTTGGTGTTGGTCGGCGTCGGCGTATTCGTCAATGTCGGTGTGGGTGTATTGGTGGCTGTCGGTGTGTTGGTGTTGGTCGGCAATGGGGTATTCGTAGGTGGAGGTGGATTGGTATTTGTCGGCACTGGCGTCGCGGTAGGAGGTTTAGCCGTGTTCGTCGCACTAGGCAGAGGTGTTTTGGTTGGCAAAGGTGCTTGTGTAGGTGCCGAAGTGGGAGACGGACCGAAAGAGCCGCCCGATCCTGAGGTTGGTGTCGAAGAGGGGATTTGGAAAGGGGTTCTTGTCGGCAGCGGCGGAGAAGTCGCCGTGGGTGACTGCCCGGGGCCCTGCGATAAGATCTGCGCCGCGGCCTGGCCGTTATCCGAAATCAGCAAAGCTTTGGTTAGTGCCGGGGCAACCGAGCTGGGTACGCTTGCATTCAAGCTGGTCAACCAGGGCCGGGAGAGAGCCAGGATTGCCTCCAACTGCCGGGCTAATTGTTGGGCGGTTTGCGTGTCCTCCGCAGCGACCTGATCGATTGTATCTATGGTCTGGTTGACTTGTTGTTCATATTCATTAACGATCCGGTCGACTTCTTCGTAGCGGCCTTTCAACACCAACGATTCGACCTCATCCAACCGTCTGCGAACGAAGTTAATATTGAGCTGAGCGACCTCAGCATTGTCCAAAGTAGTCGCTAGCGTTACTTCTTCCAGCAAACGTTTAGTCCGGTAAAGCGGTTCTCCAGGGAGCGAATTCTGGGAAAGGCTGACGATGGTCAGGTTAGCGACCATGAAAACGATCATCACCAGCACGAAAGCCACCGGCGCAAGCCTCTGACGGTTTAAGACCTGTAAGAACTTATCCCAAAAGGAGATATGCTCCGGTTGGGACGCGTTGATTTTCGCCATTAACCGGCGCTTGGAGACGGGCAAGAAATCCGGGCTGGGCTGAACGGCATCCTTGCGCTTTAGCAGCCAAAACGAAGTTTCGAGCTGTGGGCGCAGTTCGTCGGCTAAATCGGGGTATTGAGTGAGATACGAGTCGATCGTGGCATCCCCACCCTGAATCGCTTCCAAGCCTGCGATGAAAATGCGCTCAATCTCGTCGGGAGTTCTATTCATCTGAGTTTTCTTTGACTGCTATCTAGCAAGTCACGCATTGCGCCTATGGCACGGTGCTGCAATACGCGGATCGCGCCTACCGACCGGTCCATGATTTGGGCGGTCTCGGCGGGGGACAATTCACTAAGAAACCGTAAGATCAGCACATCACGATAGTCGTCTTTCAGCTGATCAAGCACCTCTCGCAGTTCCTCGTGCACCAAATTGCTCGTCGCTTTCTCGGCTGGATTCGAGTTGGCGACGATTTGCATATCCTCAATTGGTAATTCGCTGTTCTTCGAACGCCTGTAGTGATCGATCAGAGCATTCCGTGCAATTCGAAATAGATACGCAGAGAAAGGAAAGCCCTTGTCCTGGTATCTACCCAAGGAATCCCAAACGCGCAGGAATACGTCCTCGGTTAGATCCTCTGCATCTTCGCGGCTACTTAATTGGGAATACAGATACTTAAATATTAACTTGGCGTATCGTTCGTAAATTTCGCCAAACGCCTCTGTCTCACCAGATTTTGCCGCTTTGAGCAGTTGAGATTCATCCACGTCCTTCCAAACGGGCATGATCTCTAACCTAATAAACGGATAAGGGTGGGATTTGTTACAGACATAATTAAATCAACGAAGCATGAAAGTGATATAGATAAAAGTACCCAAATATTTGTGACACCGAGCGCAAGCCGGTGTCATTAATCATATCAGAGAACGAGATGAAGAGCGTATTTACTGCCTTTCTGGCAGTTGATAAAACTGCAAAGCGGTGGTTTGCCTACCTAAGGCTCTCCCCACGATACCGTCAGGGTAGGTCGACTTTGCGAATTCCAATCCCCAGTGTCTGAGGACCAAAAATATTTCCCGGTATGCTGTGGCGCATCCGCTGAATATAATACCAGACGCAGCGGCTCTCCCGCAAGATAGGCTTCCTGGGCAGCGCTGCTGACATCCCATTCACGCGGCACTTCGGAAATCTCGGGGCCAATCGGTTCGACCCAGGTACGGCTGACATTTTCCGACGCCAGGGGCGCGTTGTTCCAGGTCAATGTGTTCTCGTCCCAGCTCTCCCCCACCGCCGATACCTGGATTAACGAGATCGGCGGTTCACCATATTCTCCGCCTCCCGCGTTGCCGAAATGAAACATCGTCAGAGTTGCGGATACGACTGTTTTTCCGTCAGGCAATCCTGCTAGGGGGAAGATCAGATAGATCTTGGTGAAGCACGGCCAGTCCGAGACATCGTTCTGGTTTTGTACGCTGATCTGCTGTTTTCCTGG
>CAYNWK010000101.1:0-15471 GCA_964400875.1 uncultured Anaerolineaceae bacterium | reverse complement strand
CCGGCGAATCGGCTTGCGCGTTCCCCAAGACCTGGGCATCGTCGGCTTCGACGATATCCCTGAAGCCGCCTATTTTTCGCCGCCGCTGACCACCGTGAGACAAAACTTGAAAGCGCTGGGCGCCCTGGCGGTGGAACAGATCAAGAATATGATCGCCACCCGCCAGAACGATGAGGAATTCAACGCCAGGATAGACTGGGTAGATCCGAGTTTAATCATTCGTAAGAGTTCCTCAAGAGTGTAGGATGGAATGCCGCCACGGAAGCCATCCCTTGTGGCGGGTTCTCTTGATCGGTGAGTGCAGATTGGGCAAATCGTGGATGAATCATTCGGTTCGTCTCCGGCAGTCTTGTCAAAGAACCAGGGTGTGTTTACCATCGGACCCAGTGAGGAAGCAGCGCTCAAGAGCGAGGTAATGGTCGAGGAGATCGCCAGGATGGTCTGGCTGGCTCTGCAAATCGGCCAGCCGGACGAGATCCCGGCGGAGCTGATGGAGGAACTGCGTTACTGTTACCAGCATGTATACGGTCAAACGGAGCAATCCAGAGAGCTGAAGCAGTCATGAAACCCCGAGAACGCGTCCAGCTTGCGCTGAACCACGAAACGCCGGACCGCTGCCCGATGCAGGTCAGCTTCACGCCAGAGTTTGCCCTGCGCCTGCGAAAGGAATTGGGCATCTCCGAGGCCAGCCTGCACAATCCCCACGGCGGCGGCAACACATATTCCCTGGAGCGCGGGCTCGGCGAGGATATGCTGCTCACTTCGGTCGGCTGGGCGAATTCATACTACCAGGACGTGAAGCCCTATACGGACGAATGGGGCATCGGTTGGCGGGTGCACCCGTACGAGACGCCCTTCGGGCGCGGCCACTACACCGAGATCGCCGCCCACCCCCTGGCGGACGAGGCAGCCATCCCCGGCTACCGGCCGCCCGACCCTCACCGGCTCGAACTGTATTGCGACGCCGAGCAGATGGTGCGCGATTTCAAGGATGAATACTGGATAGTGGGCGTCACCGTGACCACCATTTTCGAAACAGCCTGGGCGCTGCGAGGCCTGGAACAGATGCTGCTGGACATGGTGGTCGATCCGGATCTGGCGGAAGCCATCCTCGACATTCCCTTCGAATATCACCTGACCGCAGCGAAAAAGCTGGTCGATCTCGGCGTGGACATGATCTGGACGGGCGATGACGTGGGCGCCCAAAACAGGATGCTGATCTCACCGGGTATGTGGCGGCGTTATTTGAAGCCACGCATGGCGCGCTTCATCGCCGAGCTCAAGTCGATCAACCCACAATTGAAGGTCGCCTACCACTCCGATGGCGACATCCGGCCGATCATCCTCGAGCTGATCGAGATCGGCCTTGATGTATTGAATCCGATTCAGCCCGCCAGTATGGACCCGGCCGAGATCAAGGCGACTTACGGAGAACAGCTGTGCTTCTGGGGCTCGATCGACGAGCAGCATACCCTGCCTTTCGGCTCCGCGGAGGTGGTGCGGGCGGAGGTGCTCGAACGCCTGCGAACTCTGGGTAAGGGCGGCGGGCTGATCCTGGCCCCGACACACCACGTACAGCTCGATACCCCGATGGAGAACTTCTGGGCAATGGTCGATACCATCCGAGATACCCCGTACGCCGGTCTGTGAACCTTTATCAATCTTATCGATTTGGAGAGACGATGGACTCAACACTGCAACCGATTTACGAAGGCATTTTGGTCGGTGATTTGCTGGCAGTCACGGAAAGCGTGCAGGCTGCGCTGGCTAAAGAAGTAGAACCCGGGACGATTTTGCACGAAGCTCTGATCCCTGCCATGGACGAAGTCGGGCGCCTTTTCGAGGAAGGCGAATATTTCGTCCCGGAGATGCTGATCGCCGCCCGGGCGATGAAAGGCGGCCTGGCGATCCTCAAGCCTTTACTGGTGGACGCGGATGTCAAGCCAGCCGGCAAGGTCGCCATCGGCACTGTCCAGGGCGACCTGCACGATATCGGCAAAAACCTGGTCGCAATGATGCTGGAAGGCGCTGGATTCGAGATCTACGATTTAGGCACTGACGTTGCAGCGGAGAAGTTCGTCAACGCCATCAAAGAGAACGAAGTCGATATCGTGGCGATGTCCGCCCTGCTGACCACGACGATGCCGCGCATGGACACGACCATCCAGGCGATACGCGAGGCCGGCCTGCGGGATAAGGTCAAGATCATCATCGGGGGCGCGCCGGTCACCGCCGACCACGCCCAGAAGATCGGCGCAGACGGCTACGCGCCCGACGCCAGCCAGGCTGCTTCGCTGGCGAAACGGCTGGTCGCCTGACGAGATGCCATGGCGCTTCGAGAATGATTTGACGATGCAATCCAGTATTCAGATCCGGGAGGGGTGGTCGGTAGAGCTGCAAAGCATGCCCGTGATCGTGGATTTGGACAAGAAGGAGTTGGATAAATTTATCGAAGCGATGGACCCGCTCGAGTTGTTCTTGTGGGTCGCAACGGAGAGCGAAGCGGAAGAAGAATACCCGCTTAAGAAGATAGCACAATGGCATTAGTCCGACTTACCGGCGTAATGCGTACAAGAATTCAGCCCCCGTAACCTGCAAAAATCTCAGCAAGAATGAAACAAGGAGGTGTCTCACGAGAAAAGCAGCAAAACCAGAAGGTCTCACGAAGGATCGGAACACAATTAATTCAGTCAAGGAGATAGGAAAATGAAGAACCTGATCACAAAATGGGTGATCCCCGCCCTGCTTATTTTGACTTTTGTCCTGGCCGCATGCCAGCCAACGCCACCGGAAGCCACCTCTGCACCGGCTGGCGACACGCCAGCAGCAGCAGCCACCGAGGGTGAACCGGTCGCCGAAGCGCCTACCGAGGCCATGGCTGCTACAGAGCCCGGCGAGACCAGTGGGCCAGCCCCCGCACAAGGGGACAAGTGGTGCAGCAACACGGACATCATCTTCTTCCCCGGCGGACCTCCCGGCGGACCTTTCGCGACCGTGGTATATAACGGCGCTTTAGCTGCCGCTGCAGACCTGGGCGCCAACGTGGAATACGTGTGGTCCGACTGGGACCCGCAGAAGATGGTGACCCAGTTCTCCGAAGCCATCGCCACCAACCCCGACGGCATTGCCATCATGGGGCACCCAGGGGATGACGCCTACCGGCCGCTGGTCGAGGACGCCGAATCCCAGGGCATCATCATCACCAGCCAGAATGTAACATTGCCGACGCTCGAGGCTCCATACGCATCCCAGGGCTTTGGCTACGTCGGCGCGGAACAATACGCAGCCGGCCATGCGCTGGGCAGCGAGGCAGTCAACCGTTTTGGCCTGGGCGAGGGCGACAAAGCCTTCGTGTGGGGTTTGCTGAGCCAGGCTGGGCGCGGAGAGCGCACCCGCGGGGTCAAAGAGGCCTTGGAAGAAGCCGGTATGGAGGTCGTCTACCAGGAGATCGACGACGCGACCAATGCTGATGCGACTGCAGGGGTATCGACCTTTGTCGGTGTGATGCAGGCCAACCCAGACATCAAGCTGGTCGTCACCGATCACGGCGCTCTGACCGCCACCCTGGAGACTTACCTGACCGCCGCCGGCCTCGGCCCCGATGATGTTTATGCAGCGGGGTTTGACCTGTCCTCCGCGACGGTGGAAGCTATCCGGGGCGGCTGGACCGACCTGGTCAGCGACCAGCAGCAGTGGCTGCAAGGCTACCTGCCGATTTTGCAGATCTGCCTGACCAACAACTATGCCTTCACCGGTTTGCACATCGACACTGGGGCCGGCTTCGCCCACGCAGACAACGTCGATCTGCTGGCCGACCTGGTCGAGAAGCAAATCCGCTAGTCGTGTTTTGATGAGGCTGCGCGCTCTTCCAGACGATAAGCAGCAAGCATCGCAAGGGCGCGCAGCCTCACGCAGTAGGCTTCTGCAGCAATTGCCGATAGTTCGCTGTCGGAAATTGCTGCAGAGGTGAGTGAGGTATGATAGGCTTTAACATAATCCTGACTCGTAGCGATCTGCTTTGGAAGGATGGATTGCGGGTTTTGGAGGTGCTTAATGGATAACAGATTAGAGCTGCGCGACATTTCGATGTGGTTTGGAGAAGTAAGGGCGCTCCACGACGTAAACTTCGTACTCGGGCCCAACGAGGTGGTCGGTTTGCTGGGCGACAACGGCGCCGGGAAATCAACCTTGATCAAAATCATCACCGGCTACCACCATCCTACCACCGGGAAGATCTTGTTCAACGGTGAGCCGGTTGAAAACCTGACCGTCCCCAAAGCACGCGAACTAGGCGTCGAGACGGTCTACCAGGAACGCGCCCTGGCGGAGCAGCAGACTTTGTGGCGCAATATCTTCATCGGCAGGGAGATCAGCAATTCAATCGGCCTGATGGACGTCAAGAAAATGCGCGAGGAAACCGATCGTCTGATGCTCGAGTCCATGGGGTTCACCTCCAGCGCTGTATCTCCCGATTCGCGCATCGGCACTTTTTCCGGCGGCGAGAAGCAAGGCGTGGCAATCGTTCGTGCCCTTTACTTCGACGCCGACATTATCATCCTGGACGAACCAACGATGGGATTGTCCTTGAAAGAGACGCGCAAGCTGCTGGATTTCGTGCGGGGCATTAAGAAAGCCGGCAAATCGGCCATTTTCATCGACCATAATATCTTTCACGTCTATTCGGTCGCCGACCGTGTCGTAGTGATCGACCGCGGCACCGTGGCTGGCGAATTCATGACCAAAGATATTACCCTGGACGACCTGATGGAAAAGATGTACAGGGTGGCTGAGACCGGCAGCTTCGATTGACCCGCGGAGCCCTACCCATAGGACGGTATAAGATGAACACGACGGCAAAAGAAGTCGCTCCGCAAGAAGCGGACCGCAGCTACGAAGAGAAAAGCAGGTTATCGAAGTTTCTGCGCACTTATGGTCCCCAACTGGGCATCCTGGGAGTTTTCTTCGCAGGTTGGTTGTTCTTTATCATCACAGCGCCTGACGTTTTTCTATCACCACGTATCTACCTCTCGTTCATGTCCACGATCCCGTTCTTCGCGCTGATGGCATTGCCCTTGACGCTAGCGGTGATTGCCGGAGAGATGGACCTCTCCTTCGGCTCGATTATGGCCATCGGCATGGTGGGCTTCATCTTCGTGTTTGACGCCACAGGTAACGCTGTGCTGGCCACACTGGCCGCGCTGGCAGTCGGACTTTTTGCCGGCCTGTTGAACGGCGTCATCGTTGTTTGGTTCGGGATCCCTTCCCTGGTGGCCACCATCGGTACCCAGTTCTTCTGGCGCGGCGCAGTTCTCGTTCTCTCTCAAGGGAGAAGCGGCACGCTGGTGGCGGTTAAAGATTCGATCATCTATCCCTTGCTGGTCGGTAAGATCGGCGGTGTTTTTCCGGCGCAGATGATCTGGCTAGTCGTGATAGCCATATTGACCTGGGTGCTGCTCAACCGGCACCGGATCGGGGCACATATCTACCTGATCGGCGACAACGTCGAAAGCGCCAAGTTGATGGGTGTCAACACCAGACGGGTGCGCATGATCGTATTTGCGCTGGTGGGGTTGGTCTCGGCTTTTGCCGGCGTGATCGCCAGCTTGCATGTGACGTATTTCTGGCCCAGCCTGGGCGATGGATACCTGCTCAACACGCTTTCCTCCGTGTTCTTAGGCGGCACTTCCGTTTTCGGCGGCACCGGCACCGTTTTAGGCACCTTCATCGGCAGCTTTATCATCGGCGCAATCGAAGCCGCAATCGTCTCGGTGGGCCTGACCGGATTCTGGACCCAATTGATATACGGTTTGATCATCGTTGTCTCGGTTACCATGCACGCTGTTCTCCGCCGACGGATGGAGTAAGCAGCTGGCAGGCTAAAAATTCGAATTTATGGATTTAGAAGCAAGAAAAGCGCGGCTGCTCGATGAGTTCCGGGCGCGCTTTGCCGGCGAGCCGGAGGTTTGGACGCGCGCGCCTGGCAGGGTGGACCTGATGGGCAGCCACACCGATTACAATCAGGGCTTCGTGTTGACCCAGGCGATCGACCGGGATACCTGGATCGCTGCCCGTCCACGGACGGATCGGCGCGTCCGTTTGTATTCCCTCAACCTTGAGAGCGGCGGTGCGTTCGACCTGGATCACCTGGATAAAGACTGGCAGTCGCCCTGGACGAATTATGCGCGCGGCGTGGCTTCCATCATGCAGGAAGAGGGTATTTCGCTCTCTGGCTTCGACGGGCTGGTGCACAGCACCGTCCCGGTGGGCAGCGGGTTGAGCTCCTCGGCCGCTTTGGAGGTTTCCACTGCGATGCTGTTCGCCAAGCTGGGCGATCTGGCGATCGAGCCGCTGCACGTGGCCTTGATCTGCCAGCGCGCTGAGAACGAATTCGTGGGCATGAACTGCGGCATCCTGGATCAATACACTTCGACGATGGGCCAGGCCGACTGCGCGCTGCTGTTGGACTGCAGGGATCTGACCAGCCAAAATCAACCGATCGCTGCCGGTATGCAAGTCGTGATCTGCGACACGCGCGTCAAGCGCGAGCTGACCGGATCGGAATATGCGGAACGCAGGGCGCAGTGTGAGCAGGGAGTACGCATCTTAACCGGGTTCTTGCCGGAGATTCGCGCTTTGCGGGACATATCCCGAAACGATTTTGAGAAATTCGACCACGAATTACCCGAGGTCATCGCCAAGCGCTGCCGCTTCGTCATCGAGGAGAACCAGCGCGTGCTGGACACTGCCGAAGCGATCGTCGCGGGTGATAGAGTGCGCATTCGAGACTTGGCCGCGGATTCTTACGCCGGCGCCAGGGATTTATACGAGATCTGCTCGCCTGAAATGGAAAAGATGTACGCAGCTATGGATAGCGGTCCCGGAGTCATCGGAGCGCGCCAGGCGGGGGCCGGCTTTGGGGGCTGCATGATCGCCATTGTGGAGGAGGCATTTGTCGAGCCGTTCGCCGCCCACGTCCTTGAAAGCTACCAGGCTGAAAGCGGTATCCGAGCGCAAGTCTACCCGGTCAGCGCCGCGGCGGGCGCCGGAACACTGGCTGAAGCGATCCAAAGTGGTTGAACAACCTCACCGCCGATTAAACCAGCTGACCGGCGAATGGGTGCTGGTCTCTCCTCACCGCAATCGGCGTCCCTGGCAGGGGAAAGTCGAAAAGCTGCCTCTGGAAGACCTGCCTGAATACGACCCGACCTGCTACCTATGCCCGGGCAACGAACGCGCCGGAGGAGCGCGCAACCCGAACTATACCTCGACCTTCGTCTTTACCAACGATTTCGCCGCCTTACTCCCCGAGATTCACCACTTAGAAAGCCCGGAGAATCCCTTGCTGGCGATGCAGTCCATCCACGGGACCTCCCGGGTGATCTGTTTCTCGCCGCGCCACGATTTAACCCTCCCCGAGATGGACCTGCAGGACATCCGCAACGTGGTTGATGACTGGTGCGAGCAAACCATCGAATTAAGCCGCCAATACACCTGGGTGCAGATTTTCGAGAACAAAGGCGCCATCATGGGCTGTTCGAACCCTCACCCGCACGGGCAGATCTGGGCCAGCGACCGCATTCCGAACGAGCCAGCGAAGGAAGACCATCACCAGCGGCAGTACTATCGCGAGCACGTACACCCGCTGCTCCTGGATTACCTGGACCTCGAACTTAAGGTTAAAGAACGCCTGGTTTTGGAGAGCGAGCATTGGGTCGCCCTGGTGCCGTATTGGGCCATCTGGCCATTCGAGACTTTGCTGCTGCCGCGCCGGCAGGTGCGCCGGCTGCCCGACCTGCGCGAGGTCGAGCGCGCCGACCTGACCCAGAGTCTAAAAAGGCTGCTGATCAAATACGACAACCTGTTCGAGACCTCTTTCCCGTATTCAATGGGCTGGCATGGCGCGCCGGCGTTGGATAGCGACCAGTCGCACTGGCAGCTGCATGCGCATTTTTATCCCCCTTTGCTGCGCTCGGCGACGGTGAAGAAATTCATGGTCGGCTACGAGATGCTGGGAGAAGCGCAGCGCGATCTGACAGCCGAGCAGGCTGCCCAACGCCTGCGCGAGCTTCCCGAAATCCATTACAAACATAATTGAGCCGGCACGAAGCCTATTGACTGGAGGGGATGATCTGCCAACCGTGATCGACCACGGAGATCTGCGTACTGTCGCCCGGCCAGTATAGGTGCGTCCAGTAGCTATCCCCACGCAGGGTTGAAGGGCTGCGCCCGCGGGTTACGATGATGTGGTTGGACGGGTAGCCGGCGAAGTACTCCTGGCGATCTAAGGGTACGCGTCCCAGGGTTGGATCCATCGGAGTCCAGCCTGTCCCAGGTAGATAGGCCTCCAACCAGGCGTGTTCGGTGCGCGCGCTCGCCTCGTCTTTTTCACCCAGCACGTAAAGACCCTCCACGTAGCGGGCGGGGATACCGGCGGCCCGGCTGAGCGCGGCTTGCAGCGAAGCGTATTCCGTGCAGTCGGCGCCCATCTCACCCAAGGCAGCCTGGGCGCCCCAGTTTGCCCCGTTGAAGCTGTAAACCAGGTTGTCCGCCACGTAGGTATAGAAGGCTCGCTCGGTTTCGCAGGAGTCACCTTTACCTGCGGCAAGCTGCGCGGATAATTCCTGGATCTGGGGGTTATCCGCTTCGATGTGCAATTCGGCTTGCGTATAGATATCCGGGAGCCCGCCCTGACAGGCTCCGAGATCGAAGGTTACTTCGTTGACGGTGATCAGATAGCCGAATTCCAGATCGACTCGCTCACCGGGGGCGAGATCGGCCAGGTCGAATTCGGCGTATCGATTGCCGTATTCGTCCGTGATCGTTCGATAACCCGCGGGGCTGATCTTGGCCGCATTAACGGTCTGGTAGGGCGGCTGGTCGCTGATCAGGGCGACCCACAGGTTCTGCTTGTCCGGCTGGCCGGGGCCTTCGTTGAACACAGACAGGCGCAGGTTGACCGTATATACCTGGCTGCCGGCCACCGTGTACCCGTTGGGGAGTTCGTCTCCCAAGTTATCCCCTTCGCCGGATTGCATAAAGGGCAAGAATAGATCGGTTTCGGCTTCCGGGCTCTCCATGGGGTCGGCCTGGAAAGCCGCACTGAAAAGTTGGCAGCCCGCCAGCAAAGCCAGGCTGAGAATCAGGAGTGAGGAAAGTTTTAAAGTCCGCATTGTGTGGATGAACGAGCGCTACTGAGGACTCTCGGAAAAGGTTAAAGATAGGGACGGATTTCGTCGTTTGCGACTCGGTAACCAGCAGCTTCCCCGGTTTCAGCCGTGTAGAGCACGTACGTCGAGGGGATATCTACCCCGTTCAAGGGATCGTAGCCCATCAAGGCGCCGGGGTTGATGGCCAGGGTATTGCCGGTGGTCTCGATTTGGTAGGCGTGGTTGTGCCCATAACAGACCAGGTCGAAATCGCCTGAAGCAGCGATCGCCCTGGCGATATCAGGGTAGTGGTTGGCTGCCACCCGCATTCCCCCGATTTCGCCGGTGAACAACTCGCCATGCAAGTGGACGTGATCGTAGCGCGAAGCGACCTGGGTGATGCGGAACTGGTCGCCGTCGTTGTTGCCGAAAATGAGATGGATCGGTCCCGAAAATCCGGTTGCAAGCTGAGCGACGATAAAGGGAGAACACAGGTCACCACAGCAGATTAATTCGTCGGCCGCCTGCAAGCCCTCCAAAGCGGCTGCCAGCTTCCATACGTTGTCGTGGATGTCGGAGATGATCGCAATTTGCATCGCATCCTCCTTTCAAGGGCAATTCTCGATATTAAAAACCCGAAGCGCCGATGGCGATCTTTCGGCGCTGCGCATGGGTTAAAACAGCGGGGAGGGAGGGATTCGAACCCTCGGACGAGGTTTTATGCCCCGTCAACCGCTTAGCAGGCGGCCCCAATCGACCACTCTGGCACCTCCCCAGATGATTTTTGAATGTAGATTGTTGATTTTAGAACGCAGAATCATTAATCCGCAAGCTAAAATCTACAATTCGAAGGCGGAGGGAGAGGGATTCGAACCCCCGGTGGGCGTTAACCCACAGTTGTTTTCAAGACAACCGCCTTAGACCGCTCGGCCATCCCTCCAGAGACGCCCGGTGGGCAAACCGGCGGAACACACCGTGGAATCCCTTCTCGAGCGTTGGAATTCTACCATAGCTATGGGTTAGGTGCAACTTGAGGCGTTCTTTTCTACAGTAGGCTTTATCGAATCGCCGGTTCCCTATGCTATACTTACGCCTCTAACGCCTATGTCTCGAATTTTTCGCATCTCGTTGATGCTGTCCTTCTTCTTCGGCCTGGAAAAATTGCTCGGTTTCCTACGCCAGATTCTGATCGCGAGGCAGTTTGGCCTTACCGCCGAGCTAGATGTTTTCAACGCAGCCAACAACATCCCCGACACGATCTTTGCCCTGATCTCGGGCGGCGCCTTGGCGGTCGCTTTTATCCCTGTGCTCTCCGAATACCTGGAAAAAGACGGGCGCCAGGCGGCGTGGGATCTATTTTCCCGAATTGCGAATTTAGTATTCCTGGTCACCGCCGGGATTTCACTGCTCGTGGCGCTTTTCGCCCACCAGCTGGTCGGGTGGCGTTTAGGAGTGTCGCCGGGATTCTCACTGGATCAACAAGCCCTGGTCGCCGATTTGATGCGCCTGAACCTGGTCGCCACCCTGCTTTTCTCCCTGGCGGGGCTGGTAATCGCAGGGCTGCAAGCCAACCAGCATTTCTTCCTGCCGGCACTGGCGCCCGCGATGTACGACATCGGCACGCTCTTCGGCGTGCTGGTGCTGGCGCCGGAAAACGGCTACCAGCTAGGCCCGCTGACCCTGCCTGCCTTGGGGTTGGGCGTCTACGGACTGGTTTACGGCGTAATCCTGGGGGCGGCGCTGTTCTTTGGCATTCAGATCCCCGGGCTGATACGGTTTGGTTTTCGCTGGACTCCGGCGATTAACCTCAAGGATTCCGGAGTCCGAAAGGTGCTCTACCTGCTTGGGCCGCGCGTTGCCACGGTAACCTTCATTCAGTTCGTTTTTCTGGCCACCGACAACCTGGCTTCGCGCCTTTCAACCGGGGCTGTCACGGTCATCGTCTACGGTTGGTTGATCATGCAGGTGCCCGAAACATTGATCGGCACCGCAATCGGCACCGCTTTGCTGCCTACCTTCTCCGAGCAGGTCGCCCGCCAGGAAAAGACTCTCTTCGCAGCCTCGATGAACCAGACCCTGCGGGTGATCCTGGCGCTGACCCTGCCGGCAGCCGCATTGCTGGCTTTCGCCATTCGCCCGTTGGTGGACATCTTTGGCTTCGACGCGGTCGGCACGGACGCCGTGGTGTGGACGGCGCGCGCTTTCCTGCTGGGATTGGCCGGGCACTCGTTGTTGGAGCTGGCCGCGCGTGGTTTCTACGCTTTGCAAGATGCGCGTACGCCGCTGTTCACTGCCGGATTGATGGCGGCTTCCTTCGTCTTGTTTGCCGTGCTGTTCTACCGGCCGCTAGGCCCGGCGGGCATCGGGTTGGCCAACACCCTGGCTTTCAGTGGGGAGGCGATCCTGCTGCTCTTCATCTTGAACCGGCGCGTGCCGGGACTGATCCGGGTTGATGGGACTTTAGCGCGAGTTGTGCTGGTATCCTTGGGAGGGGCAGCGCTGGTCTTCGCATTGATGCGCTTGCCGCTACCGGCGCTGCCGCTGGCGGTAGGGGCTTTAATCGTCGGCGGGCTGTCAGTGCTGCCTTTCATCTGGCCTGAAGTCCGCCTGTTGATCAAGCTGTAATCATAGGACTTACGCACTTGTGGAAAGAAAGGTGGTGTTGGGGCGGGCTACGCCTCCACATCCCTACTTTTTCGGAAAGCTGTGTAACTCCTAAATCAGTCAGAAATTGGAGGAAACCTCATGAAATTGAGCGGAAAAAAGATTGCTTACCTGGTCGAAGATGGGTTTGAGGACCTCGAGTTTTGGGTGCCATTGATGCGTTTGCAAGAGGAAGGCGCCCAGGTGACCGTGGTCGGCAGCGGGCGAGCCGAACGCTTCACCGGCAAGCACTGTTTGGAGGCCAGACCCGATGTCAACGCGGCAGATGTCTCCCCTGAGGATTTCGATGCCGTCGTGGTGCCCGGCGGTTGGGCGCCCGATAAGCTGCGCCGCTTCACACCGGTCACCGAGCTGGTGCGCGAGGTTCACGCCCAAGGCAAGATCGTCGCTTCGATCTGCCATGCCGGGCTGGTGCTGATCTCTGCCGGCATCCTCGACGGGCGCAGGGCGACCGGATCCAAAGGCATCAAGGACGATTTGATCAACGCTGGCGCGACCTGGGTTGACGAACCTGCTTTCCGGGACGGCAACATTGTCTGGGGCCGGGTAGTTGCAGACATCCCGGATTTTTGCCGCGAACTGGTCGCTGCGCTGGCCGAATCTAAACTTGCCTGAAGGGTAACCCCGAACCACCCTTCTATCGCCAATCTACCCAACACCGTATCTTTGAGACTCCCAATGTCCAAATACATGCCTGGCAAACCGTTTGCCCCCTTATTAATCTTGTTGGTCTCAGGCCTCTTGCTGGGTCTGCCTCAGTCGACCTTCCAGGCGGCCGTCCTGGACTGGCGTGCGAAGGTCGATCCTCTTGTGCTGGAGGAAACCGCGCAGGCCGGCGACGGGGAGGGCGAGTTCATCCTCGTGATGGCAGAGCAGGCAGACTTGAGCGGCGCGGCCGGGTTTGATACAAAACTGGAAAAAGGCGTCTTCGTATACCAGCGCCTGACCGAGGTCGCGGCTCGCTCCCAGGCCCCCGTGATCGCTCTTTTGGAGCAGTCTGGGGCTGAATTCCGGCCGTATTGGGTCGCCAACCTGATCTGGGTGCGCGGCGACGCGGCGCTGCTCCAGGCGCTGGCCCAACGGCAGGAGGTCGCGCGCATCGAAGCAAACCCGGAGATCCAGGCTGACTTACCTCAGGCCACACCGCAACTCATCGGGCCGGAAAGCGTGAGCGGGGTGGAGTGGAACATCCAGCAGGTGAACGCGCCGCAGGTCTGGTCAGCTGGTTACAACGGGGAAGGCGCCGTGATCGGCGGGCAGGACACCGGTTACGATTGGGATCATC
This sequence comes from uncultured Anaerolineaceae bacterium, assembly GCA_964400875.1. Classification (GTDB taxonomy): domain Bacteria; phylum Chloroflexota; class Anaerolineae; order Anaerolineales; family UBA4823; genus CAYNWK01. Next base: position 2,376 of record CAYNWK010000101.1, on the reverse strand, counting down.
CGGCATTAATCGAACACTATCGCGGCTGGCAGAGCGCCAGCGTTGACCACAACTACAGCTGGCACGACGCCATCCATGAGGCTAACGCCTATTGTCCTGCCGATTCCCCAGAACCTTGCGATGATTTCGGGCACGGCACGCACACGATGGGCACTATGGTCGGAGATGACGGCGCCGGACACCAGATCGGCATGGCCCCGGGGGCGCGCTGGATTGGCTGCCGCAACATGAACCAGGGAGTTGGCTCACCGATCAGCTACACCGAGTGCTACCAGTGGTTCATCGCGCCCACGGATTTGGCCGGAGAAAACCCGCGCGTCGACCTGGCGCCGGATGTGATCAATAACTCGTGGAGCTGTACGGGAGGGGAGGGGTGCAACAGCGCCAACCTGGATATCCTCCAACCGGTGGTTGCCGCAGTCCGCGCCGCGGGGATTCTCACGGTCCATTCGGCGGGCAATTCCGGGCCTGGTTGTGAAACCGTCAATACACCAGCGGCGATCTACGCCGAGTCGTTCACGGTCGGAGCGACGGACAGCGGCGACGGCATCGCAAGTTTCAGCAGTCGTGGACCGGTCAGCGTGGACGGCAGCAGCCGCCTCAAGCCACAGGTCGTCGCACCGGGCGTCGGGGTCCTGTCCAGCGTCCTAGGGAACGGCTACGGCACCAACTCCGGCACCAGCATGGCTGCGCCGCACGTGGCCGGCCTGGCCGCGCTGCTGATCGATGCCCAGCCTCAATTAGCCGGCCAGGTGGATGCGCTAGAAGCAGTCATTGAAGGGGCTGCTATGCCGCTCACAACCAGCCAGGACTGTGGCGGTTCTGGAAACGATGTACCCAATAACACCTACGGTTGGGGGCGGGTGGATGCCTATGGATCGATGCTGGCCGTGCCGCATGGTTTTGAATTGAGCTCGCAGCCCAGCTCCTTCGTCGTAGCCCCTGGCGCGACGATCCCCTATCCAATATCGCTGACCCATTTGCACTCAACCGACTCGACGAGCAATGTGATCTTGACGGCAGAAGTCCCGGCGCAGACGGATTTTCTCGGCGCCAGCGGCGCGTATACGCTGACCGGTTCAACCGTCGAGTGGCAATTTCCTATTATGGCGGCCAACGAGACCGTCATGGTCAGCTTACAGGTTCAGGTGCAGACGGGTTATCTCGGGATGATCGACAGCCTGGAGTACCAGGTGACCAGCGCAGATGTACCCGCGCCGGTTGAAGGCGATCCGGTAAACGTGTTCGTCGGATACCCATTTTATTTCCCCCTGATCAGGCAAAATTGATGGATGAGTAATCCCTGGCGGATTACTTTCCGGAGGTCCTCAACAGGCGCGCCGAGTTAGCCAGGATGCCCAGATCGGGGAGGGACTGCGCGGCGGCGGCGAAGATGGGGGGCAAAAAGCCAAACGCTGCCAGGGAAAGCCCCACGAGGTTATACAGCACCGTAAAAGCCAGGTTGCCCCGGACGATGCCCATCGTCCGTCGGGCGATGCGGATGGCCTGGGGAACCAGCAGCCAATCCTCACGCATTAATGCGATATGGGCTGCTTCGATGGCGACGTCCGAACCTGCGGCTCCCATAGCGATACCCACATCCGCCTGCGCCAGCGCGGGCGCATCGTTGACCCCGTCGCCTACCATCACCACGGTGTGGCCTTTAGCCTGGTATGCCCTGACGACGGCGATCTTATCTTCGGGCAGCAAGCCGGCGCGGTAGGGCAGCGGGTTCTGGGCGTCCAGGCTCGCGGCCAGCCAGGCGGCGCTGCGCTGGTTATCGCCGGTGAGCAGCTCGATTTTTTCAAATCCCAGTTCCTTCAGCATGCGGATCGCCTGGGGCGTTTCGGGTCTCAGGGTGTCCGCTGCAGCCAGCACCCCAGCCGTGTCGCCGTCCACGCCAACCCACAGCAAGGTCTTCCCCGAACTTTCCAACTCGCCGGTCTGCACGGCGAAACCGTTGGTTTCGGGTGCGCCTTCCTCCGGGGAGAATTGACGATCTATCCAGGCCCGTTTTCCGACAGTGACCTGGCGCAGACCCACCATCGCCCGGACGCCCTGACCAGGCACCGCCTCGAAACCCTCGGGTTCGTGAATCTCCAGGCCGCGCTCCCGCGCGGCTTCTCGAATGGCTTCCGCCAGGGGGTGTTCGGAATATCGCTCCGCCGAGGCCGCCAGGCTAAGGAGTTCCTCGCTGGTGGGGCGCCCGTTATCCGATTTCTTCCCATTGTGGAAAACTGAGCCGTTGACCAGTATGTCGGTAATCTGCGGTATTCCTAGGGTGAGCGTCCCGGTTTTATCGATCAGCAGTACATCCGCTCTAGCCAGGGTTTCCAGATATTTGCCGCCCTTGATCATCAACCCCTGCCTGGCGCC